>NZ_CP179732.1:1686867-2024241 GCF_047426745.1 Macrococcus equi | reverse complement strand
TCAAATCATATTAGTGATGTAGTATTATAAGGAATGAGGAAAGAAATAATATTATTATATAATTTTATAAGAATTAAAAATGCATTTTGAAAAATAAGAGAGTTATAACATATATATACAACTTCCAATAATATATTTTATGTATATAAAAACCACCGGCCAGCAGTTTATTGAGTTACCCTTTAGTTTCCCCTAAGTAATATTTGATGCAATTCTATGCAATCGAAAAAAGAAATCCTTTAATTTCAAGGATTAGGACAGTATATACAACTATACGAAACCCTAAAGTTTTTTGAACGTAAAAAACTTGGGTATAAGGCGCTCGTCGTTCACCACAGCTCTCAAAATGTTAGGCTGCAGCTGTTGCAAGTTTACTTGCTTACAGATTTGGTACGCAAATTGCATCAGCAATTTGTGTTCAATTGAATACACGTTTATAGCCCTTATCGAATTTGTTCGAGAGGTGCTTTTTTATATGTTTTTCGCATAGATGTTACACCTAGTTAACAATTACATATTTTTAGCACGTTAACCTTTATTGTTATTATTATCTATAAAACTATCTTTTGATGATGATATTTATTCACAATGTTATAATTATATAAATATACAGGAGGAAATCCATATGAAAAAAAGATCAATTAAATCATTGGGAATTGGATATGGATTTAGCATTGCTATTTTCTTTTAAAATTTTAAACAAGGGATAAGTCTGTACTTTTTTAAAAATTTAAAGAAATGGTGATAATATGTATATTAAAACGGAAAGATTAGTGATTAGAAATTTTAAAGCAAGTGACATCGATGATGTTTATCAAATTTATAATAATGAAGAAACATGTAAATATTTATTACATGATGCTTGGAATGAATCCAATAAAGAAGTTAATTTTAAAAATTTACTCATAAAAAGTGATTTAGATAATGATCGTGCTGTAAACTTAGCTGTTTCTTTTAATGATAGAGTAATAGGTGTATTTCATGCATGGTATACAGAAATGAAACAAACGGTTGAAGTTGGATTTAGTTTTTTAAATGAATTTAGTGGAAAAGGATATGCAACTGAAACTTTATTAGTAATGCTTGAATATATATTTAATAATTATGAGGTACATAGAATTCAGGCAGTCTGTGACGATAGAAATAAAGCTTCTGAGAAATTATGCTTAAAAGTAGGTATGAGAAAAGAAGCTCATTTCATAAAAGATTATTGGAGTAAGGGTGAATGGACGAGTAGTTATGTATTTGGAATTCTTTCGGAAGAATTCAATATCTGATTATTCGTTTATTATTATGATATAAACAAGGAGATAATATGAACGCTAGTTTCTATCAATATAAATCTATATCGGCTGGCTCAAGACATTTACTAATTATCGATAAAAATAATGAAGGATTTTGAAAGTAAATTATTAACGATAAAAAATTTATCAAATGATATCTTAGTCTCTCCATCACAACAACAAATTCAGTTTATTAGTAATAAATACATTGCATTTCTTATTGAAAAATATAAAAGAAGATATAGAACGAAAAATTTTATTTAGATCATATGATAAATCAAATGACCAACTTACTTTGTTATTTATGGTATTTAGAGAAACAGTTTCAACCAAATGCGTTAGGAGATTGGTCAAAGTATCAAGGGAACCGAAGTAAATTAGATGATTTGCAATTAGATATATTAGATTATATAGAAAGAGAAAAATCAAATAGTAAAACTATTAATGTGTTAAATCAACAAGTATTATTAGTAATAGAAAAAATTTCTGACAAATATAAATTAAATAATAACCTAAAAAAATTAATTAATATAGTAGAGGATAATCAAAAATGAAATATTATATTGCAAGTAGTTTCGCAAATAAGGAGCTTGTCAATCAAACAATTATATCTTTGAACAATTTAGGTTTTACTAATACATATAACTGGACTCAAAATGAAAAAGCAGACAATAAATTAAAATTAAAAAATATAGGAATTGAAGAATTTAATGCTGTAAAGGATGCGGATTTACTTATAGTACTATTACCGGGTGGAAAAGGAACACATATAGAGATGGGGATTGCACTAGGTTGCAACAAACCAATTATTCTTGCTTATTTTAATGAAGAATCAATAACTGTCGAAAACTCAGCTACTTTTTATCATCTCGATAATGTTAAGCATATATTAGTAACGGAAGAGAATATTGTTGATGAATTGGTGAAAACTTTAAAGGAATTTCAATAAACTTCAAAGGGGAACAAGCGTATGATCAAATATCCAATATTAAATGATAATTTCAAAATTGGTGTTACAGCTCCCTCTTCTGGTATCGATTCAAACCTACACCATTTGATTGATTCTATAAGAAAGAAGTTCGAACCAGAAAATCCTCTTATTATTGGTGATACTACGTTTACACAACATAAAGCAAAATCTGCTGATGCTTTAATTAGGGCTAATGAACTGATCGATTTCATACAAAATGAAAATATCGATATTATTATTCCTCCTTGGGGAGGAGAACTAGCGATTGAAGTACTTGATAAAATTGATTATGAGACATTAAAAAATAAATGGATTTTAGGTTACTCGGATATCAGTGCAATTCTTTTAGCTATTACTTTACAGACTGGTATTGCAACAGCTCATGGCACAAATTTAGTTGATCTCCGAGGTAAATATTCTGATGTGACGACTGCAAAATGGTTAGATGTTTTGAAAACAAAACAAGGTGAGACGATTAAACAATATTCTTCTGAGATGTATCAAAGTAAGTGGGACCATACAAACCCATCTAATTATGTATATAACTTCGATAAAAAGACTGAATGGAAAACAGTGAATAATCAAAATATCAATATAGAAGGTAGATTGTTAGGTGGTTGTATCGATGTTATTCGTCATTTAGTAGGAACGCAATATGGAGATGTAAATCAGTTTAGAAAAGATTATATAGGCGATGATCCAGTAATTTGGTATCTTGAAAACTGTGAACTTTCACCTACTGATTTTCGACGCAGTCTTGTACAATTGAAATATGCAGGTTGGTTCGAAAATTGTTCTGGCATACTATTTGGTAGAACGCCAGTTAGTTTTGATTCAGATGGATATACAATAGTAGACGTCTATCAAGACCTTTATAATGAGTTAAAAACTCCTATTATTTATGACATTGATTGCGGTCATCAGCCACCACAAATAACATTCATTAACGGGGCGTATGGCATTGTTGAGTTTGAAGATGGTAAGGGTATAGTTACTCAGAAATTTATTTGATTAAAATTTGTATAAGGGGTTTATAGATGAATAAAACAACAATATATTTCATTAGACACGCCGAATCTCCCTTTATATTTGGTGCTGAACGAGAGCGACCTTTATCAGATAAAGGATTTGATGATTCAAGAAAAGTTGCTGAAACATTAGCCAATATTCAATTTGATCAATTTATTTCCAGTTCTTATACTAGAGCAATTCAAACATTAGAACAACTTGCTAATCACAGTGAGATTATTATTTACGATGAATTAAGAGAGAAGAGATTAAAAGGACCTTATAAGTTAGAGAAAGCAGAAATTGATGAGGCAATAAAGCAGTCATTTATCGATATTGATTTTAAATTAGACGGTGGAGAAAGTACTAGAGATGCACATAAAAGGTCGATTCCAATAATAATAGAAATTTTAAATAATGATTCATTACATATAGTTGCTATTGGTACACATGGTAACATATTAACTGCCATTTTGAACTATTTTGATTCTTCTATTGGATTTGATTTTTGGAAAAACACATCGAAACCAGATATTTATAAAGTAGAATTCAATAATCAAAGTTTACATACTTTTGAAAGAATAGGGTTTGAATCATGAGTGATTACTTTGGAGAAAAATTAAATGGTATTGACTACGTTCAAAGAACAGGTATCTATGCTGTAATCTTTAATCAATCTAAAGACAAACTATTAGCAGTAAGAAATGGAAATGGACATTATTTTTTACCTGGTGGCGGTATTGAAGCTAACGAAAGCCATCAGGATTGTTTGGAAAGAGAATTAATTGAAGAAACCGGATATTCTGTGTCCATAGGCAATTATATCGGCAATGCAAATCGATACTTTATGAGTCAAACTAACGAACCCTTATTAAGTGACGGACATTTTTATATGTGCACCTTGTTAGAAAAAATCATTAATAAATCAGAAGAAGATTATGAAGTCGTGTGGTTAGAAATTGATGAATTTGAACATCTGTTATTTCACGATCATCATATTTGGGCTGTGAATGAAATTTTGTATCGATAAAATTTTGTTATTAGGATGTGAAACATGAAAAATATATTGGTTACATTAGGTTTTGTTATTGGTGGGGTACTACTAATAGTGTCGCCATTTATTATTGATCTTTTTCTAATAAATGCTTTTAAAAGTTCGTATGAATCACTGTTTTTACTACTTGTATTTTTACTACTTGTTTATGTAATTTCAATAATTTTAGATTTAATAATCGAAACAATAATAAAGGTAATATTGAAAATCAACAAAGAAGATTCGTTAAATATATTAATTAAGTTAGTTATCAGCATTATTTGTAGCTATTTTTCTTTAGTAGCCATGGATAGTCTTTTTGCTGCAATTAATTTAAATGTCGTTACTATAGTTGCAATGGTGTTAGTTCATAATATTATTTTATATTTTGTTGAAAGTAAGCTAGATAATGTTGATAATCAAAGCTAATTTGATGGTTAGCTTTGATTTTTTTAATGATAATATTCCGAAAATTCTATATACTTATATGTAATTCCAATTGACCGAGGTGATATCCATGACTTTTAACATTAGAAAAGCAACTTATGATGACATTACTGAAATTCAAAATGTAGCAAAGGTTTCATGGCACGAGACGTATGAAGGCATTATTCCAGTAGACATTCAAAACAAATTTCTAGATGAATCTTATAGTGAAGATATGCTTAAGAAAAGAATTGATAAGTCAATTTTATTAGTTGCTACAAATGATAAAAATATCGTTGGATTCGTAAATCTTTCATACTTGTTAGAAGGAAATAAATCAATGCTTATGGCAATTTACATTTTGAAAGCATATCAAGGTAAAGGGATTGGTTCTAAGTTGTTGAGTGAAGCGATATCTAACATAGATACGAACTCAAAAGAAGTTTCTTTTGAAGTAGAAGTTGAAAAAGAAAATAACTCTGCAATTCAATTTTATCAATCGAAAAACTTCGTTATCAGTGAAGAATATGTAGATTATTTTTATGATTATCCTTTGCAAACAGTTAAGATGACAATGAAGTTGTAGGAGAGAGTTAAATGTCACAATATCAAATTAAGTAGCTTAACCTTGATGAATTTGAACTTTGCGAAAATATTTGGGGTAAAAAAGAAAATCCTGAAATGATTCAAAACTTTTATAATCAAATCGCAAGTGGCAATAGGATAACATTTATTTATTCAGAGAATGATGAATTTATTGGAGAAGGTTCCTTAGTGTTTTCGCATCATGATGTGGATTATACCATTCCAAATCAACGTGTCTATTTATCGCGAATGATTGTTAAAGAAAAGCATCGCAATCGTGGGATTGGTGGTATCATGTTAGATTATTTAATTGAGAAAGCTAAGTCATTAAGATACAAAGAGCTTTCGTTAGGCGTTGATACTGATAACTTAAATGCTAGACACTTGTATGAAAAGAAAGGATTCACTGAAGTATTATTTGAAGGTGAAGATGAATACGGTAAGTTTGTGAAGTTGTTGAAGAGGTTATAAAGATAATAATTATATAAACAAAAATGCAACGCAAATTTTTGCGTTGCATTTTTTGTTTGGTGTAATATGTAATTCAGAGGGAGTGTTTATTAGTGCATGAAAGTAAAGTTTTAGAATATAAAGAATCTGTTATGAATCAATTTTTAAAAACTGTTAGCGCATATGCTATTTTTAGAACTGGTAAAATAATTTTTGGTATTACCGATCGAGGTGAATATATTGGTTTCGATAATATCAATCAAGTTATTTTAGATATAGAATACAAAATAAATGATAGTATCACTCCCAAACCCAATTACACCTTATCTATTCAGAAGAATAATACAATTTGTTTAGAAGTTGAAAAAGGCATTCATAAACCATATTTGTACAAAGGTAAAGCGTATCGAAGAAGTGATACTGCTACAATTGAAGTTGACCAACTTGAATTAAAGCGATTAGTGCTTGAAGGTTCAAATTTAAGCTTCGAAGCATTAGAATCGAATGCTTCTTCGTTTTCTTTTGATACACTATCTAAAATACTTATTGAAAATCTTAATATTAAATCTGTAAATGATGATTTATATAAGACGCTTGGATTAATCAATATAAACGATAAATATAATAATGTTGCATCTCTACTTGCAGACAACAATAATTTTTCATGTATTGATATCGCTCGATTTGGTTACTCGATAAACGAAATTCTTGATAGAGTTAAACTTTCGAATATTTCAATTTTATCTGCTTATCAAACAGCTATTGAAACCTTTGAAAGATATTATGAATATGATCAAATAGAAGGAATGTATAGAAAACCAGTTACGTTTATTCCAAAAGATGCATTTAGAGAGGCTTTAGCTAATGCCATCGTTCACCGTCATTGGGATATTAATAGTCATATTAACATTGCAATGTATCAGGATAAAATAGAAATTACATCTCCTGGTGGCTTACCTAGTGGAATCAGCGAATTTGATTATCTTGAAAATAATATTTCTGTTTTAAGAAACCCTATTTTGACAAATATATTTTTTAGATTAGGCTATATTGAAGTATTTGAAACAGGGATACAACGTATTAAAGAAGCATATAGTGAAGCTGCAGTTAAACCTCAATTTATTATTTCAGATACAAGTATTAAAATCATTCTTCCTGTCATTAATGCAAAACCAAAAGTCACAAAAGACGAAAGTGTTATCATGGAAGCACTTAAATCTGGTTATGTACTTTCAAGTAGCGAGCTTGTAGAAAGAACACCTTTCAATAAATCTAAGGTTATTCGTTTAGTCAATCATCTATGTGAAAGTGGGTATGTTTTTAAAGTTGGAACTGGTCGTGGGACGAATTATAGAGTTTAATAATTACATTTGGAGATGAATGATATGAAAACATTCTCAATTGAATATGCGCAAAAGCATTTAGAATCTCTAATTCGGTTAGTTAATGATAATAATGAAGCAATTTTAATTAAAGACTTCTTTCCTAGTAATATTAGTGCAGTATTAATAGGTGAAGATCAGTGGAATTCCATGCTTGAAACTTTAGGAACATCCTTTATAATCGAACAACGTAAAAAAGAAGAAGAATTTGATTTTGATAGTACATGGGACAATGTATTATGAATGAGCTCTACATATCTTTAGCTAGTATCACCTTTTGTAAGAATTTTCTGTATAATATCATTATATATTTAATTATAATGTCGATACAACGAAAGGTTTGATGATTTTGAAACCGATATTCACATTTGAGAATAATAATGATTTTATAAAATACAAAGATGTTATTCAATATTTCCATACTGAAATAGCCAAATATCAAAAGTATCTTCAAGATAATTTTCAACTTTCTGATACACCTTCTGGCGTATTTTGGACTTCAAGATTTGTCATGGAGGATGTACTTAATAAACCTGTACCTGCTTTTACACGAGATGAAGCAATTTATATGTGCGCAGATTTAGATTACTGGGAATCTTATCTTTCAAATTTGTTACCTGAACAATTTAAAAATAAATATGCATCATTTTATAAAGAAAATACTCAAAATGAAGTACTAGCTATATTCGGACATGAGCTTACGCATCATATCGATTTATTTCTTGCTGAGTTTGACGATGAAAATTCAACGTGTGAAGATATGTGGTTTGAAGAAGGAATGGCGACTTTTTTACCAAGAAAATTCTTTTTTAATGATGTACTTTTTGATGAAGTATATCAATTGGAAAAAGATTTATTTGACTACTATGCTCAAAGCTATGACGACATAACATTAGAAAATTTTACGTATGATATTTATTCTAAAAATGAAACGTATATTATGCCACATTACTGGCTTAGTTTTATCAAAGTAACTGACCTCGTTCGATTATACGACAATGATATTAAGAAATTATTTGATACTTATCATCAATGGGATAGTAAGGGTAGGGTTGAGCATCTTTATGAACACTTAATTACAAATCGTTAGGAGAATTGGTACAGTATACTATATTAGTGAACTAAACGCTTAATAGGATGTGATTATTTCATGAATATTAGTGATCTATAGCTTACTCAACTCTTTTTGAATCAACGTAAAGTGGATGAGGTAAGTGAATGGCTGGATGATGTTTCTGTCAAAAATACAATAATCTCAGTAATTCAGTACGACAATCAATTTTATATCGTTGATGGTCATACGCGTTGTTTCGTTGCTTTCCAAAGAGGGGTTATTGATATCCCTGTTGAAATTTATGATATTGATAATACATCAGTAGAGATGCAATTATATCTGGATTGTATAAAGTGGTGTGAACAAGAAAATATTTATCATATTAATGATCTATCCCATCGCATTCTAGGAGAAGCAGCGTTTGAAAAACTATGGGTTGAGAGATGTCAAAATCATATGGAAGATATTCAGGATGCTCGTGATGCTGATATTGCTTATCTTGAGCATTTGAACCATAAAGTAACCTATACTCACGAAGAAGTCATGAAACATTTCAAGTTGTAATCCTACACCAATCTGTTATAATAAATGTATAACAGATTGGTTTTTATTTTTGTCTTTAAATCTGTTCTATACTTTGTATAACAGAGAGGTGGTTCAATGTACATAGAAATTGATGAAACGAGCAGTACACCTGTTTATTTACAACTGGCAAACCAAATCATTCATCACATCGCAGTAGGTAATGTTGTCCCGTATGATCCGTTACCATCCGGCAGAGCATTTGCGAAGAGTCTTCAGATTAATATGCATACGGTGAACAAAGCCTATCATTATCTGGAGGAGAAACAATTGATTCTTGTGCAGCCGAAGTCTGGTGCGATCATTCATCCTGATGCGTTAAAAATCGCAACTGATTCTGAGAAAGAGGATTTACTCAATCGTTTGAAACCGATTATTG
The DNA here is from genome assembly GCF_047426745.1 of Macrococcus equi. Taxonomy (GTDB): domain Bacteria; phylum Bacillota; class Bacilli; order Staphylococcales; family Staphylococcaceae; genus Macrococcoides; species Macrococcoides equi. The sequence goes on along the minus strand of NZ_CP179732.1, from coordinate 2,015,089 downwards.
ATGAAGCGAAGTGTAAGCAATTAAGTATTAACGATTTACTGAAATTACTTGAAGGAGAGGGTTAGTCATGGAAGGTTTATTATTAAGTGGATTATTACTTTTAATCGGATTATTGTTCTTATTAAATGCACGTTTTGTACGTCGAAATATTTTATTTAGCGTGTTTGTCCCTGAAAAACAAACGAATAATCGTATTATTCAAACAGTTAAATCGCGTTTTATACAACAAATTATCGGATTATCAGTTGGTATAACTTTACTGAATGGTATTACGTATTATATTTTTAATGAATCAATTGGAATACTACTATTTATCATATGGCTGCATTTATTAATTATTGGTGCTGTTTTTATCTACAAGCAAGCACACGATCATTTGAAATCCGTAAAGACAAAAGAACAATGGATGCAAGACATAAAAGTTGTTAAGGCAACAGATACGAGCTTGATGGATGAAAGTTCAGCATTGCCTAATTTCTTATTTTTTATGCAACTGCTTGGTTTTATTGTTGCCTTTATCTTTGTTACTTTGAATTATGATAAAATACCTGACACGATTGCAACACACTGGAATTTTAATGGTGAGGCGGATGATTTCAGTCAGAAGAATTTCTTTAGTGTATATGGTGTTGGTATTATCGGTTTATTGATGCTCTTTACACTTTGGGCTGCCGAGAAAGGGACACAATTCTTTAATTCGACTGTGAACCCGGTGGCGAAATCAGCGTCTGTAAAATATATTAAACAGACAAAACTGATTAATAGCATGATGATGAATTTACTTTCATTTACGATGACAGCTTTATTTATCTTAATATTGATACGTCCAGTGCTCTTTGATTCAGATTATTTACCGAACGGTGTATTTAATATTCTTATTGTTATCATGATATTGATTGTTGGCGTTTGTGTATATCTTCAGGTTGCTGAGGATCGCAAATTTAGACACATCGCAGCTACCTCTACTGATAATAAAGCACCTTACTATGACGAAGAAAATTATATTCTTGGCTTGTTTTACTTCAACAAAGATGATCAGAATGTATGGGTGCCAAAACTTTCCGATATCGGAATGACGCTCAATATGGCGCGACCGATGGCTTGGTTTGTCTTATTTATGCTTGGTGGATTGCCGATTGTTATTATTGTACTAATTACGATTTTTTCATAATGAAGTGTATTTGTAGTTAACTTCAAATTTTCCGGCTAATGTGGAATCACACTCCACATTAGCCGAACTTTTTTGCAAGTTTTTATGATTTTTTGCGGCTAATATGGAGTGACAGTCCATATTAGCCGTTTATTTATTGTATTTTTATAATCTTAAATAGAACACATGTTCTGTTTTTGTTGAAATAGAACGTATGTTCTGTTACCATAAATATATCATCAAAGATTATAAGAGGGTGCTTACTATGTATGATTACAGTCTATGCGAGAAGAGAAATGTCCTCTGCGTCGACCAGAAGAGTTTCTTTGCGAGTGTGTCCTGCATCATGAAAGGACTTGATCCTATGACAACAAAGCTCGCTGTTGTCGCTGACACGAAACGTCAAGGTTCGGTTGTACTTGCTGCCACACCACCACTGAAGGCCATGGGTATTAAGACAGGGTCTCGTTTATTTGAAATTCCACACCAATCAGATATTTACATTATCAATCCATCTATGAATACTTATCTTAAAGTAGCGAGTAAGATTGCTGAAATTTCACTCCAATATGTTGCGCCGGAAGATTATCATCAATATAGTATTGATGAATTTTTTATGGATGTTACAAAGAGTTATCGTTTATATGCCGAGTCACCTTATAAACTTGCTTTGAAGATTAAGAATGAGATTTATGATAAGACGCAAATTCAATGTGCTGTTGGCATAGGGGATAACGTCTTACTCAGTAAGATTGCACTCGATATGGAAGCGAAGAAGCAGCCAGATGGGATTGCAGAATGGCATTATGAAGATGTGCCTGAAAAAATGTGGTCGATTGAGCCACTGAGTAAATTTTGGGGCATTAATCGCAGAACAGAAAAGAAGCTCAATCAAAAGGGGATTTTCACGATTGGTCAGCTGGCTAATTATCCGCATCACTATTTAAAGCGTGATTTTGGAATTATCGGTGTTGATCTGCATCTTCATGCAAATGGTATTGATTCAAGCTTAATTCGGGAGAAGCACCATATCTACAAACCTTCAATTAATAAGAGTCAGATTTTAATGCGTGATTATCGATTTGATGAATTACGTGCAGTGGTATTAGAGCATGTTGAAGAAGTAACATTTAGACTCCGTGCTGAGAATATGATTGCACGTACAATTTCTTTTACTGTCACTTATAGTGATGAAGGTCAAGTAAATAAAAGCTATACCTTATCAGAAGGTACGAATTTAACCGCAGATATTTTTCAGGTTGTTTGGGGGTTTATGATGCAATTATGTGATAAGACGCGCATGTACAGAACGGTGAATATCTCTTTAACCAATTTTATACGCGAGGAAGATCGTCAGCTGTCACTCTTTGTCGATGAGTTTGAACGTGCAAAAAAGGAAAGATTAGAAAAGACTGTTGATCAGTTGAAAGTCAGATTTGGTAAGAATAGTGTGCTCCGTGCAGTATCATATACAGAGCAAGGAACAGCAATGAAGCGTAATGGATTGATTGCTGGTCATAAAGCATAAGTACAATAATAACCCCTAGAGCTACAAGGCTTTAGGGGTTTACTTGTGTTAAAATCTTAAAATATTCGGCAAAAATTCGGCAAACTGTGCTAAAAACTGAAAAATTAGGCTAAAATGTTCTCTAATAAATCTCTCGTTTTATCCTGCATATTTTGAGTAACGTGAGTATAAATTGCTGTAGTTGTTGCTGGGTCGTGATGACCTACACGCTCCATAATTGCTTTAAGAGGCACATTCTCTTGAGCTAATAGTGATATGTGAGTGTGTCTCAAAGCGTGTGAGGTTATCTTCTTAGTTATCTTATCCGCTTCAGGTAGTTCAGGCTGAGCATTATGGAGCTCTATAGCGTCTTTAATCATGCTATTAATGTACATAGGCTTGAATGGGTTACCTGTTGAGTTGGTAAAGATAAAGCCTCTATCAACGTAAACAGCGTCCCAAGCTATAGATTGCTTTTTCATAAGGTTAACAGCTCTGATAATCTCTAAGCTTCTCTCGCTGAGTGCTATACGTCTGTAACTGTATTCAGTCTTAGTAGTGTCTTTAACTCCAAAGCTCCCTTTACTTGTGCCTGTAACCCAAGATATAGTACCGTCAATCGTTAAAAGCTTGTTAACTTCGTCTATGTTATCCGCCTGTAAGGCTGAGAGCTCACCAACTCGCATACCGTTAAGGGCTAAGAACTCGACAATATAAGCACAAGTTTTATAATTACGTCTCGAGCTAGGCTGTTGAGCACTCTCAGCTAACTTGTTTAATGCTGCTAAAATATATTTAAGCTCATGCTTCTCTAGGTACTTCTCTCTTTTAGTCTGTAGCTCTTCTCGTGTGACAGCTTTCTTAGGTAGAGCTATATCATCAATAAACCTAGGCGTATCAAAGTTATAATACTTATCAGCGTACTTGTATATCACTTTTATAGTTTGAAGATAAGAGGCTAACAGGGAGTTACTCTTGCCCTCATCATGCAATTTAAAGAAAAAGTCCTGATAAAACTTTAAATCAAGCCTATAAAGCAGAACGTCAGCAGGTACATGACCTTTTAACCCTCTTAAGAGGCTAGTCTTGTGAACGATAGTACCATGCTTAGAGCCTGAGGTCTTCTTATAATGTTCAAGCCACTCGTCAGCAACCTCCTGAAAGGTGAGCTGTTTAAAGTCCTTAGTCGTCTTATCATTCACAATTTTATTAATCTTATTGGCTAAGAGCCTGCCAGCTTCTCTCTCTGTTGCTCTCGTGTGTTTGGGGAAGGTCACGCTGGTACGCTTACGCTTTAAGGTCAGAGGGTCGGTATAAGACTCTTCAAACCTATAGCGCTTGTTGCCCTTAGCGTCTATCTCTTCTCTTATGTGCATGGCTGAGCCTCCTCTCTACATTATCCCTGAAGCGTCAAGCTCAAAGTCTTTAGCGTTCTCTTCATAGTCCTCTGATACTTTTTTCATTACGTCCTCTTTACTGAGTAGTTTATCCTTATCAGTCGTGCTATCTAGAATAAACCTGCCCTTACTAGCTATTAGCTGATGAATAGAGTTCCATACTAAAATATTTAGATTAGCTTTAAGGCTGTTAGGGATAATTATTTTATACTCCGTATCCTTAAACTCATTGTGAGTGTAACTGTAACTAAGCTTATAACTGTGCTCATTAGTTAACAGCTCATAAAGGTCTATATCGATGTCAGGCGGTATAGCTTCCATGCTTTTTATAGAACTTTCTTCTTTAATTAACATTTCAAAAATTTCATTATCAATTTTATCAACCGCTTCAGCATTACGATAAATAAGATATACCTCTAACAACAACTCTCTTTTATTGTGCCCAAAAGAAGATAAGCCGACACATATTTTATATAGTACGTATATGCTTGGTGTTGTATTTTTAGTCGCATTTTCAATAGAAGATAAATAAGACTGACTCATTTTTATCTCATTAGCTAATGCTGTTGTACTTATTTTATATGTAGCCCTTTTATCCTTTATAAACTTACCTATATCTTTCGCTACTTCATTCATAGTTAAACTCCTCCTTATCGCAATACTAACTTATTTTAACCTCTAATGCAATAAAAAGTAGAAAAGTCTTTACATAGTGATATCTTAATGTTATTATCGCTATAGAGATGGAAATTAATAAATTATCTCTATAGAAATATAAGGGGGGTGAGGTTATGGGTTTATTAGCGAATGAGCGTAGCTTGCGCATAGCTATGCTAATGAAAGGCTTCTCTATTCGTGAGCTTGCGGGCTTAGCAGGGCTTAACGAGTCTTACTTAAGTCAAATTGTGAATGGTAGACGAAGCCCTTCAGCAAAAGCTGCTAGAGAGATTAGTAGGCTTTTAGAAAAGGAAGTATCGGAGTTATTTAATATCAATGAAAAGGAGGCAATGCAATGAAATCAGTATTAAAAACTATTCTATTTAGTATTATCGCAGTGTATCTATCTAAAGACTTAGCATATCAGCCACATTACTATTATGCTTCGTGTCTATTTATCATGTTACTTTTAACAGCTATTGAGTTGATTAGAAAAGAGGAGGAGAGAGTCAATGCCAGCAAAGATTATTGAGCCACAGCGAGAGGATGTGCTACTTGACAGAGATGTCATAGTGACACAGCCATTGTTTGCACAGCGTAAGCAATTAGCTCAGCTCTTTGGTATTTCGAAAACTTCAGTCTATCGCATTGTAAAAGAATGGGAGCAAGATGATAAGGGCGTAAAAGACATGTATGTTGAGCTTAGTCCAACACTACGCTTAATATCAATCGAGGCATTTAAACAATATCTATTTAAAAGAAATAAAGATTACCTATATAAAGCTTAAGGAGGGTTACCAATGGATAATCAAAAAATCATGAGCAATATTGAAAATTCAATTTATATGCTAGCTAATCTTAATGAGTCAATTAAAGAAGCTGACAACGATACTTATACAGCTCTACGAAAAGAGATTGAAGTCACTATAGATATGGTGTTATCGCATTTAACAGAAGCAAAAAAGTAGTTACCCCTGCCGTCCAAAGCGAAGTAACTACTGACTACTTGTGAAAGTAATCAATATAAATTATATCACAGAGGTACTGGTGAGAACTCTATAAAAAGTAGAATTATTTAATTAAAAAGGTGTTGCCCTACATCTATCCTATGTAGAGCGTAAAAAAAGGAGGAAATATTATTAAGGAGCTAATAAATTATGGCATTACAACAAGGACAGCAAGCTTTAAAAGTTTTATTAGAAAATATTCCAAAAGAACTACAACAATTTAACAACTTTGTTATGTGGAAGGCTACACAGCTTGAAGGCTCTGACACATTAACAAAAGTACCTTACAACGCTAAAACTGGACGTAAGGCAAAGGTTACCGACCCGAACAGCTGGAGCACCTTCGAGCAAGTAAGTAAAAGCTATAACAGAGGAACGTACAGCGGTATAGGACTTGTGATTGAGGAGTCGATGAACTTAGTAGCTATAGACATTGATAACGTATCAGACCCAGCAACAGACGAGCGAGTTAAACCGCTTCTAGAAGCAACTTATTGCGAGCTCAGTCCAAGCGGTAAGGGGATAAGAGCTTTTATCTTCGGAGACGTTGGGACTCAATATCAGCCTTCATTTAATAATAGAGAGGCGGGCTATGAAGCGTATACCTCTAAGCGATACGTAACACTCACAGGGGGGCAAGTCTCTAGTGTGTCAGCTATTGCTACTGATACAGGCCTAATTAACAGCATTTACTCGCAATATGGTGAGGAGTATAAACCGAACAAAGATTATGAGGGGTTAACGCTTGAAAGCATAAAACGAACTGAGACGCCAAAATCTGAAGTCTTTAAACGAATTAAAAAAGCTAACTCTGATAAAAAAGAGCGTATCCTTGCACTGTATAAGCACGGTGCAGACGTGATGAACGAGTACGGGTTTGAGTCTCAAAGTGACGCAGATTATAGTCTTATAAGTGATTTACTCTTCTATGCGGATAATGACTACGGGACTGTTAACGAGATTATGATAGATTCAGCGCTATACCGAGATAAGTACGACAGCCCTAGACGCTTCATACTGGACGGCTCTATTACAGCTAGTTACGGCTTCAATAGCATTATCAAGCTTGCTATCGAGTATAACAACAAGAAAACATATAGCGAGTATGTGAGTGAAAATAGAGCCTCAGCGTCCGAAGAATTTGAAGTTTATACAGTGGACGACCCTGACTTTGAAGGGTGGGGTGAAAAGCTACAGAGACACCCGAAGACAGAGGCTATACTTCCAACTCGTAAAAATGTAGAGCTTATACTACGTAACGACCCATATCTTAAAGATACTTACAGGCTCAATGTGTTTAGTGGTGTACGTGAAATAGACGGTCTCCCGCAATGGCGACACCCTGAAGACGATACTATCCAATTCAGAGACTCGGACGAGGCGGCTATTCGTAACCGCATAGGCGTTAAGTTTAACATTGAAGCTGATAAGAAAGTCGCTGATATTGTGACCGCAATAGCTGAAGAGAGACGTTACAACCCTGTAGCTGAATACCTCAACAGCTTAGAGTGGGACGGAGTTGAGCGCCTAGAGAGCTTTTTTATTGATTATCTTGGTGCAGAGGACTCAACTTACACAAGGAGAGTAACAGAGGCGACATTAGTAGCAGCTGTCCGTCGTATCTTTGACGCTGGGTGTAAATATGACAACTGCTTAGTGTTATATGGTCCTCAGGGCGCGTATAAGTCATACTCACTCAAGCGATTAGGTAAACAGTGGTTTACAGATAGCCCTCTCGACATAGGTAGTAAAGAGGCCTTTATTACAACAAAAGGAAAATGGATAATCGAGATTAGCGAAATGAGCTCTATGAGCAAGAAGTCAGTAAATGAAGTAAAAGCTTACCTATCATCTCAAGAGGATACTTACAGAGAAGCCTATCAGCGTTATCCAGTGACTGTTAAAAGACAATCTATAGCAATAGCTACAACTAATGACGCTGAATTTTTAAAAGATTCAACGGGTGGGCGTAGGTTTTGGCCTTTAGCTGTAGCAGTCAAAAAGCCTGAGCTGAGTATCTTTGAAGCCTCAGAAGAGATTATTAATCAGGTTTGGGCTGAAGCAGTCCATAAGTTTAAAGCTGGGGTATCTATTTACCTTGACCCTGTGAAAGATAAAGACGTCTTAGCTACGGCCACAATGTTACAAGAAAAACATACAGTTGACGACGGTATTAAGAGCTCAATTCTTGAGTACATTAATAACCCGCTTCCTGACAGCTCAAGGTTTTTATATCCTGAGAATTTACACCTAACATACGAGCAGGACGGTAAGCGCTACGTCTCAAGGCTTAACGCTAAGATTATCTATAACGAGGCTATGAGTAGCATCGGTAGTCCTGACAAAATGAAAACTACTGATATAAATAGGGTGCTCAATTCTTTAGATATTTTAGAGAAAAAAGACTCTATTAGGCTGCTCGACGGTAAGCGAGGGAGAGGCTTTATCATTAAGGAACGATACCTTACACAATGATGATTAATTGTTGACTGTTGACGGTTTTGTTGACACCATTGTTGACGGCTCGAAGCTTAGAGACTCAAGGGTTATAGCTATACTGTCAACAATGTCAACAATAAATATAAAGATAAATAGAGAATAGTAAAAGCTATATACCATATAGTTACCCCTTGTGTATGTATATAGAAAATAAAAATTTCAAAAAAGATAAAAAATGATTGTTGACGCTAGTAAAAAACACTCTGAACCTTAGAGCCCGTAAGGGTTTAGGCGTCAACAATGGTTGTTGACAAAAGACAATTTCATTGTTGACACCTTGTAAAAATACACTAAAAACAATTTTAAAGGAGAAATATAATATGAACACTACAGAACGATTAACTAATAACTTTAACAAACTGGTAACTGAGCAGCAAGATGAACTAAAACAGTTTGAAATCAAAATTGAAGCTAAAGAAGATGAAATAACTGAATATGAGCACGAAATTAAAACAGCGTTACTTAACTCTTCCCTCGTGGAAGCTGACCGCTTCAAAGCTAAAAAAGCAACAGCAGAGGAAGAGCTGAAGACATTAAAAGAAGTAAAGGAACGTCTTATCAAGACTCACGCCTCTATCCGTCAGCCTGAGCTTATCTCATTATTAAACAGTAGAGCTAGTGTACCAGCTAACTACGCTGAAGAAATCAAGGCAGCAAGAGCTCAGCTCCATTCAGCAGTAGAGGCTTATAACGAAGCTGTAACTGTGGTAGATGAACTGAACAAAAAAATATATCAGGAGCAATATAATTTTAATTACATTTATAACCAGTATCCTCAAGACCATGAAGCAATTGCACCACATATTAGCCGCTTCAATACACCATTCACAAATACACCAGTATTTAGTTTAGGCACATTAACACCTACTGGAGCAATTAAAAGTTTTAAGCAGGATATTCTAGAAAGCATTTTATCAGGCAAAACAGGCGTAAATTTAAACAACTAAAATATAAAAAATAAAAATATCGGAGGAACTTAATTATGACAACACTTAAAAAAGTATTATTAAACGACAAGAAATATAACTCAATCATTGAACAAGGCGAGGATATTTTAAAAGAGTTAGTAAAAAAAGGGGCTAGCTATCGTGCTGACTTTTTAGAAGAAAAGTATACAACTGAGATATTAAAGGTAGTTGGGGAGATTAGGGAACACGCTACAAAACAATTTGAAACTGCTCAACAAGAATTACAAGCTGCACGAGTACAATTTAAAGACAGTGTGTATGATGACCCAGCCCAAGAGGCGTTACGTCGTGAAGACTTCAAGGCTCGTATGTCACTGTATACACCTGATGACTTAGAGGACTATATCACTTCTGTTGACCCTGAGAGCCTAACAGTCTTTGATTTATCTGTGCTAGACTCTGAGGCTCGTAACAAGTTTGAAGGCAAAGCTTTAGAGCGTATCGCCTTACAACTAGAGGACTTACGTAAAACATCAGTTCTAAGTGCTGAAGCTGCTCAAGAAGTAGAGGAGCGCTTCACAGTGTGGAATCAATTAAAATCAACGAGACAAAAAGGCGAAGCATGGTTATATGACTCGGAACATGATGAGTTTTTCATTCGTGACTATTATGATGAGTTCAAAAAAATTATCCATGAAGTAAAACGTAAGGACGCTCATTCTGGGTCTAGAAAAGAATTAAAAAAGCGTTGGGCTAATTACAACCCAAACGTATAAGGATAGGAGGGTTTAAATGACAAAACAAAAGATGACAGAAAGACAGCGCAGGTTTTGCGAGGAGTATATTAAATGCTGGAACGGCTCAGAGGCTGCTCGTCGTGCTGGCTACTCTCCTAAGAGTGCTAATCGTATAGCAGATGAGAACTTGTCAAAACCGTATATAAAAAATTATATCGCTGAAATTAAGGAACAGATTACAAAGGATAACATCTTAACGGCTGAGGAGACTCTCAGCCTGTTATCTGACATAGCTAAGGGTAATATGATTGAGCAGAAGGAGGTCGTACTCCGTAAGCCTGTAGCAGTGAAAAAGGGCTCTAAAATGATGTATGAGGACTCTGTGGAAGTGATAGAGGTTAAGCCTTCCGCTTCAGTAAGAAAGCAGGCGCTTGACTCGTTAGCTAAGTATCACTCATTATTCACAGAAAATCATAATGTTTACAGCCATGACCCTGTAGTGATTATTGATGATTTTGACGACCCAAGACTTGAAGAGTATATGTCTAATGAGCAGGTATTTATAGACGATTACAGTGAGGAGCGTAACTCATGAAGATTAAAAAACGACAACTCACCGCTTCACAGGTAAAGAGGTTGACCGAACTAGGTCGCCTCTATGCTTCTGATTATGTGCTAGATGAACACCGTCCAAGCTTCCCAATGATTAATCAAGACCAGCTTAAAACTAGAGAGCTTGCTAAGTTTTTAAAGCATGAAAGAGAGTTCTACGATATTCTCTTTGAGCAGTATGAGATAGAAGACTAGGAGGTTATACAGTGGCTAAACAACAACCGCTAACAGACTTAGAGTGTAAAGCAATGACAGCCTTAGCTCGTGTGTATGATAAGGACTTTAAACTAACACAGGGGAGAGCTACACCATTCCCGACAAGAGAGCAACCTATTGCTACTAGGGAAGAAATAGCTTATTTGAAAATAGCAATGAACAGCAAAAAAGTAACAACTCAACAATTAGAGGAGTGGGCTCGCTTATAGCGGGTCTATCCTTTTAAGGAGGTCGTTCATGAAGATAAAGCGAGTCAAACAAACAACTCATTACCGTACAACCGCTCACATTGTGCCTGAGCACGAACTACTGACGAAGTACAACCCCTATTATGCTCAGAGCTTTATAACAGCTAAGCGAGAGGAGATAGAGGACTTATACAGTTTAGGGATGTCTCATACAACATATAACGCTAGTTTTGAAAGCTGGTATGTGATAGGTACTAAGATTGACGAGCTAGCCTTATGGATATTAGAACAAAAGGAGAGACTTGAAGCGTTTAAAGTAAAGCAGGGCTTCAGGGAGCGACAGCTTAAAAGAGCTATAAAGTCATTAGGCTTCAGTTACCAGCAAAGAAAGCAGTTCATCCGTTATCAGCATACAGGTGGGCGGATGAGGCCACCTTACAGCCTTTTACCGCTTCAGCGTGAACTCTACAAGATTGTAGAAGCTGAGAGGCTGGAAGCTAACAGGCTAAGAGCTGAGAAGATTGAAAAAGATAGAGCTGAAAAGGCTAAAAGCCTAAGATTAGAATTGTGTATATAAGACATTTTTGTTATAATATAGTTAGGAATAAAAATAAAAATTTATTAAAATAATACTTGGTATTGTTTTCTGTTCTATCGTCCTTATGGTAATTGCCAAAAATATACCTCTTTAACACTCACATTTAATTATGTGGGTGTTTTTTATTGAGTGAATATGTATAATTTATATAACTAATAGGAGAGTAGGCGAGTAAGGTGAGTAAAGAGAAAAAGGAAAGTTTTAAAGAAATGCTAAGTGATTCAATCAGAAAAAACTACATCGTGTTTTTATATGTTATCGTTACAATTAGCTCAGCAATATTTATTGGTTGGCTGGTGGCAATTTTAATTACTTATCCATATGGACTTAATGAATTCGCTTCTGGTTCTACAGACGGTTGGCTAGGATTTTGGGGTGGACTACTTGGAGGGTTGCTAGGTACAGTTGCAGTACTTGTGGTTGCTTCATGGCAAAATTCAAAACAGGAAGAACAACTACAAAAACAAAATAAAAAACAAGAAGAATTATTATTTACACAAATTGATTATGAAAAAGTAAAATATCAAACAGAAAAGATACATAAAATAATTTTAGATATAGATGATTTAAAATTTAGGATTAATGACTATTATCAATCTTGTGAAACCTATGCAGATTTAATTTTGTATGGAAAATTGAATTATAGAGCTGAACAATATCAACTAAAAGCAGAAGAGTCTGGTATACTTATTGATAAAATAAATACGGACATAGAAAACTTAGACAAAGAATTAGAAAATATAGTAGATGAAAAGTTAACAATTACTGGCGCTAGTAATATTATTCATAGCCTTATATTAGGAAATGATATAGGTGCACTAATACACTATCCAGAGGAAAATTACAAAAAATATCATCGATTAGTCAAAACGTGTTTAGACTCTTTAATAGAAATACAAGGTAAACTATCAATAGTAAAATATTATTTATTTGATGTACTTGATAATATTAATAATATCAAAATAGATAAAGAAAAATTACCTGAGTTCCATTTCAAAGAACAATTTTCATCAAGTAATACAGCAAAGTATTACAAAGAGATGAGAACTTTAAAAGAAAAATAAAATATTCGGCAAAAATTCGGCAAACTGTTGCAACTTTCGGCAACTCGTCGAAAATGATTTTTAACTTGTGAACGCTGAAAGCCTTGATATTATTGAGTTTGACACTTCGAGAAAATTATCGAAAATAGTCAGTCTAAAAGCTGGTCATAAAGCATAATTGTAATTAACATAATCGTAATTATGTTACTCATAAAAATTATCTTTACTGACTGCTAAGCAAGACACTACTGATGTATCATTAATTCAAATAAAAGTAAAAAAATCTTGTTTTTCCCCTGAAATTAGTATAATATGTAAATATATTAAAATATCAAATGAGGGAATAATATGAGTCCTGAAAGTAAAAGAATTTTAAAAATAATAGGTCTGATTTTATTAATCGTGTTTATTATAAACATTTTACTTAATATTTATGTTACTTGGCAGTTATCAAATCAATTATCAAATCCGTTATCATTTTAATTTCTTGAAGCTGATCCATTAGAGATTAGCTTTTTTGCTGAATTAATCGGAGGAATGTAACACAATAGGAATTATGTTACTTATAAAAATATATTTGTAATCTTTTTACATTTGTGTTTATAATTAACCATCTAATTACAAAAGGATGTTTTGAATATGAAAACAATTAAAGATGTTATCTTAATCAGTTTATCTATCTTCATTAGTGCCTTGTTAATCCAATTTTTTATGATTTTTATTACAACAGGTTCTTTGTGGGAATGGGCTGAAATTTCTAATAATGTTATTCCATTTGGATTATTTTTCTTAGTTTGTCTTTACATATTAAAAGAATATAATGTTTATAAAGCTAATCATTAATTTGATTGGCTTTTCTTTTAATCTTCATCTATGTAACACAATGCCAATTATGTTACTTATAAAAATAGCTTTGTAATCTTTTTACATTTGTGTTTATAATTAAATATCAAATAAATACTAAGGAATGATTATGTGGGCTTCTATTATTTAGTTTTATTAATAATCGGTTTAGTGATTTTAACAATTGGATTAAAACATAAGAATAGTATCAACTTAAAAATAGTTATGATTACGTTTGGGACAATTTTTGTATTATCTTCATTAGTATTATTTTTGCCAGGTTCTTCTGAAATTATTTCTATATTAATAAAAAATTAAGGTGTCATATATTTGTGACTGCTTTTTTATTATGTCTGATAATGTAACACAATGTTAATTATGTTAATTACGAGGTGATAGGATGTTTATCGGAAGAGAAAAAGAACTTCGTTGGCTTGAAGAACAGTATAATAGCAGCAAATTTGAAGTGTTTAACCCCGGATTAAATGCAGCGCAGTATTCAGATTTTCATAGTGCATTTAAATATCTAGGAGAACAAGCAAAAAAAGAGAGAATTATTTTAGTAATAGATGAATATCCTTATTTAGCAGAATCCGTAAAAGGTATTTCTAGTATTTTACAACGTGTTATTGATGAATATTTTGTAAATACACAATTATTCATCATTTTATGTGGATCATCTATGAGTTTTATAGAAAACAAGTATTAGGACAAAAAAGTCCGTTATATAGTCGTAGAACCAGTCAAATGAAGCTACATTCATTTACATTTAGAGAAGTTTTATCGTATTTTCCGGATTTATCGAATGAAGAAGTTGCAGTATATTATGGTGTTACCGGTGGAGTAGCAGAATACTTAACTTTTATTAATGAAAGGAAGAATAACATGATGCTACAATTCAAAAATATTCATAAACAAATGAAAGATACAACTTTAATAGATATCGACCAACTTAAGATTGACCAAGGAGAAAAGATTGGATTAATCGGTAAGAATGGCTGTGGTAAATCTACTTTACTTAAAATGATTGCAGCAATAGACAATGATTATTCGGGCTTAATATCTAATCCATTTCAAACACAATATGTGCCTCTCATGCATTTAAGTAATTTCTAATTAATGAAACGAATTCCTAGAGGAAATATATATCACCCATTGTACTCCCTTGCATTATTCGATAAGATTAAATTATCAGTCAATTAGAAAAGGGGAATCGATATGTATCCAGATGTAAAGAAAACGATGCAGGAGATTGAGCGTTTAGTTAATATTCCAGGTCCGTCCGGCTTTGCTTTTAAAGCAATTGCTTATGTGACTGAAACTTTAGAAGCTAGTGGTTACAAGGTTCAGAAGACTAATAAAGGCGGGGTATTAATCACTGTTCCTGGTAAAGATGATAGTCGTCATAAATATTTAACAGCACATGTTGATACATTAGGTGCGATGGTAAAAGAAATACTACCAAGTGGTCGTTTACGTCTATCGATGGTTGGTGGTTTCAGATGGAATGCAGTAGAAGGGGAGTACTGTGAGATTCATACGGCGGATAAGGTTTACACTGGTACGATTTGCTTACATGAAACAAGCGTACATGTTTATCGTAATGCCGGCGATATTAAACGAGATGATGACCATATGGAAGTTAGAATCGACGAGGTAGTAAAATCTAAAGAAGATACTGAAAAGCTCGGTATTTCAGTAGGTGATTTCATTACATTTAATCCACGATGTGAAATTACAGATTCAGGATTTATAAAGTCTCGTCATTTAGATGATAAAGCAAGTGCAGCAATGCTGATTCAGTTGTTACGTCATTTAAAGGATGAAGATATTGAATTACCACATACGACACATTTCTATTTCTCAAATAACGAAGAGATTGGTTACGGCGGGAACTCTAATGTCCCAGAACAGGTTGTAGAATATATCGCTGTTGATATGGGTGCTTTAGGTGACGGTCAGACTTCAGATGAATATACAGTATCTATTTGTGCGAAAGATAGTTCAGGTCCTTATCATTATCAACTGAAACAGCATTTAGTACAGTTGTGTAAAGATAACGAGATTGATTATAAAGTTGATATTTATCCGTATTACGGTAGTGATGCGAGTGCGGCAATGCATGCGGGTTATGATGTTAAACATGGTTTATTTGGGGCAGGTATTGAATCTAGTCATGCAATGGAACGTACGCACCAGTCATCTTTAGAAAATACAGAGAAACTGATTTATCATTATGTATTAAGTGATGTTATAGAATAAAATAATAGCGTTAAGAGAATTTTCTGAATTTTACAAGCTGAATATTTTGAGACACACGTCCTTTTTCGTTATAATGTGGTTACTATAGAGAAAGGACGTGTTAATTATGACAAAGAAAGTATTAATGGTACTCACAAATCATGATCAGTTTAATGATGGCACACCGACTGGACTATGGTTAGAAGAAGCAGCCGCACCGTATAAGATTTTTGAGAAAAATAACATCGCTGTTGACTTTGCTTCAGTGAAAGGTGGAGCTATTCCACTAGATCCTAATTCAGTTGCAAATAACGAAACACAGACGTATGCAGATGTCGTGAAGAAATTAGGAGATTCGCTTAAATTAAAAGATGTTGTATTTGAAAATTATGATGGCGTATTTATTCCAGGGGGGCATGGTACTATGTATGACCTGCCAAACGATCCTGATTTACAGAACATCTTAGCATTCTATAAAGAAGATGATCGTGCAATTGGTGCAGTTTGTCACGGACCAAGTGCATTTGTCGGTGCAAAATTAAAAGATGGTAAGTATTTAATTGATGGTGTTAAATTAACTGGTTTCACCAATGCAGAAGAAAGTGCAATGAAACTAGAGGATAATGTACCTTTCGCATTACAAACAGAGCTTGAGAAACAAGGAGCAAGGTTTGTAGTTGGTAAGGATTTTACATCACACGTTGTAACAGACCATAAGTTTGTCACAGGGCAAAATCCTCAGTCTAGTGAAGAAGTTGCAGAGGCATTTGTCAAAGTACTATAATAATAAACCACGCAAATTTGCGTGGTTTATTTCATGAGGATAATATTCTTTAAAACTAAACCAAGTATGACGCCAAAGAGCAAGCTTAACATCGTTCCAAGTAAAATGTATTCACTGGTTTTATCAATTTTCTCCAGATTATGATTAGGTTTGTCATCTTTAAGATCATTAAAACGTAAGATGGACTTACTCGCAATCACTAAACCGATGGCAGTATATTCACCTAAACTAATAAATGTAAGAATCAGTAACCGTTCTATATACCCCACAAGTAATCCAACGTTATCTGTTTGCTTCGTCTTCGTCTCACTCATAGCACTTAATATCCATTTAATTGCCGGTCCGGAAAGTATAAATAAAACAATAAAAACGAGTAAAAAGGTTAATTTCATCATTTTGCATACTCCTTAAAAGTATCGTTAATATTAAGTTTTAAATCATCTGTTTCATCGATATTTTGTAAAGCCGCTTCAATCAATGTTAATTGTTTTTTATGGCCTTTTTTCAAATGCTCTGAAATTGTGGAGATGCTTTTATTTAATGTTTCAGCAATTTCCTTTTGCTGTGTATAACAATAAGATAATAATACTGCTTTTCTTTGCATATCAGAATGTTGGTTCGTAATTTCAGTTAAATAAGGATAAAGAACATTGTTGATGACATCAACGTTTATTCCATTAATAGTTAAAAAGAAGTCACTCACATCTGATTGCTTGATTTTTGATAAATTCGTTCTCGCCTGTTTGATGACAGGCGCATTCCAGTGTTCAAGATTCCCTTCAGGTAAAGGATCATGACTAGCAGAGATTCCAAATTTAACAGGCTGCGCTTTAAAAGGCCACAATAATTTAATGTAGAAACTCGTAAGGAGTGTAACAGACACGCTGTCACAAACAAAAAACAATTCATCACCCATTCTAAAATTTACATAAGAAAAAGAAAGGTCTTTTGTCCAGTTATGTATATCCGCGGTTAACCTTTCTAACATCTGACTGATTTTTTCACTGTTATTTAACTTCGTACTTCCTGAAACATCCATTACAAATAAAGAAAGCATACGCATCCTCCACTTCGGTTATTTAAACGAAAATTAAAGAATTCGTCTCTATAACCGAATTATATCATAACGTTATTTTATTAAACAGTTGAACTGTAAAATAATATTAAAGATAGAAAAATAGACATAAAGTTTTAAATAATTTTAGAAACAGATACGTAAAAAAGGCTATCAAGTGATTATTCCAATATGTTTATGGTAATATGGTGCATGAGATTAATGAACAAGCGTGTTCATTACGATAAGGAGAATAGAAATGAAATTTACAAAACTAACAAGAGAAGCATTCGGTAAATTTACGGATAACCAACCCTATAGTCATTTTACGCAAATGGCAGTTAACTATGATTTAAAAGTTGCAGAAGGGACAGAAGTTCATTTACTAGGTGTGACTGATGATAATAACGAAATTGTTGCTGCAGGGTTGTTTACGGCAGTTCCTGTAATGAAGGTCTTTAAATACTTTTATTCTAATCGCGGTCCGATTATGAATTATAAAGATAAGGAACTTGTACAATTTTACTTTAATGAACTAAAAAAATATTTAAAACAAAATAAAGCTTTGCATCTTCGAATTGATCCATATGTGCCTTATCAGCTAAGAAACCACGATGGTGAAGTTATTGAAAGTTATCATACAGAGGAAATATTCAATACTTTAAAAACTTTAGGATTTATCCATCAAGACTTTACTACAGGCTTTCATCCAATCCATCAAATACGCTTTCATTCTGTATTAAATACTGAAGGACTGACAGAAAAAGAAGTATTAAAAAATATGGATAGTCTACGTAAAAGAAATATTAAAAAAGTAATAAAAAATGGAATAAAAGTACGCGATCTATCCATTGACGAACTTCCTATATTCAGACAGTTCATGAACGATACGAGCGGAAAGAAAGAGTTCGTTGACCGTGATGATTCATTTTATAGAAATCGTTTAGAACATTTTGGTGACCGTGTCAGAATGCCTCTAGCATATATTGATTTCACAACCTATATACCACAACTTAAGACAGAAGAAAAAGATGTTTTAGCTCAAATCTCAAAAGCTCAATCAGAATTAGAAAAACAGCCTGAAGCAAAGAAATGGAGAAATATTTTAACATCAAGTGAAACACAATTAAAATCTGTGCAGGAGAAGCTTGCAGAAGCCATTGATTTACAACAAAAACATGGTGATACATTACCGGTTGCAGCAGCATTTTATCTGATTAATCCATTTGAAGTAGTTTATCTTGCAGGCGGTACAGCAAATGAATTCAGACATTTTGCAGGAAGTTATGCCATTCAGTGGGAAATGATTAAATACACAATGCAGACAGACATCAACCGTTATAACTTCTATGGTATTAGTGGCGACTTCACTGAAGATGCAGAAGATGCAGGTGTGATTCAATTTAAAAAAGGTTTCAATGCAGATGTCATTGAATATATCGGTGACTTTGTATTACCAATCAATCAACCAGCTTATACATTGTATGATAAGATTAAAAAATTGCGTAAATAAAGATTTGAAGGGAAGATTTACATGGAATTTACTGAATTAACAGTTGCAGAATATACTGATTTTATTTGGAATACTAATGAAATGAGTCATTATTTTCAACTACAGGAGAATATTAAAAATAGGGAAGCTGATGGGTATCCAGTGGTATTATTAGGTATAAAGGAAGGCGGAAAAGTAACAGCAGCAAGTCTATTCTCCAAAATACCTACGTTTGGGAGCTACTTTTACTACTCAAACCGTGGACCTGTCATGGATTTTACTAATTCAGCACGTGTTGATTTCTACTTTAAATCGCTAGACGCTTATTTAAAATCACATCAAGCTTTATACGTGAAACTCGATCCATACTGGATATACAAAACTTATGATAAAGATGTCAATTACAAAGAAGAAAACGGTACTAATGATGCAATCATCAATCAATTAACTGCATTAGGCTATAAACATACTGGATTCTCAGTTGGTTATACGATGGATACGCAAGTAAGATGGATGAGTGTATTATATTTACAGGGAGAAACACCAGCCACGATAATGAAGCAGTTTGATTCCCAGCGTAAACGTAATGTAAAAAAAGCTCAAAAATATGGTGTCAAAGTAAGGATGCTAGGTAAAGATGAGCTGGATGTATTCCTTGACTTATATCGTGAAACTGAAGCACGTGCAGGATTCATCGCAAGACCAGATAGTTATTTCGAAAGTTTCCATCGCCATTATGATGATAAGGTATTAATGCCGCTTGCTTATATTGAGCTAGATGAATATATTTCAAAGCTATCAGATGATTTGACTGCAGCTGAGGCTCGCCGAGATCAAATGATGCAAAAAGATAGTAAATCAGAAAAACAAATCAAGAAGATAGAACAATTAGATCGTGAAATCAATCACATGCAAGATGAATTACTAGAAATGAGTACTTTAAGAAAAACTGATGGTAATATATTAAATTTAGCAGCAGGTATGTTCTTTCTGAATCATTTTGAAGTCAATTATTTCTCGGGTGGCTCAAGTGAGAAATATAATAAATTCATGGGACCTTATGAAATGCATTGGTATATGATCAATTATTGCTTTGAACATGGTTATGAACGTTATAATTTCTATGGAGTTTCAGGAGACTTTAGCGAATCTGGTGAGGATTATGGTGTATATCGATTTAAGCGTGGATTTAATGCTCAAATTGAAGAACTTGTCGGAGACTTCATAAAGCCAATCAATAAACCGAAATATGCAATTTATCAGACAGTCTTAAAATCAAGATTAAAACTAAGTGAACTTAAACAAAAGCAATCAAACAAGAAAGCTGCACAGCAAAATAATGATGAAGCGCCAGAAAATATTGTGATACAAAAAGGACCTGAAAAATTATCATAAATTAAATAACAATTAATTAGACGATATAACAGTATTAAGTTATATCGTCTTATTTAAGATATTTTAGTTTACATAATATATATTATCGGAAGTAATGTATAAAACTAAAGATACTACCTATTTTGTAGTATCTTTAGTTTAAAACATAAAATGATTAACATTACTTTAATGCACTTAATTCATATGCAGCGATTGTACCACTCATTTCATGACTAGCTAATAACAATGGTTTTTTTGTTGGAGATTGTTCAGCATCAATAAATGTCAGACCTTCTGGAGAAATATCTCCATTGTCATTTGCGCTGAAGTAAGTTTCAAATTGAGGTTTTTTAGGATTCGATACATTATAGACCATAATACCGCCGACACGTTCCAGACCGATAAATGCATAAGTTTTTCCATTGATAACACCAGTTACAACTGATTCAGGTTCAGGTCCTTTATCATCACTTCTTGAATCAAAATCAATTTTTCCTAATTCTTCTTGCTGAGAATTAAAAATATCTTTATTTGCTTTAGCCGTAATATTTTCAAAATCAGATCCAGAATCATAAATTAACCCTAAATTTTCAGCACTTCTTATAGAAAATGAGCGACCTCCAAAAGTTACTGGCGCAGTATATTTACCTTCTTTATTAACGAAACTTTGTGAAATTGTCGTCTTCAAACGACCTAGACTTTTATCATCTTTTAATACTTTAGGATCTACACCTTTTAAATATTTGCTATTCATATCAAACTTATCTGCAATATCAGCAATACGTGTTTCTTCGCTAAATCCTTCGTAATCCTGGCTGTCCCCTTCATTTGCAGTTAGAAGATAAGTTTTCCCTTTAATCTTCATTTGTGCAATACCATCAGGTTGATACATACCTAACAATGGATAATTTTGCATATTAATTTTTTTATCTTTATCGGATACATCAATTGTGTTTTTTAAGTATGATTTATACCCAAGTCCTTTAACTTTAACAAATTTTTCTTTTTTTATATCAAATTTAGCGATGGCATTTCGTTCCTGAATTGTGATATAAGCAAACTTACTTTTATCATCTACCGCAACATACTCAGGTTCTAAATTCAGGAAACTTTCATGGGCATTACGCCCAAGTTGTCTTAAATTTGAAGGAATCATCTTTTTAGAGAATTTAACGGTATGCACAGCACTTTGTTTAATTTTTCCTGTACGGTTTGTTTTAATCGCCGATACAGATCCTTCAGGATTGACTGTATAGGCATCATTTGGTTCCCCTTCATTGGCAACGATTAATTTTTTACTGTCATGAGTGAACGTCACCATATCAGGTAATGCACCTACAGTAACTTTACTCAATAATTTTCCATCTTTATTTAAGAATGCGACGATACCATTATCCGTTTTTTCTTTAGCAGGAATACTAACAGCAATATAATGATACTTTTTATTTACTGCAACACTAGTAATATCACTGCCTTCAACACCTAAATCTTTAAGAAAAATACGTTGTTTAAGTGGAAACTTACCATCAGACAAACGGGATAAGTCCAGGATATCAACTGCATTTAAAGCCCCGTTAATAGAGTAAGCTTGTTTATACTTTGCATCATAACTGACAATCTCAGTACCACTTTCTCCAAACTTTGTATTTGAGTCATAACGCGCAAGTTGAGATACTTTAATTTTACTATTACTACCGTAAGTGTTTACTGATTGAGCATCAGCAAAGGGTGTTGCAACGAGTGAGAATAAAGCAAACGAACTGATAATCTTAGTAACCTTTTTCATTATTAATCTCCTTTAACAATAAATTAAGTATATGTATAAAATTAATAATAAAGTAAAGTTGTAAATTACGAATAAAATTTATAAATGTTGTGTAAATATTTGATTACAAAACAAAAGAAAAAACTAGTCCGCAGACTAGCTTAAAATTAATATTTTGTTTTGTTTTCGTGATGTTTAATAGATTCCATCTCACTGCGATTTTGTTGTTCGTCATACTTTTGTTGTTCAAGTTTTGATTGGTGTTTCAACCTTCTATTCTTACGATAGTCTTTTGTCATATACCAGAATAAAATACTTAACAAAAGTGAGATAACTGCTAAAAAACCGGCATATCCTAATAAAGGCTGATAAGTAATATCATAAAAATTTGGCAGTATAAAAGCTGCAATAGCTAATAATAAAAACGTAAGGATGGGTGAAAAAATAAAACGTCCAAGTACTAAGCCAAATAATAGTGAGATTAAAAGCATACCTACAATAGAAATCAAAAGAAAATTGGGAATCTCATAAAAGCTAATATTATTTAAAATCATCCGCTTCACCTACTGATAAAAATTTATTACTTTAATATACCCATCTTGTATAAAATTTATCTCAACTTTTAAAGAAATCATAAATATTTTTAAAATAAGAATTCTAAAAATTCGCAATAAATCGTATAATAAAAATATTAAATTAAAAAAAGGAGTATGCTAAATGAGTTTACCAAAAAGAAATGAAGTACCCACTGAACTGACATGGGACTTATCACCTCTCTATGCAAATAACGAGGAATTCTATGTACAACTAGAAAAGACCATGCAAACTGTACGTGAATTTAATCAGCAATATGAAAAAACGCTAAATGATATTGACCGTATTGAACCTGCTTTAGATGCATATGCTGATATAAAAAAAGAAATCGATCATTTAAGTAGTTATGCTTCACTGCTTTTTAGTGTTGATCAAACAGATGAGGCTGCAGGAAAGTTATATAGTAAGTTTGCCAACAGTTATGGCATCATTGCAAGCCTATTAACTTTTGTAGAATCAGAAATTTTAGCTTTGGATACATCAAGATTAGAACAAGTGAAAAATAATTCTCAAAAATATAAACGATATCTTGAAAAGTTAATTGAACAAAAACCTTACCAGTTACACCCTGAAGTTGAAAAAACACTCGCATCCTTCTCCCCGGTGTTCAATGCGCCTTACAACCTTTATGATACAACAAAGATGCAGGATATTGATTTCGGTACATTCGAGGCAAATGGACGAACACTTCCGATGAGTTATGTAACTTTTGAAGGAGAATTAGAAGTAGATTCTGATCCAGAGATACGACGCAATGCGTTTAGACAGTTTTCTGATACGTTAAAGCGCTATGAAAATACTACAGCCAAAACCTATGATATGGTATTACAACAGGAAAAAATTGAATCAAAATTAAGAGGTTATGATTCAGTGATTGATTTCTTATTACATCCGCAGGAAGTATCCCGAGAACTATATAATCGTCAAATCGACTTAATAATGACTGAACTCGCTCCACATATGCGTCGCTATGCAAAATTACTACAAAAGACTAATGTATTAGAAGAAATGAGGTTTGAAGATTTAAAAATATCTCTTGATGATACTTATGAGCCTGATATAACTGTTGAAGAGTCACGTGACTATATCAATAAAGCATTATCAATTATGGGTGAAGATTACATGCAAATCGTAAATGATGCGTATGATAAACGTCAGATTGATTTTGTACAGAATAAAGGCAAATCTACTGGTGCATTTTGCGCGAGTCCTTATCAGGTGAATCCATTTATATTAATCTCATGGACTTCTAAAATGACAGAAGTGTTTGTGTTAGCACATGAATTAGGTCATGCAGGACACTTCCATCTTGCACATCAAAATCAAAACATCTTTGATGAAAGCTGTTCATTATATTTTGTAGAAGCACCAAGCACAATGAATGAAATGTTAATGGCTAATCATCTTTTATCAGTCTCAGATGATCCGAAATTTAAACGATGGGTCATTGCATCTATCATTTCAAGAACGTATTACCACAACTTTGTGACCCATTTATTAGAGGCAGCCTATCAACGTGAGGTTTACTTGTTAATCGATCAAGGTGAATCTATGACTGCTGATGTATTAAATCATATCAAACGACAAGTCATCACTGATTTCTGGGGAGATGCAGTAGAAATCACACCAGGTGCCGAGTTAACGTGGATGAGACAACCTCATTATTATATGGGTCTTTACCCTTACACATACTCTGCCGGTTTAACGATTTCAACAATTATGTCGCAGCGTATTTTAAAAGAAGGTAAGCCTGCAGTAGAAGCGTGGAAAGAAGTACTTAAAACAGGTGGTGCTTTACCTCCTGTTGAATTATCAAAAAAAGCTGAGATAGATTTAACGACAGATAAAGCACTCAAAGAAACGATTGCTTATATTGGTTCTTTAGTAGATGAACTAGAAAAATTAACATTGGAAATAGAGAAAAATCAATAAAGTTTTTAAAAGCATCATACCGTGTTATGCTTTTATTTTTCAAATCAGTAAGATGGAGATGAAACCGTGGACTTCAAAAATAAAGTGGTCATCATTACAGGAGCTGCTCAAGGTATCGGGAAACATATGGCAGAAACTTTTAGGAACCATAATGCAAAAGTATATGATATTGATATTCAGCCTGGCTGTTTTGTTCAGGGGGATATTTCAGATACTGCGGTAATTGATAAATTTGTGAAAGAAATAATAAATGAAAATCATTCCATAGATTTTATCATTAACAACGCTCTACCAATCATGAAAGGAATTCATACTTGCAGTATAGAAGAATTTAATTATGCATTGCAAGTCGGTGTGAGTGCACCGTTCTATTTAATACAACAATTAATCCCCTATTTAAATAACAATGCATCTATTGTCAACATTTCATCGACTAGAGCGCATATGAGTCAACCAGAGACAGAAAGTTATGCGGCAGCAAAAGGTGGTATCAGTGCCTTAACACACGCTTTAGCTATCTCATTACGAGATAAAGCCCGTGTCAACGCCATATTACCGGGTTGGATCGATACGTCCGGTACTGAATTTACTGGTGCTAATTCAAAGCAGCACCCTGCGGGACGAGTTGGTGTTCCAGGTGATATTACACAAATGGTGTTGTATTTATGTAGTGAACATGCTTCATTTATAACAGGACAAGAAATAGTGATTGATGGCGGAATGTCAAAACAAATGATTTATCATAATGATCAGGGATGGTTGTTCAACGAATATTAAGTATAAAAACAGGCATCACCAGCTATAAGTCTGGTGATGCCTGTTTTAATTATTTGATCAATGTAATTTTATCCGCTTCAATAACAATGCGTTTATTCTTATATAAACGGCCAATTGCACGTTTAAAACTACCTTTACTCATATTAAATACTTCTTTAATTGCTTCAGGATCTGATTTATCAGAGAATGGTAATTCACCGCCATACTCATTTAATAAAGCTAAAACTTGTTCTGAATCATCGTCTAGTCGTTCATGAGCTAAAGGTAAAAATGAACCATTTAACGTGCCATCTTCTTTATGACCGATAATACGCACTTCTACCGCTTCACCTAATCTCGGCTCACTGCGACGTTCTGATTCATGGACAAAGATCTTATAACCTTCTTTAGATAAAAGAAAAGTACCCACTCGAAGTAAACGGTATGGATGTGCAGTAATTGTCTTATGCAGTAAATCTTTCGGTGCTTCTGTATACATAGTATCTACCATTGTTTCACTTGCAAGTCGACCGTATAGCTGATCATTTCTATCAACACGTAGACATGCAAACACTTCATCACCTGCATCCGGCCATACTTCTTTAACTTTTGGCAGGTCTTCCCATGGAATAACAATCTCACGTGGTATACCTATATCTACAGTTACGCCGTCTCTATCTTTCTTAATAACCTTCACCCAGTCATAACGATCGGTTGAAATGTCAGGAATATTTTGAGTTGCAAAAAGATCTCCTGTTCGACCGGGATATATGAAGAATGAATAATCTTCACCAATCTCTAGCTCATCATCTTCCAGTACTTCTGACTGATTCAATTTTACGACTTCACTATTTGGACCCAGTAAATAATATGTAGATCCCTCTAAACGATCGACGCGTAAAAAGTCGATACTTCCTGATAATTGTTTGTTTTCCATATGTCTCTCCTTAAGGTTCATACCTATTTCAATTAACCATTATAGCACAGATTTACTTATTAGTCTGATATAACTATATAATACAACTATCTGTCTATACAGAATCAGTATTATCTTTTTTATATGAAACTATGATATAATCTTACTGATTAAAAATTAAAGGAGAACATTCAATGTTACAAGTATCTAATGTTAGTTTACGTTTCGGTGATAGAAAATTATTTGAAGATGTAAACATTAAATTTACACCAGGCAATTGCTATGGTTTAATCGGTGCAAACGGTGCCGGAAAATCAACTTTCTTAAAAATACTCTCTGGAGAACTTGACTCTCAAACAGGTCATGTTTCTTTAGGTAAAGATGAACGTCTTTCAATCTTAAAGCAGGATCACTTTGCTTATGAAGATGAACGTGTACTAGATGTCGTCTTACGCGGAAATGAACGTCTTTGGAACGTTATGCAGGAAAAAGATGCGATCTATATGAAACCAGATTTCAGTGATGAAGACGGTATGCGTGCGGCTGAACTTGAAGGTGAATTTGGAGAGATGGGCGGTTGGACTGCCGAAAGTGATGCACAAGTATTATTATCAGGTTTAGGCATTAAAGACGAATTACATGATAAAAAGATGTCTGAACTTGAAAATAACCAAAAAGTTAAAATTTTATTAGCGCAGGCATTATTTGGTGAGCCAGATGTATTACTACTGGATGAGCCTACCAACGGTTTAGATATCCCTGCAATCAGCTGGTTAGAGGAATTCTTAATCAACTTTGAAAATACGGTAATCGTTGTATCCCATGACCGTCACTTCTTAAATAATGTTTGTACACATATTGCTGATCTTGATTACGGGAAAATTAAAATTTATGTTGGGAACTATGACTTCTGGTATCAATCAAGTCAATTAGCACAACAAATGTTACAAGACTCTAATAAGAAAAAAGAAGAAAAGATTAAAGAATTACAAGACTTCGTTGCACGTTTCTCAGCAAACGCCTCTAAATCTAAACAGGCTACTAGTCGTAAGAAGATGTTAGAAAAAATTCAGCTTGATGACATTCAGCCATCAAGTCGTAAATATCCATTCGTTAACTTTAAACCAGAACGTGAAATTGGAAATGAATTACTTCAGGTTCAAGGTTTATCTAAAACAATCGATGGTGTCAAAGTACTGGATAATTTATCATTTACGATGAATCCAAATGATAAGGCTGTACTCGTTGGAGACTCTGAAATTGCTAAGACTACCCTACTACGCATCCTTGCAGGTGAATTAGAGCCTGACGAAGGGACATATAAATGGGGCGTGACTACATCTCAAAGTTATTTACCAAAAGATAACTCAGAATTCTTTGAAGGTAAAAATATTGATTTAGTGGAATGGTTACGTCAATATGCTCCACCTGAAGAACAAACTGAAACATTCTTACGTGGTTTCTTAGGCCGTATGTTATTCTCAGGCGAAGAAGTACGTAAAAAAGCTACCGTGTTATCAGGGGGAGAAAAAGTACGTTGTATGTTAAGTAAGATGATGTTATCTTCTGCAAATGTATTATTACTAGATGAACCAACGAACCACCTGGACTTAGAAAGTATTACATCTGTCAATGATGGATTAAAAGCATTTAAAGGTTCTTTAATTTTTACATCACATGACTTTGAATTTATTAACACTATCGCAAACCGTGTCATTGATTTAAATGCAAATATTTCTAAAGAAGTAACATACGAAGAATATTTAAAAGAACAAGGTGTTTTAAAATAAGAATGTGCTACACGATGATCCAATATGGATTATCGTGTTTTTTTGCAATTGAAACGTTTATCTGCAATCTATATTTTTTAAATATTTATAAAACACTTTACAATTCAGAAATCTTTCTGTAGAATGTAAATCATCAACTTAATAAATAAAGATGAGGCGCATCAATCATGAGTAAGTAATGTTAATTCTGCAAATGAATTACTGAAAGGGTGAGATGCCGAAATGTAGTATTTATTGCAGTGAATACTATGTTGGATCCACAGGTTAAGAGCTATGGATTTGTCATTATTGAAAAATAATGGAGTGCATCGCTTGTATATAGATTAACAAGTCCAGATGTCTCTGGGCTTGTTTTTTTGTTGTCGTGATGCCTCTACTTTCAGGAGGCGGATTAATGTTAACAGAAACAAGGATTCAGACGAATCATCAGAATCAATACATTAAAGTATTAAAATTTGGCGGTAGCTCAGTGGCTGACTTCGATAAAATCAAAGCTATCGCAGAATACCTCAAATCACGTACTTTACAACATGAAAAATTAGTCGTCGTCGTATCAGCCATGGGAAAAACGACCGATCAGTTATTAAATAATGCGACAACTTTATCAAAATCACCAAAAGATAGTGCACTGGCAATGTTATTATCAACCGGTGAACAACAGACGATTGCATATCTTTCAATCATTCTTCAGGAAATTTCAGTTGAAGCAGTCGCACTAACTGGTGCACAAGCTGGTATAAAAACTGAAGGTCATCATTTAAAAAGTAAAATCCAAACCATCAATACAGATAAAATTAATCAATTATTCAACACGAAAGATATTATTATTATTGCTGGTTTCCAGGGCATCAATAATAACGATGAATTAACGACACTCGGTCGAGGGGGCAGTGACACAACAGCTGTGGCACTTGCATCAAGTCTAGGTGCGACGTGTGAAATATACAGTGACGTATTAGGTGTTTATGGTACTGATCCACGTATTTACCCTGATACACAAAAGATTGATCAGTTAAACTTCGAAGAGATGATGGAACTATCATCTCTTGGTGCAGGTATTCTTGAGACAAGAAGTGTTGAAATTGCACTGAACCATAATACACCCATTTATACCGGAAAAACATTATCGACTGAGAAAGGAACATGGATTATGCCAACAGAACAAATTATTGAGAGAAAAGCCGTAACAGGCATCGCACTAGATAAAAATATGGATTACATCACACTATCCTATCCAGTGCATGACGCCAACGTATTAAAAGCGATTTACAGTGCTTTAGAACAACAACAAATCAATATCGATATGATATCGCAAACTGTAAATAATGATGGGATGCAGCTTTCATTTACGATGAAAAATACAGAACAACAACAAATCAGTACCATCATTGAAGACTTAAAACAATCATACCCTGCCCTGCTCCATGAAACGACTTCACATTATGCTAAAGTTTCAGTTGTCGGATCTGGTATGAGAGATATGAGTGGCGTCGCAGCTAAAGTATTTACCACATTAATTGAATCTGAAATCGCTTATTATCAAGTTTCAACAAGCGAAATCAGTATTTCGGTTGTCGTTTCAGAGCAGAACGCTGAACGTGCAGTACAGACGTTATGCCAGCAATTTAATATATAAATTATTTAGTTAATCCATTTTCGCTTTAATTTAGTAAAGAATAAGGTTACTATAGCATTAATTATCAAAATATTATGATTTTAAGGAGTGTTTACTTAATGTATAAAATTGCAGTCGTCGGTGCTACAGGACTAGTCGGACAAAAGATGCTTGAGGTAATAGAAAGAAAAAATATCCCTTATGACAGCTTAACGTTATTTACTTCAGCGAGATCAGCAGGAAAAACAATCGACTTTCAAGGAAAGCAATACATTACAGAAGAATTAACAGAAGAAAAAGCAAACAAGAAGTATGATTTCGTCTTAATGAGTGCTGGAGGTACAACGAGTCTCAAATACTCACCTCTATTCGAAGCAGCAGGTAGTATCGTTATCGATAACTCTAGCGCTTTCAGAATGGAACAAGATATTGATTTAATTGTACCTGAAGTGAATCACCCACAATTAAATAGAAAGATCATTGCAAATCCAAACTGCTCTACAATTCAGTCTGTTGTTCCTTTAAAGCCGCTTCAAGTCCATTTCGGGCTTAAACGTGTTGCATATACAACATATCAAGCCGTATCAGGTAGCGGTGTTGCCGGTCGTAATGATTTAATCAATGGTGCAAAAGGTGAAGCGCCTACAAATTATCCTCACCCTATTTATAACAACGTATTACCGCATATTGATGTATTCCAGCCCACTGGCTATACAAAAGAAGAACAGAAAATGATCGATGAAACGAAAAAAATCTTGAACTTACCTGATTTAAAAGTAACTGCAACGTGCGTTCGAGTCCCGGTACAAGATTCACACTCTGTTGCGATCAATGTAACGTTAGACAAACCAGCAACAGTTGAAGCAATTCGTTCTTTATTCGAACAGACTGAAGGCGTTGTATTAGTAGATGATGTTGAGCATAATCAATACCCTCTTGCCATTCATGCAACAGGTAAAGATGAAGTATTTGTCGGTAGAATTCGCGTTGATGAATCACTTGAGAATTCGTTCCACATTTGGTGTACGGCCGACAATTTATTAAAAGGTGCTGCACTAAACGCCGTTCAAATATTAGAACAAATCCATCATCAAAATCATCTATAAAGGATGTTTATATTTCATACAAGGAGTGTTATATATGACACAAGTACAATTTAATGGTACGGCAGTTGCAATTACGACTCCCTTTCTAAATTATGAAGTCGATTATGCAACGTTTGAACGCCATATTCAATTTTTGATCGATAATGATATACAAGCGATATTTGTCAATGGTACGACAGGAGAAGGTTCAACTTTAACAGAAGAAGAAAAACTAAAGTTAGTTGAAATTGCGGTACGAACTGCTAACAAGCGAGTGCCTATCATTGTTGGGACCGGCACTAATAATACTCAAGCAACCATCGATCATTCATTAAAAGTAAAAGCATTAGGTGCAGATGGCATTATGCTGATTACGCCCTACTATAATAAAACGAATCAACGTGGCTTAATCCAACACATTACAACCATCGCAGACAAAGTACAGTTACCAGTAGTGCTCTATAATGTTCCAAGTCGAACAAATATGACGATTGAACCGGAAACTGTGGAAATACTTGCTCAACATCCATATATCTATGCATTAAAAGATGCAACCGGTGATTTAGACTATACGCTTGCTGTGAAGTCACATGTGCCACAAGCCTTCAAACTTTATTGTGGCAATGATGATATTATCATTCCATTTTATGCTGCAGGTGGCGACGGGGTAATCTCAGTGATTGCAAATGCGATTCCGAAAGAATTCCAGCAAATTTATACAACATTCAAAACAGAAAAGTCATTAGCAGAGCAGCAATTTAATGCGATTTACCCCCTACTGAATGCATTATCTATAGACATTAATCCAATGCCGATTAAAGCACTTGTCACACAAATCGGCTTTGCGAATGGTGAGCTACGCTTACCACTTGTTCCATTATTAGATGAAGAGCAGCAACATATTCAAAGTGTATATCAACAATTCAAAAGTCAGGTGATCTAATTGAAAATATTACTCGCAGGATACGGTGCAATGAATGAACGTGTTGCACATTTAGCGATTGAACGAGGACATGATATCAAGGGCATTATCATATCAAGAAAAAGTGAAAAGCAATACCCATATCCAACCTATTTAGTCAATGAAACAATTCCTGATGCAGATGTTATTATTGATTTTTCGAATCCATCAATAACATTACCGTTGATTCAAAGTGAAGTTAATATACCACTTGTTATCGCTACAACAGGAAAAAAAGAAGAAATTATTCAAAGCTTAAAGACAAAAGCTAACAGTGTACCTGTATTCTTCAGTGCCAATATGAGTTACGGTGTACATATATTAACTGAGCTCATTCAGTATGCAGTGCCCCTATTACAAGATTATGATATCGAACTCATTGAACGTCATCACAATAAGAAAGTGGACGGGCCGAGTGGTACATTAGTGAAACTACTTGATGCCATCCAGAAAAAAAGGAAACTACATCCAGTAACCGATCGTACACATGTAGATAAAGCGCGTGAAACGGACGATGTAGGCATAAGCGTCGTGCGTGGAGGTACGATTACCGGGGAACACGAAGTATTATTTGCAGGACACGATGAAACAATTCAAATTATTCATCGTGCACAAAGTAAAGATATCTTTGCAAATGGCGCAATTGATGTTGCAGAAAAATTGATCAATCAACCAAACGGTTATTATACATTTGATAATCTATAATTTAACTAATCAAAAGAATCGAAGAAAAGAGAAAATGGAGGTCAAACAATGAGAGATTTAACTGCACAAGAAATTATTCAATATATAAGTGAATCAAAAAAACAAACACCTGTAAAAGTATATGCCAATGGTCATTTTGACGATATAACTTTCCCTGATACGTTAAAAGTATTTGGCGATAACCAATCTAAAACAATATTTGGTGATTTAGCAGACTGGGAAGCATTTTACGAGCGTCACGAAGCTAAAATAACAGATGTTGAAGTGGAATATGACCGACGTAATTCGGCCATTCCATTAATTGACCAGCGTTATATCAATGCACGTATCGAGCCAGGTGCATTCATTCGTGAACATGCGGTTATTGAAGATAATGCGGTTGTTATGATGGGTGCGACAATCAATATCGGTGCTGTTGTCGGAGAAGGCACAATGATTGATATGAACGCAGTATTAGGCGGCCGCGCAACAACAGGTAAGAATGTCCATGTCGGTGCTGGTGCAGTGCTTGCTGGTGTTATTGAACCCCCAAGTGCAGATCCAGTTGTTATTGAGGATGATGTATTAATCGGCGCCAACGCTGTGATATTAGAAGGTGTACGTGTCGGACGTGGTGCAGTTGTTGCAGCAGGGAGTATCGTTACGGAAGACGTCCCTGCTGGTGCTGTTGTTGCAGGCGTCCCTGCGCGCGTCATTAAACAAGCATCAGAAGTTGAAGGTTCAAAAATAGAGATTGTATCTGCATTAAGACAACTCAATCAATAGTTTAAAGCTGATAATTATCAGCTTTTCTTTTTATCAAAAGTATTTGAGGTGAAACAATGGTAGATATAGAAGAAATCACTGAAATAAGAAGGCACTTACACCAACATCCTGAATTAAGCTTACAGGAGCATGAAACAACACGTTTCATCATAAAACAAATAGAAACACTAAAAATTGAATACTTTACACCACTTGACACTGGCGTTATCGCAATTATTAGAGGAAACACTGACAAGACAATCGCGTTTCGTGCCGATATTGATGCATTACCTATTGATGAACACAATGAAGTGCCTTATCAATCGATTATTCCAAATGTTATGCACGCTTGTGGTCATGATGGACATACGACAATGTTACTTGCACTCATGAAAGAAATAAAACATTTAAGTGATCAACAACCGCTTAAGTTTAGTTACATGTTCATCTTCCAGCCATCAGAAGAAGCGAATGCCGGAGCAAATATATTGATTCAAAATTTTAATTTTGATCAATTTAATATACAAGCGATATACGGTATTCACATGATGCCCGATAATCCAGAAGGTGAAATTGCTTTTCGCAGTAACGAGATTACTGCAAGTGCAACAGAATATCGCTTTTACATCGAAGGACAAAGTGCACATGTTGCGAATAAAGAACAAGGTTACGCTGCAAGTAATGCATTAATCCAAATACTCAATCAAGTGAGTACGCTGCAACAATTCTACTTACCAGGTCTCAATAGAAATATAGTGCATATCGGTAAGTTTAATGCCGGTGAAGCGATCAACACTGTCCCATCGACGGGTTATTTAGAAGGGACGATTAGAACATATAGTGCGCATGATTTGGATATCGTAAAAACAAAAATGACTGAAATGGCAAAGGGTATTGCAATGACAACAGGCTGCCAGATAGATGTTGCTTTCACTGAAGGTTATCCTCCGACAATCAATCATGAAACTTTAGAACAACGCGTCATCAGTGCCATCAATGATGCGCAGTTAACACCCGTTCATAACGATCTACCCTATTTGTTCGGTGAGGATTTTTCATTCTACGCTAAAGTTGCGCCAACGTATTTCGTCTTTCTGGGTTGCCGCAATAAGGACAATGGTTACATCCATGGCTTACATCACAATCAATTTAATTTTGATGAGAAAGTATTAATGAATGGTATCAACTATTACTTATCATTAGTGAGGAGTTACGAACATGAGCGCAAAATGGGAAATCAATAAAACACGATTCACTGAAAATATACGCAATGTCATCAAAGATTACCCTGTTATCGCAGTTATCAAGAATAACGCATACAATTTCGGACTGGAATTTACAATAGATTGTATGACAGCTTGTGGCATTAACTACTTTAGTACAACAAGCCTTGAGGAGGCTATAATGATCAGACGCCTCAAGGCTGATTGTAATATCTTCTTAATGAATCCAACGACTGAATTCGATACAATAAGAGCGTATAACATCGAAATGACACTGCCCTCACCTGAATTCTATGAACAATATAAGCATAACCTTGACGGTATCACTGTTCATCTCGAATTTGAAAATCTATTACATCGTTCCGGCTTTAAAACTTTAGAGTGCTTGCAAGCTTTCATTAACCAATATAAGGCAAGTGAAAGTAATATGCATATTAAAGGCTTATGGACGCATTTCGGATATGCCGACGAATTTGAAGTGAATGACTATCACGAAGAACGCCAAACATGGCTGGATGTTGTCACGCATTTAATCGAAGTACATAATTTTGAAGTCATCCATTCACAAAATAGTGCAAGTTTTATGCGTGAGGACGGATTATTAGATGCACATACACACTTACGACTCGGTATCATATTATTTGGTGCCCGTCCTTATGCAAGTCTACCTCCATCCACTACTGAACAATCGCTTCGTATTTCAAGTCATGTGATACAAATAAGAAAAATCAAACAAGGAGAATCTGCAGGATATAGTTTTGCGTTTACTGCACTCAAAGACACACGCCTTGCAGTTATTGATATCGGATATGGCGATGGAATCCTTAGAACACGCGCAAAGCATGACTGCATGATTAACGGGAAAAGATATCCAATTAAAGCACTCATGATGAGTCATATGTTCGTCGAAGTCGATGAAACCGTTCAACCTAATGATACAGTCTATATTTATCATGAAGCTATGCGCATCGATGAATATACATTTAAAGGTGTCGGCGCAAATTCAGAACAATTATCTGCATTGAACCATCATACTTTACTTACGGAGGTTACAGCATGAATATAACGAGAGAAAATGGTGTAATGACATTACATGGTCATTCACTGATTGATATTAAAAATAAATATGGGACACCCCTATTTGTATATGATGAAGCATTGATTAGAAATCAATGTCGTAGATTTCATACAGCACTTCAACAATCCGGTTTAAACTATACAATATCATATGCATCAAAAGCATTTACTTCTATTCAGCTATTTAAACTTATGCAGGAAGAAAATATGGGATTAGATGTTGTTTCTGAAGGTGAGTTATTTACCGCACTTACAGCACAATTTAATCCTGGTCGCATTCATTTTCACGGTAATAATAAAACAACACGCGAAATTCAGTATGCTATCGAAGCGGGCGTAGAATACTTTGTGATAGATGCATTAGATGAAATTGAACGCATTAATGATGTTGCGAATCTACAAAGTAAATCCGTAAAAGCAGTACTTCGTGTTAACCCTGGCGTAGAAGCACACACACATGAATTTATTCAGACAGGACAAGAAGATAGTAAATTCGGATTAAGTATAAGACATGGGCTGGCATTAAATGGGATAAAGCAAATTGATGATGCTTCAAACATTGATTTCTATGGTATTCACTTCCATATCGGGTCTCAAATTTTTGAATCAACCGGCACAATAGAAACGATTCAAATCGTAATTCAGTGGTTAAAAGAACATCAAATTGATATTAAAGTATTAAATATCGGCGGCGGCTTTAGTATTCGCTATATATCAGACGACATCAGTTATCCGATTGAAGATGGCATTAAAGCGATTACAGATACATTAATCGCGACATGTGAAAGTCATGATTACCCTATCCCTGAAATTTCTTTAGAGCCTGGTCGATCTATTGTTGGTGAAGCGGGTATCACACTTTATGAAGTCGGTACTGTTAAAACAATTCCAGGTATTAATAAATATATTTCAATTGATGGTGGAATGAGTGATCATATCAGAACAGCACTTTATAATGCACAGTATGAAGTTGAACTCGTTGATCGCGAAGAACACGAACTTGAAACTGTTACTGTTGCAGGAAAGCTCTGTGAATCTGGTGATATTATCGCACGTGATATTAACCTTCCACAATCGGTAAAAGCAGGTGATACACTATGTGTTAGGTCAACCGGTGCATATCATTATTCAATGGCTTCAAATTACAATCAAATGCTTAAACCGGCAGTTGTCTTTGTGTCTGACAAAGGCTTTCGTGAAGTTATTAAAAGACAATCGCTGGATCATTTAATCGCTAATGAAGTATTATAAAAAAGAAGGACACCCTGGAATTTCCAGGGTGTCCTTCTAACGTGCATATATAATTTCTTGCATTAAAATTATAATTTTACAACGTTTGCAGCTTGTGGTCCGCGGTCGCCTTCAACCACTTCGAATTCCACTGCTTGTCCTTCTTCTAATGATTTGTATCCTTCTTGATTAATCGCTGAGAAATGAACGAATACGTCGTTTTCTCCTTCGATTTCGATGAATCCAAATCCTTTTTCTGCGTTAAACCATTTAACTGTACCTTGTTTCATAATTTGAAACCTCCACACTATAAAATTCAATATGTGATCATTCACATATTACAAAACAAATTAAATGATAGTGAATTCAAGCATTAATAGCATGAGGATATGTATATCAGATAAATTTACTTTGTAATATGGAATAATCATATTGCTATAAATTATTATAAAATACCGTTATATATAAAGCAATACAATATTCTGTAAATTTAAACATTTAACAAATTTTACTTTAGTGTAATAAATGTAACAAAACCATACTATATAAGTTCAACGATTTTTCCATCATCCAAGAAAAGAACACTATGAAAAATCTGTACTTCTTCATCACATGATTCACAAAATTCAATTTCACAGTTAT
Organism: Macrococcus equi; assembly: GCF_047426745.1. GTDB lineage: Bacteria > Bacillota > Bacilli > Staphylococcales > Staphylococcaceae > Macrococcoides > Macrococcoides equi. Next base: position 1,977,747 of record NZ_CP179732.1, on the reverse strand, counting down.
TATAAAAAGCATGAATTTTATGTTTTCCAATCACTTCATTACAGAAAATTTTACGTAAGTTGACAAGTTGTTGTTGATAATAGTTGATTGCTTCAAATCGATCGATAAAGGATTGAATATCTGTTGCCTGCTCACGGTAATCGTCAAAAAGCCACCAACCTTCATAATCCGCTCTAATCGTTATGATTTCATACATATCTTTCACCTCATAAAAATTATTATGTTCTGTTTATTTTTGATTTTCAAGTAATCAGTCTTAAGAGAGCGATTTATTAGGTGAATCACTCATTTTTACATATAATAGAATTAGAGGTGAAACATATTGAAAACCATACATATTAAAGTTTTTGGTCAAGTACAAGGTGTTGGATTTCGCTTTTATACGCAACAGTTTGCTCATCAACTTGAAGTGACTGGAACAGTTCAAAACATTGATGATTATGTAGAAATTTTTGCAACAGGAAATAATGATAATCTCACTAAATTTAGTGAGAAAGTTTTGAAAGGAGCTTCTCCTATGTCACACGTGACGTCATATGAATTAAGCGAGATACCTTTAAAAATATATAAACAATTTAAAACGATATAGATGGTAAAGGAAATGATAATATGAAATATAATGCTTCGCATATAATGGGTGCAATTTTTGCTGTACCCATTGCTTTAGTCACTGGATTCATCAGTATGAATTTCTTCCACTTTGATATGTGGATAGATTCACTGATTATTGCAGCTGGCTATTTTGGTGCATACTTACCTGTACAAATCACTACAGGTAACAAATATCTTCAAGAGATGGGTGTTACAAAACAAGAATATAAATATATCAGAAAACAAATAAAAATAGCTGAACCTAAAATTAAACAATTATTAATTCAGTATAAAAAAGTACGTTCTGTCACTGATTTTAAAAATGTTAATGAAATTAATAAGCTTGCCAGAACTATCTTTAAAACTGTTCAAAGGAATCCAGGTAAGTTTTTCTCTGTTGATAGTTTTTTCTTTTCTCACCTAGATAATACTGTCAACTTATTAGATCAATTCTTATACTTGTCTCGTATGCCCCATAAAACAGCTGAAGACAAACAACTTTTATATAATGCCCGATTGACATTAGAAGAATTAAAACGAACATTGCAGGCAGATTTAAAAGCGTTAAACTCAAGTGATTTTCATCAGATGAAAGTAGAGATTGATTTAGCATCTTTGCAAAGACAGACTACAGACCCCTATACTACTCAAACATCAACTCAATCATTAGACTACCAACATCAAACGCCTGTAAATTTTAAACGTTCAAAACAATATGAACAGATTACTGAAAGGAATGACAATTAATGCAACAAAATGACCTATTAAATGATTTAACTGCAAATCCTTTTGCATCAAATACTGAAACAATTGAAACACATGCTAATACTGACGTAACTTATCAAACGGAAGTAATGTCTCCAGAAAAAAGAGAGAAAATCAATCAAATTAAGCACCAGATTAAACCTTTAGATAACGAAAATTTATTACTATATGGTTCAAGTGCACAACAAAAATTATCAACATTCTCGCATCAAATTTTAGATGAAGTACAACGTAAAGATGTAGGTTCTATTGGTGACAGTTTAGATCAATTAATGAAAAAATTAAAAGAAGTTGATCCTGACGAAATTTCACAAATTGAAAAAAGTAAAGTCAAAAAACTATTTAAGCGTGTTTCTAAATCTGTTAATGAACTCATTTCGAGATATCAGTCTGTATCTGGTCAAATTGATCGTATATCGGTTCAACTTCAAAATTCAAAAGATGTATTACTGAAAGATGTTCATATGTTAGATAGACTTTACGACGAAAATAAAGCATATTTTGAAGCTTTAGATATGTTCATTATCGCTGCCGAAGAAAAACGTGAAGAGTTACAAACAGTGATGCTACCTGAATTAGAACAGCGTGCTTTACAGTCTAATGATCAAATGATAGTACAGGATGTTAATGATCTTAGACATTATTTAAATAGAATGGATAAACGTATCTACGACTTAAAACTATCTCGTCAAATAACATTACAATCTGCACCACAAATTCGTATGATTCAGGATGTTAACCAAACTTTAGCAGAAAAAATTCAAAGTTCTATTCTTACAAGTATTCCTTTATGGAAAAACCAAATGGCTATTGCAATGAGTTTATTACACCAGCAAAAAGCATCTAAGGCTCAGCAACAAGTTACAAATACGACAAACGAGCTATTACTTAAAAATTCTGAAATGCTTAAAATGAACACTATTCGCACTGCCCAGGAAAATGAGCGTGGCATTGTGGAACTTGATACATTAAAGACAACACAGCAAAATATCGTTGATACAATTAGAGAAACCCTCACTATTCAACAGCAAGGCTCTGAAAAAAGAAGAGCAGCTGAAATTGAGTTAGGTAAAATGGAGCAGGATCTAAAACAACAATTATTACAGTTACAAAAAGAACAGAATCTAAGATAATAAAAAAACACGTATGTTAAGCTAGAAACTTAACATACGTGTTTTTTATTTGTATTCTACTTTTGGATGTTTTAAACCAATGATATATCCAATAAGATAACCGATTACTGCAAAGAGCAACCACTCCATCGACTGAGCTTTTAATGGTAAGACATTTAAAAATGTAAAGGTTTTAAATAGATTACCAATAACAGATAAGACAGAAATAATCGTTACAAATATGATAGCCAGTTGAAATGAAAGTGTAGGTGTTGGAATAAACTTAGCAACCAACATTACTAATACTAATGTCATCGCAATTGGATATAAAATCATAAGTACCGGAACTGATTTATCGATAACCGTTTTAAGCCCTTGATTTGCAAGGATAAAACTGAATATTGTAAAGATAATTGCATAAATTTTGTATGGTATTTTACTATACACTTCATGGAAAAATTCACTTACAGCAACGACTAAACCAGTTGAAGTCGTTAAACAAGCTAAACTTACAATAATGCCGATAAGAAGCTTACCAAACATTCCAAAAGTATCTTCAGAAATATGTGTCAGAATATAAGTTCCTAAATCTAGATTATTTTTCTTAATATGCGCAAGTTGTTCAGTTGATAAATGATAATGACTTCCAATCCATCCTAATGTTATGTAAATAAATCCAAGAGCTACTGCAGCAATCATACCAGCAAGTACAGTCTGTTTAAATAATCCTGTTTCTTTTGTAATCCCTTTTTCTTTTATGGCATTAATAACTATGACGGAGAAAGCAATAGCGGCAATCGCGTCCATTGTCTGGTAGCCGTTTGTAAAGCCATTAAAAAAACTAGCGTTAGCATTTTGATAGATTTCACTGTGAGCTCTCACTGCTGAAGTATCTAATAAAGAATAAATACCAACAACAACTAGTGCAAGTATTGAGATTAATAATGCAGGGGTTAATATAGCACCAACACGATCCACCATTTTTGATGGATTTATGGACAACCATAATGTAATACCAAAGAAAATTAATGTAAAGACAAATAATGATAGTGTTGTTGGTCCTTGACCTAAGAATGGAACGACAGCCATCTCATAAGATGTCGCACCCGTCCTAGGAATTGCAAACAATGGTCCGATAGTTAAGTATACTGCTGAGAGAAAAAGCAGGCAAAAAACTGGATTTATTTTATTTAATACGCCCTTATACCCTTGTTCATCTAAGGAACCAACTATAATGCCAAGAAGAGGTAATCCTACACCTGTTAATATAAAACCTAAAATAGCCGGCCAAAAATAATGGCCACTCATAAAACCTAAATTTGGAGGAAAAATTAAATTTCCTGCCCCAAAAAATATAGCAAACAACATAAAACCTACAACCCAAGTATTCTTTTTCATAGGATACCCTCCTCTACTTTAATGTTAATTATAGTAACACTTTAAATGCATAAAGTCTACTGTTTTCTGAAAATTTAAAATTCTTGAAATGATGAGCATTCCATCATCTCTTGTTGTTAAAATTGTTTCATACTTTGAAGCAATAATGTTTTTAGTAAAGGTTGGATAACGCTTGGCAACTTTTCAACACCTTCTACAAATATGCAGTAATCATTATAAATATTTTTGATGGTTGCTCGTGTATTTTCGTCTATCTTAGACTGACTTAAAAATATATTAATAACGTAAATATTTTCTTTTCTTAATGCAACGACAGCATCATGTGTGTCCATGATACCATTCGCTTCATAATCAAATGCAGAAGGTTCACCGTCTGAGAAGACGATTAAAAACTTTTGCTTTTCACTTCGCCCCTTTAACATATTACCTGCTACTCTTAGTGCCAATCCGTCTCTATTATCTTCGCCCGTCTGATAACTCACGACATTGGGTGAGTATTGTTGCTGAAGACTGTTCTGATAAGTAATAATTTGTTCCAAAATATTAGGCTGACTATATTTATCAGCTTCAAATCCATCTTCAGAAAATGCTAATATTTCATGTTTGATTGATAGTTGTAGTAGGGTTTCATGAAATAAAACAATACCTTTTTTCGTCTCTTCAAGTTTGTCTTCCATACTGTATGATGCATCAATTAGAAGTGTAAATGTTGCATCTAACTGATAAGACTTTTGATCTTCTTTGTAAAAAATACGTTTTCTGTCATCTAAAAACCATTGTGTTAAGTTTCTGCTTAATTTTCCTTTGCTTAAATTCTGTCTTTTCGCTGAAACTTCATGATCAACACTTTTGTTGATGACGTTAACCAATGTCTTTATTTCTTTTAATACTTCTTCTTTATATTGATTATAAGTCATTAAACTATTTTCATCTTGTTCAGTATTTTTCCAGATAAGTTTTGTAAAAATATTTTCTTCACCGACAATATCGCTAATATCATTACCATCTGCATCAATTTGTGGTGGTTTAGTTTTCCCTTTGCTCATTAACATTTCTGTAATATCATCACTTGCATCGCCCTCGCGATCGTTTTCTTTTATATTGTTGCTATTAGCACCTTCAGTTACTTCGGTTTCAAGATAAGCGCCACTTTTTGTTTCTGTATCACGTTGTTTCGTCTGAACTGATTCTGATTCATCCATTTCTGCAACATCCTGTTTCGCTTTATCGAGATTCGCTTTTTTATATGCTTTTGCATTCATATAAGCGAGCTTAGGGATATAGTAATATTCATTGAGCATATCTTTATTTAGATGTGATTCGCATAATAACATGATACGTATCGCCAGATTCGCACTATCTTCTGTTGTTTTTAAATCATAAATAGATTGTAATGCTAATTGAACTGGATATTCTAATTCATTAAAAAATTTCGAGTGAAAAGATAATACATTATCAGTAAGTAAGGCATGTTCAATTTGAAGGAAAAGTTCATCTGTAGGCATAGCCTTTGTTTGATAGAATTTAATTTGACTTTCATTTTCTTTAAGTTTAGCTTGTATTCTTACTTTAAAGAACTTCCTTGTAAAAGGTCTTGTTAGACTGATTAACTGAATTAATCTATATTCTTCAAGCATCATAAATAGCTGATAAAAAAAGCTTTTAACTGTAAAATCTTCATTCAGCACTTCTTCAACTACGTCTAAATCAGTATAATCAAAACCTATGGCATGTAAAATAGTATCACTCTTTAAAAGTTTCATTTCCTCTACACTATCGCGATGCTTCCATTTAAATGCTACATTCACAGTATTTTCAACTAAATCAAAATATGCAAACTTCTGAAAATTTACTTTCACAGACTCGTCTTTTCTTAGTAATTGAGCTAAGTCAGTCAAGGTCATAATTAATGACGGATCAACGCGTTCATCATTAAAAAGGATAAATTTTTCGCTCATTAGAAATTCAATTCCATCGCATTGATAATTGCATTCTGTTCTCGCTCATCATCAAGCTTGTCAATAATTGCACGTTTTGCTGCACGTTCAATCGGCATGACACTCGTTAAATCACAGAAATCAAGTAATGCGCGAATAGAACTTGCTTCTTCACTGATTTGACCTTGACTTGCCATAGTGATTAAATCCTGATTAAACTTATTAATTTGATCAATTAAATTGTGATCCTTTAATGAAGTTTGTTCTAAAATTACTTGTTTTAAGATTTCTCCATTGATATAGTGTAAATCTAATACAACAAATCGGTTTTTTAGTGCTTCATTCATTGGTAAAGTTCCTACATAACCCACATTGATGGCTGCAATAACTTTAAAGTTTTCATGAGCTGTGATGACTTCTCCAGTAAACGGGTTTGTGATAGTTCTTCGAAAGTCCAGGACACCATTTAATATTGGCAACGTTTCAGGCTTTGCCATATTTATTTCATCAATGTATAGTAGATTACCTTCACGCATCGCTTCTATTACAGGTCCATCGACAAATATGATTTTTGATTCTCCGTTTACATTTTCAATCGTTTTATACCCGAGCAGACTTTCGGCATCCAGATCAACCGAACAGTTAATACTGTTTATTTTTTGATTCATATCATGACCTAAAGTTTCTGCAAGCTTTGTTTTACCAGACCCCGTAGGACCTTTCAGTAACACATTCTTTTTTAAATTTAGCATAGCTAAAGCGTCCTGATAAATGGTTACATCACTATTTTGATATTTTTGCACAATTAAACTCCCTTTCAAAAATAAAAAGAGGCAAAAGCTGCCTCTGTTTTTGTATATGCTTATTATACACGATTGTATTATTTTTTGTATAAGTCTGTTTCAAATTTTAATGTTTTAAAAAGCCTTATATTTCATAAAATGTTAAAATATAAAAAATCTGTATTAGTTAATGATATTAAATTTCTTCAAAATATTCTTTATAGTACCCGCCTACTTTACCACTATTATCTCTAATTTGATAATATTCTTCTGTCTCATTCACCACATCATAAACTTTTCCTAGAGTTAACATATCGCTAACTTTATATTTCTTTGCATCAACATTCAATACTTTTACCTGCTTGATTGCTGCTTTATCTTGCCATTCTTCATGTAACATTTTAATTCCTCATTTCATTATTTTGTTTGTAATGGTGTTAATATTTGCTCTATTTCTGCTCTGCGATTTTCTAAAAAAGGTGGCAGACTTAAGCTTTTCCCTAGAGCATCGAGCGATTCATCAGTTGTAAAACCTGGACCGTCTGTTGCTAATTCAAATAAGATACCTGAAACATCTCTAAAATAGAGTGACTTGAAATAATAACGGTCAACGATTCCTGAATTAGGAATTGAACCAGAGATTAATAGATTTAAAGATTCTCGCAATTTTAATTCATCACTTACTCTAAAAGCGACGTGATGCGTTCCTCCATAACCCTGAAGTGAAGAGCCGCTACGTTTTAAAACATGAACTTCGCCACCATTGCCACCTTCGCCCATCGTAAACACATGTGCAGAATCTTCTGACTGTGTATGCGGATATTCACTTATACGTTTCATACCTAATATTTGTGTAAGTACAGACGCAGTCACTAAGGTATGTTCAACTGCAAGGAGTATAGGTCCTAATCCCAAAATCTGATGTATACTTTCAACAGGACTTTCTGGGTTAGGTTGTCCTAAAGGAATACCTGAATTCATTTCATCAGAAATTAAATAGATGAGACGATCATCAAAGTCATAAAAAGGTAATGCATGCTTATTATTTATCTTTATAACTGAGTCATAGCGTATATTATATTCATCAAAACGCTGTTTAAAATAATATAGACTATAATCAGTGGGAACTCGCAATGAAAATGCAAAGATTTCATTCGTACCACTTTCATTCTTTGGTGTATCTTTAAAATCAAAAAAAGTAACTTCAGTGCCTGGAGCTCCTTCGTTATCACCGAAAAATAAATGATAAGTATCGATAGCATCCTGATTCACCGTTTTTTTGACAAGTTTTAGACCTAAAATACTATGATAAAAATCATAACATTTTTGAGCATCACTTGTAATAGCTGTTACATGATGAATACCTAATAAATCCATTTTTTATTCCCTCCAAAATATAAAAAACCCGGTAACTTATACTCATTATACCTTGTATAAGTTACCGGGTAAATTATTAACTTTCTAACAATAAATCTTCAGGGCTTTCAATTAATTCTTTAATCGTTTTTAGGAATCCTACAGCTTCCTTACCATCGATAATTCTGTGATCATAGCTTAATGCAACATACATCATCGGACGATTTTCCATACGTTCCTTATCAATTGCTACAGGTCGTGTAACGATTGAATGCATCCCTAATATGGCAGCTTGTGTACCATTAATAATAGGTGTTGACATTAATGAACCGAAAACTCCTCCATTAGTGATAGTAAATGAACCGCCCATCATATCATCTAGTCCTAATTTCTTATCACGTGCCTTAACTGCAAGGTCATAAATTGATCCTTCAATTTCTGCAAAGTTTTTCTTATCACAATCTCTTACGACTGGAACAACTAAGCCTTCGTCTGTTGAAACTGCAACACCAATATCATAAAACTGTTTTAGAATTAAATCGTCACCATCAATTTCAGCATTAACTGCTGGATATTTTTTCAGTGCCGCTACAACTGCTTTTGTAAAGAATGACATAAATCCTAAACGCGTTCCATCATGGTTTTCCTGGAAAGCATCTTTTTTACGTTTACGAAGATCCATTACATTTGTCATATCAATTTCGTTAAACGTTGTCAGCATTGCAGTATTTTGAGATACTTCTAATAATTTAATCGCAATAGTTTTTCTGCGACGACTCATTTTTTCACGAATCACAGGTTTAGCTGGGTTATCAACTTTTGCTGGTGCTGCTTGTACTTGTTCTTTTGCTGGTGCTGGTTGAGCTGGTGCGTCAGCAGCATTTTTAACATCATGACTTCTTATCAATCCTTTAGGATCACGAGGATTAATTGTTGAAAGATCAATACCATGCTCACGTGCATATTTACGGGCAGAAGGTGTCGCAACAATACGAACATCTTTATCCTTAGCTGTATCTTCTGATGTTACTTTTTCTTGTTCTTGCTGCTTATCGTTTGTTTCTTTTGCGTCATGAGTATTTTCTTCTTTTACAGTTTTTTCATCACTTGACGGTGCCGGTGTTGCCCCACCTTCACCAACGATTGCGATAACTGAACCTACCTCAACAGTGTCACCTTCCTGTGCTTTAATTTCAGTAATGACACCCGCCTCTTCAGAAATAACCTCTACATTAACTTTATCAGTTTCAAGTTCAACGATGTTCTCACCCTTTTCAACACTGTCACCAACTTGTTTAAACCATGTTGAAATTGTACCTTCTGTAATTGATTCTGCTAATTCTGGAACTTTGATTTCTGCCACTTTCATATCCCCCTTATATAGTTAGAGCTTCTTTAATAATTTTTGATTGTACAAGTTTATGAATTTCATTATCGCCTTCAGATGGTGCAGCGCGACGAATTCGACCATAATATTTCACCGGTTTACCATTCGCAATTTGTAAAAGTTCTGGATAAATATATTGCCATGTACCCTGGTTTTCAGGCTCTTCCTGAACAAATCCAATTTCAGTTAAACCTTTAATATCATTAATAATTGATTGTATATCTTCTGTTGGTAATGGATATAATTGTTCTAATCGAATAAGATGAATCGCATCATTTGGATTCTTTTGTAATTCAGTATATAAATCAATCGCTACTTTACCGCTGGCAATTAGAAGCTTTTTAACTTTTGTTTTCTTATAAGTGTCTGAAATGATTGGTTTAAAGCTACCTTCTGTAAATTTATCCACCGAATCAGATACAAAAGTATTTCGAAGTAAGCTTTTTGGACTCATAATCACTAAAGGTCTCATTTGCAACGTGTCTAAATAATGTGCTTGACGTCGTAGTAGATGGAAGTAGTTTGCAGTTGATGTTACATTTGCTACAGTCCAGTTATTTTCACCTGCAAGTTGTAAGAAACGTTCCAAACGTGCTGAAGAATGCTCAGGACCTTGTCCTTCATAAGCATGAGGAAGTAACAGCGTTAAACCACTTCTTTCTCCCCATTTTGCATTTGCACTTGAAATAAAGTTGTCAAAGATCATTTGAGCCATATTTGCAAAATCACCATATTGCGCTTCCCATACAGCAAGAGCTTCATTTTTCTTTAAGTTATATCCATATTCAAAGCCAACTACAGCTGCTTCTGATAATGGAGAATTGTGAATATCAAAAGAAGCATTCGAATCTGAAATATGCTGTAAAGGTGTATATTTATCTCCATTTTTTTCATCATTAAGTACCGCATGACGGTGCGCGAAAGTTCCACGTTCAGCATCCTGACCTGTATGGCGAACAGGTTTACCATCTTGAATAATTGTCCCATACGCTAGTAATTCTGCATGTCCCCAATCAATTAAGCCATCTTTAGTGAAAGGATCGTTACGTCGTTCCAAAATCTTCTGTAACTTTTTGAATACTGTAAATGATTCAGGTGTTGCTAACATATCATCGTTTAATTGTTTTAAACGATCAAACGATACACCTGTTTCAATACGTTCATATCCATTAATTACTTCTTCTGGCGCACGCATCTCACTATCTGAATTCATCGTACTTTTATCGATTTTATCATGTGCTGTACGCATTTCTTTTGCAACATCATCAAAAATTTTGTTCATTTCATCTTCTGATATGATGCCTTCATCGACAAGTTGTTTTCCGTATTTTATTTCAATACTTGGATGACCCTTAACTTCTTTGTATAACATTGGATTCGTAATTGTTGGTTCATCCATTTCATTATGACCATATCTACGGTATCCTACTAAATCAATCACAAAATCTTTATTGAATTTTTGACGGAAACTCATTGCTAATGAAATAGCTTCAAGACAAGCTTCAACGTCATCGGCATTAACGTGAATGATCGGTAGGTCATAGCCCTTAGCTACATCTGTCGCATAAGTTGTTGATCTTGAATCATAAGGTTCAGTCGTAAAACCAACACGGTTATTTGTAATAATATGTATTGAACCACCAACCGTGTATCCATCTAAATTGCTTAAATTCATGCTTTCAAAATTAATGCCTTGTCCAGGAAATGCAGCATCACCATGAATTAATACAGCTATCGCTTTATTAAAATCCTGAACAGGTTCATTCACTCCATTAGTAGTTTCCTGCACAGCACGAGTTTTACCTAGCACTACTGGTGAAACGATTTCCAGATGCGATGGATTATTAGCAAGTGATACTACTTGTTCATCTCCATACTTTGTAGTCGTTTTTTTACCACCTAAATGATACTTTACATCACTTGTCCAACCTTTTGTAACATCAAGTGATCCGTCTTCGGGTAAAAACTTCAAAGGATCAGTATGCATAAATTCAGAAAGCATCATTTCGTAAGGTTTTTCAAGAATATGAGTTAATACATTTAGTCGACCACGATGTGCCATTCCAATTTCAATGTTTTTGATACCTTCCTGATTCGAGATACGCATGATGTGTTCAAGCATCGGAACGAGTGCATCCACACCTTCAATTGAGAAACGTTTAGCACCCACAAAATTTTTATGAATATATTTTTCAAATCCTTCAACATGCGCTAGGCTATCAAGTAAATTAATTTTTTCTTCTTTTGTTAATTGATTTTCTTCTCTTGATTCAATTTGCTGAGTTAACCAATCACGTTCATTTACATCATTGATATGTGAAATTTCAAAACCAATCGTACTTTGATAAGCTTTTTTTAGATGATTGATTGCATCAAGTGCATTGCTAAATTTTTCACCATATTCTGTTGAGATTAAACTTGCTGGAAGTTGCTTTAAATCTTCCTCTGTCAGATTAAAGTCCTCTAAAGAAAGAGCTGGCAAGTTTTCTCTTGCTGGACGATATAATGGATAAATATCAGCTGTAAGATGTCCATATAATCTAATATTATCGATTAATCTTAAAACACGCTTAACTTTTTCAGTATCAGCAATACCTGCGCTACTCGCTGGCTGCCCCCCTTGAATACTTGAAAATAAAACTTGTAGTTCATCTGAAACCGATGATGGATCAGCTAGATATTGGTCAAACATTTCTAGAAGAATGCCTAAGTTTGTTCCAAATCTAGGTGGTGCTTCATCGAGGTTTTTACCTTTCGTCATGGTTCCACCCTCCATATAATTAAATAAAACGTTTACATAGCTATTTTAACAAAGCAAAGCACGAAATTAAAGGGGAAAAACACATCTTTGTGAATTATATCTATCGCATTGGAAATTGGATAATCACTTTTGTATACTGATTGACTTCACTTTCAATTTTTACTGTGCCTTTGTATGATTCAATCAGTTTTTTAGCAATCGATAACCCCAGACCATTGCCTCCTTTTGATCTAGCTCTTGACTTATCCACGCGGTAAAATCGATCAAATATATTCGGTAAATCTTTTTCTGGAATACCTTCGCCATTATCAATAATTTCAACTTGCAACAATTTACTCTTTACTGAAGTTCTAATGACGATATGTTTATTTAGCTGATCATATTTCATCGCATTATCTAAAAAAATTAATAAAATTTGTTCAAAATGGAATCTGTTGATATTTAATTTGATATGTTCATGTGTTGAATGAAAGTCAAACGTATAGTCATCCTTGAGTTGTTGTAAGGAATGAATTCTCCCTTTAATTTCTGTATTAACATCGATGATTTCAGTTTGATTTGTTTCTAATGAATTAGCATCCTTGGATAGTAATAACAATTCTTCAACTAGTTTATTAATTCTATTCATCTCTTCAAGTGAAATAGATAATGATTCTTCAAGAATTTCCGGATTATTTTTACCCCAGCGTTTAATGAGATTTAAGTGACCATTAATAATCTGCAAAGGCGTTCGTAACTCATGACTTGCATCTTCAACAAATTGTTTTTGCTGATTAAATGAAGCCTCCAGTTGACTCATCATTTCATTAAATGTGTCAATCATATCATCGGTTTCGTAATAACTCGTAGACACTTGTAATTTGTTCTGGAAACCATCCCGTTTAATTTGATTCATTTTAGTTGATAATCTTCGGATTGGTTTCGTAATCTGATTAGAGAACAAAAAGCTGATCAATGCAGTAATAAATAAAGCGGTCAATCCAAAAAAACTACATAAAAGTATTAAATATTGCATCACACTAAAATATTTGTCAAGTGAATGTGCGATCGTTATATAGCCAAAAAAATGCTCATTTCTAAGGGGAGTCGAGATTAATAAATATTGTTTATCGTCAATTTTTTTTTGCTCAAGTATAGGTTTATTACTCTTTTTAAATGGGAGTGTGAAAGTATAATTTTCGTTATTAGTCGTCTGGTAATAATTTTTTCCATCAATATTATAAAAAAATACTTTTTCATTATCGTTAAGTGCACGCTCAATGTCTGCAGTAGTTACTTGAGCCGGTGTTTTTTCTTCAAATAATCTGGAAATATCTCGTACACTTTTCTTTAAATCCTCTGCCTCACGTTCTTTTTGATAAGTACTGATTAAAAAGATAATAAATAAACTAAAAATCATAAAGATTATGAATGTTATTGTTGTCGTTAAAATTGTCCATTTTGAACGTAGAGATTGAGATCGTGTCGTCATCTTATCACGTACCCGACCCCACGGACAGTTTCTATAATTTTATGATATTGAAATGGTTTAAGTTTATTTCTTAAATATCTGATATATACATCGACAACATTAGTTTCTACTTCACTTTCATAACCCCATACACTCGTTAAAATTTGCTCACGCGTCAATACATGTTTTTTATTTTCAACGAGCACTTTCAACAACTCAAATTCAGTCTTCGTTAGCTCTATTGCCACATCATTGATAGTAACCGTAAAGGCATCCAGATTAATTAACATATCATTAATTTTTAATATGTTTTCATTCTCATTAATCGTTGTAGAATGATAATTGCGTCGCAGAATAACTCGAATTCTTGCTAATAGTTCCTCAATATCAAAGGGTTTTACGATATAATCATCAGCACCATAATCAAGACCAATAACTTTATCATACGTTTCACCTTTGGCAGTGATGATAATCACTGGTGTATCTTTAACATTACGTAATTTTCGACATACTTCCAACCCATTTATATTGGGTAGCATTAAGTCTAGCAGAATACAATCATAATCATTTTCGATTGCTTCTTTTAGCCCACTCTCACCGTCGTGCAAGACGACCACTTCATATTTTTCATGCATTAATTCAAGTTGAATAAATCGAGCTAAATTTTCTTCATCCTCTATAATTAATATTTTGTGCAAATTAACACCTCCTATCTAATTTTTAATGTATCTTTTCTGCAATTGCAGAATATTTTCTTTTACTTCGGGCCACTCATCATCAATAATTGAATAAATGATTAAATTTCTACGCACACCATCCAGATTACGTTCCTTGCGAATGACTCCTTCTTTTTGAAAGCCCAAACGTTCAATCGCCCTATTTGAACGTTCATTACGTTCATCTGCTTTAATTTGTACGCGCACCATATTTAACGTTTCAAAACAAAATTCAAGTAATAGAAACTTACTATCTGTATTTACATAGGTTTTTTGGGCTTTTACACCAAACCAAGTCGTACCAATCTCACAACTATCATTATCATAATCTATTTCTTTAATTCGAGTTGAACCCACAACTTCATTTGTCTCCTTCATCACGACGATGAAAGGAATAGACTTCATCTTTTCTCTTAAATGCACTGCATCAATGACCCATTGTTCCATTAAATCCATATCAGTTGCTTTAAAGAGCATATAGCTCCAAATCGATTCATGATTGATTTCATGTAAATCTTTTGCATGTTCAATTTGCATAGGAATTAATTTGATTCTTTCATTTTCTAAAACAACGGATTCAAATACATTAATTGTCACTGCTGCACCTTCTTTTTCAATGTTATAAAAAAATAATATCAAGAAACTAAAAAAATTCATATGTATATGTATCAAATTTACAAAGAAATAAAACTAAATATAAAAAAACTCCTGACTGGGCAAAGTCAGGAGTATATGGGCAAAATATTGGGGGTTATATGAAAATGATTACTTAGAGGGGGAACTCTGTAAATGAGAATCATTTTCACTAATTATTATACCTTATTGAGAACGATTGTCAATTAATTTATTTAAGATAGTTTGAGCTAATAATATACTGATGATTCCACCAATAATGCCAGCAATAATATCTGTCGGATAATGCACACCTAAGTATACACGACTTGATGAAATCATTATTATTGTAAATACACATAAGCCGATAAGATACGGTTTTACGTTGCTATCACTACGCTTAATAAGATAAGCGAGACTACCAAAAAATGCAGTGGAGCCCATTGCGTGACCACTCGGGAAACTAAATCCAGTAATATCTATTAAACGTAATAATGTAGGTCTTTCTCTGTCAAATATATTTTTAAGTAATGGGTTTAAAGTACCTGATAATATCATTGCTAGTGCAAAGAAAAGCGCTTCTATTTTCATTTTTTTTAACATAAGATATGCAACAACGAGCAGACTAAGTGCTATCATTGCCCAAACCTCACCGATTTTAGTGAAACCAAGCATTATTGAAGTTGTGATAAAACTCTCAGAGGAGTATATAAACTCATAAACTTCGTTATCAATCCACTTTCCTAATCTAGATTCATGAAAAAATGCAATCATACCGAAAATAAAACTAAATATTAAAATTAAAGTAATTCTTTTCGTTCTCGACATATTATCTCTCCTACTGTGCATCTTTAATAATTTTTTCTAAAAGCGATCCAGCTGTATGAATACTCTTGTTATCTTTCATTCTGTCAACAATTACACTATATTCATTTTCAACTTTCTGTAACGTTTTTAAAAGCACTTGACCATTCACATCATACTCATCTATAACCTGGGCAAATCCTTTCGTTTTAAAAATATTTGCATTCTCAATTTGATCGCCCCTACTTTGATCTTTTCCTAACGGAATTAAAATCATTGGTTTTTGCAGCGCTAAAAACTCAAAAATTGCGTTAGCACCTGCTCTGGAAATCATAATATCAGTGATTTTATATAGATGCATTAAGTCGGTTGAAACAAATTCTCTTTGATAATAACCTTGTCTGTTTAAAGAAATATCTAAATTTCCACGACCGACAAGATGAATGATTTGATAATCATGAAGTAAAACATCAATGTTTTCTCTAATTGTCTTATTAATAACAGTTGATCCTAGCGAACCGCCCATAACCATAATTACTTTTTTATCTTTATTAAACTGTGTAATCTGATATCCCTTCTGCTCATCACCAGAAAATAAATCATCGCGAATAATACTGCCAACATAATCAGATTTTTCACGAGGGACATAATTTAATGTGTCTTCAAACGTTGTATATAATTTATTCGCAAATTTCAATGCAAGCTTATTGGCAAGTCCAGGGGTAACATCTGACTCATGGATAATCGTTTTTATCTTAAGCATCTTAGCTGCTATCGTAACGGGAACAGCTACAAATCCCCCTTTTGAAAATACTATATCCGGTTTTTCTTTCTTTAAAACAATTAAGGCATCCATTATGCCTTTTTGTACTTTAAAAACATCTTTGGCGTTTTCAACTGAAAAATATCTTCGTAATTTCCCACTTGAAATACCAAAATACTTTATATCGGGAAATTGCTTTGTGATTGTTTCTTTTTCTATTCCGTTCTTTGAACCTATATATATACACTCAATATTTTGTTCCAATGCTTTTGGAATTAAAGCCATATTTACTGCAACATGGCCGATCGTTCCGCCACCTGTAAATGCAATTTTCATTTGATTCACTCCATTAGTTAGACTTTGATTCTTTGATTGCAGCTCTAAGCTGAGTATCATCATGTTGAACTTTTTTCATTAATAGTGCTGTTATCTTTTCTGTTGTCTTACCACTTACGCGTCCTGTAATGTCAAGAGATTCATCTGTTTGAAATTTAATAACAGCTTGTTCGGTCATTTCGTCAAATTTGTTATCTATTTTACCAGGATTATAACCCAATGCTTTTAATCCAAGTTCCAGTGATTTTATATGATTACCTTTTTCACCGACACTCATGACATTATCCGGATCTAAAATTTGAGAATTTGTATATTCAGGAAGTTTTGCAACCACGTCAGGTGAGATACCTTTTTTATGTATCCAATTCTCTTTAGGTGTCAGCCATTTCATTTGTGTATATTTAAGCATAGAATCATCTTTATAAGGTGTCGCTGTTTGAACAATACCCTTACCAAAAGATTTTGTACCCACAATCGTTGCTTGATTATTCTCTCTTAAAGCTTCTGCAAAAACTTCTGATGCACTTGCCGATCCTTCGTTAAGTATAATGACAGTATTTAAATCCTTTGTGATCGGATTATCTGACTGAGTCGCTGATAAATTTTTCTTTTCACCCTTATTATTTTCTGTATATAAGATTGTATCGCCTTTTTCTAAAAATTCATTTGCCATTTTAGTGGCTTCATCAAGGAAACCTCCGGGATTGTTACGTAAATCTATAACGAGCCTTTTCATTCCTTTGTCATGCATTTGTTGTAAGGCATCATGAAATTCAGAAGATGTTTTTTCCTGAAATTTTGTCACAGTAATAATTGCCGTTTTATCCTTTAATATTTTTGAAGTCACACTGTTCATATGTATTTTATCTCTTTTAATTGTAACTTTAAAAGGATCTTGAGTACCGCGTTTTATTGTGAGAACAACTTCCGTTCCTTTTTTTCCTCTTATTTTGTTAACGACCTGTTGTGTATTCCACCCTTGTATTGTCTTTCCATCTATAGCCATAATAATATCATTTGGTTTTATGCCAGCTTTTTCTGCAGGTGCACCTTTTATCGGGCTGGAAATGAGTATTTTATCATCTTTTTGTTCAACTTCTGCACCAATTCCCTGAAAATCTCCCTGCATTGACTCAGAAAATTCATTTTGCTCTTTTTCGGTCATATATTCACTGTAAGGGTCTTTTAATCCCTGTACCATACCTTTTATGGCCCCATCAACTAGAGCCTGCTTATTAACATTTTTGTAGTAATCCTGATTTAATGTGTCATAGACGTGATAAAGTTTAACAAATTCTCCTCTTTTCGGAGAGTCATCAGTAATTATTTTTTCATTACCACTTAATATTGCAAATGCCGTCACTGCAGCCGTAATAATTATTGTCGACACCAGCATCATTATAAATTTAAATGGCGAAATAACATAGTTTTTATTCCTTTGTTTAACATCTTCATCTTCATGTACTTTATTTATTTCATTCGTTTTCTGATCCAAGTGGTTTCACATCCAATTAATATAAGTTTATTTTATAAGTATATAAAAAAACATAAAATAAAGCACGTATCAAATGATACGTGCTAAAACTTAAGCCATTCTATATATGCTTCGTACATTTTATCAAATGTCGATAATGACATTTGAGCACTACCGTATTCTTCTATATAAGTTGATAGTGTATTAAAATCATTAGTAAATTTCGGAAACATTAAGTCGTTGAAAATTGCTTCTGCAAATTCGCCAAACTCATTTTTTGCTCCTCGTTCAGTTAGTGCATATTGATAAAAAGAATTCGATTTCATTATTTAATATTCACAGATAAAACTGTTGACTCACCGCGTGATAACGATGCGCTATTTACAGTATCAAAATTATCGATAATATCTGAATTTGTAATGATCACAGGTGAAATAACAGATGATGCTTTCTCTTTGATTAAATCAATATCAAATGTCAATAGTTCGTCACCAACTTTTACTTTATCTCCTGCACTAATTTTAGTGTCAAATCCTTCACCATTCATCGCAACTGTTTCAAGACCCACATGGATTAAAATTTCCAAGCCATTAGTTGCCTTGATGCCAATCGCATGTTTCGTCGGGAAGACATTCACAATCTCGCCATCGATTGGAGAAACAACAATACCTTCATTCGGTTCAATACCAAAACCTTCACCCATCATTTTCTGAGCAAATACAGGATCCGGAATATTTTCGATAGCTACATAATTACCTGAAATCGGAGCTTTAATCTCAATTGTCTTAGATGCTTCATCGTTTTTACCAAAAATCTTCTTAAACATAAAAATTCCTCCTATAAATTAACTATTCATTAATATACTACCCGATTAATTGTTATCTAATACTTTAATGTATTCAGAATAACCCAATTCGTTCAATTTGTCATAAGGAATAAATTGAATACTTGCTGAATTAATGCAGTATCTTATACCACCTAGTTCTTTTGGTCCATCATTAAAGACGTGACCTAAATGTATATCACTTAATTCTGTTCTAACTTCGGTACGAGTCATTCCAAATGATTTATCAACTAATTCAATAATTTCATCATCACTGATGGCTTTTGAAAATGATGGCCATCCACATGAAGAGTCAAATTTATCATGAGATGTAAACAATGGTTTACCACTCACTTTGTCAACATAAATACCTTTTTCAAAATGATTCCAGTACTCATTTTCAAATGGTGGTTCAGTTCCGTTTTGTTGAGTGACATAATACTCCATTTCATTTAAATCTTTAATATCTTTTTTAAGCATGATTATTCCCCCAGTGCTTTTCAATGAAATCTTTACGCCCAGAACCTTTTTGATAAGACGCGTAATGAGCCGGTTCTTTTTTATAGTAGTCCTGATGATAATTTTCAGCCGGATAGAAATTCTTAAAAGGTAATATTGGAGTATTAATGGGTTTATCAAATATATGCGATGCATTTAGTTTATCTATTACTAAATTTGCAACTTCTTTTTGATGATCATTATGATAAAAAATAGCTGGCTGATAACTTTCTCCTCTATCAAAAAACTGTCCTTCATTATCAGTAGGATCAAATGTTTTAAAGTAAATTTCTAAAATCGCTTCAAAACTAATTACATCTTCATCGAATTCAATTTGCACAGCCTCTCTATGTCCTGTTGTATTCGTACAAACCGTTTCGTACGTAGGATTTTCCACATTGCCACCACTATAACCACTGATAACATCTTTTATACCTGGATATTGATGAAAGGGTTTGACCATACACCAGAAACACCCTCCTGCAAGTGTAGCTAAACTCATATCATCACTCCTTAATTTTTAGTTTGAAATGCCACCTATTATGTTTGTCAATTTTTGTTAACAACAATTTACTGTTTTTAATTTTCATTATACCTATTTCATATATGAAACGATTATTTTGCTCATCTAACTTAACTTGTTGAGGCAAATCACCATATTTATTGATGATGCGTAAGGACTTTTTCTTTGATATAGGTAAGTCACCAATATTTACATCTTTAATATTTAAAGCAAGAACTCCTGGCGCTATTACTTCAGGTAGTGTCTTAATCTCTGTATTGATGTCAATGTTCATAAACTTAGATTTAGAATCAATTAGGATAAAATGATTTTTAAAATGAATATTCGTTTGCTTGTCTAATGTACCCATATAATTCTTTATAGTCTTTTCAGAAAGTATCATCTCATCATTAGTATTTAAAGTAGTAGATGAAGCTTTGACTGTTGAAGGTGGAGCAGACATTAAATTAAGGAATCCTACCAAGAAAACCAAGTTTAAAAATAATAGAAGAACAAATAGACATAGCCAGACTGGACTTCGTACTATTTTAATCATTGTAGCCAAAAAGAGAAAGTCCAATAGCACCTGGTCCGGTATGTGTAGAGACTATAGGCGTAGTAGTATTCAGAGATATCTTCTCATCTGTATAAGGTTCTACAGCTTTTTTTATCTTTTCCAGTAACTCTTCTGCATCTGCTTGTGATATGCCAATACGTAAATACTTATATTCCTCTGCCATTTGAGCTACTTCCTTAGTTAATAGTTTAACTATTGAATTTTGGGTACGAGCATTTTGAATCACACGAATTTCACCTTCTTCGACCTGAGCGACTGGTTTTAAATTCATTAATCCACCTATAAATCCTTTACCTCTTGAGATTCGCCCACCTTTCGTTAAATAATCCAGTTGACTAATAACGAGAAATAGCTTAGATTGTTTTTTCATTGTTTCAATCGCACTCACAATTTCCTGCATAGATTTATGTTTTATGATTAATTCAGCTACATTTTGAATAATAAAACCGTAAGATTGCGCAATAAAACCACTGTCTATAACAGTAACTTTACCGTCAACCATATTAGCAGCCGCTTGAGCACTTCCAACTGTTCCACTCAGTCGTTGTGTCATATGAAGACTTAATATCTCATAACCTTCTTCTATATACTTTTCATAAATCTCTGCAAACTTTCCAGTCGGCGGTTGACTCGTTTTAGGTATTTCATCGAGTGTTACTAATTTTTGAAGATATTCTTCAGAAGTAATTTCCTCCTGATCTAAATATGTCTTGCCATCCATGACAATATTTAAAGGTACCTGTACAATTCCATGATCTGTAAGGAATTGTTGGGGTAGGTCATGTGTAGAATCTACAATTAATTTTATTTTACTCATTTTATCCCTCTATATCATAAAATTTATTTACTTCAGCGATCTAAAACTCAGTTTAATCTACTGATTTCAATTCGTTTTCTATTAGTTCATGTATATATTCAGAAACTTCCTGCAAACTTTTCTCTTCAAAAATCTCAGGATGAACTGCAGGTAAAATTGTTACATCTACTGTACCGGGAACAATTTTTTTACTATCAAATTTCTCCATAATATTTGACGTACCTTTTACTGCAACCGGAACAATTGGCACACCGGCACTTTTTGCTAGCTTAAATGAACCTGCTTTAAAATCTGCCATACCTTTTCCTTTACTGCGAGTACCTTCAGGAAAAATCATAATACTATGTCCTGCTTTTAAAGAAGCGACACCATCTCTTATCATTTGAATTGATGAGCGGCGATCTGTTCTATCTAGATAGATACAATTGAGGACGTCCATCCATTTATGAAGAAAGGGAATTTTTTTTACTTCAATTTTCGAGACAAATCCAAAAGGTTTATTAATCGCATAGATTAATACAGGGATATCAAAATTCCCCTCATGATTTGATACAAATAATACGCCACCTGAAGGAAAATCCTCTTCTCCGTAAACGTTAACCTTTACACCAGCGGTATTTAATACTTTCTTTGCCCATTGTTTTGGATAGATTTGTGAGATAATATCTTTTTCAGCGACAGTATCATAATGTTCTAGAGAAGATTTAACTTTATTTAATCTTGGCGTAAGTATCGCAGCATAACCAATGATTGTACTAACAGTTCTTATTAATCTAATCATTTTTCTTCCTCACAAGATGCATAAAGTGATGAGGAATTAAATTTTTCTCATCCAGTGTGCCTTCTTCAATCGAATCTACAGTGAATTCTTCAAAAGTATACTCCGGAAAAAATGCGTCGCCAGGAAATTTTTCCTCGATCACTGTAACATACATATCATGAACGAGATTAATCGTTTGTTCGTATAGATTCTGACCGCCAAAAATAAATACATGGCCATCTAAAGATGCTATTTCTTCTAAGGTGTGGATAACATCCGCATCACCCGGTTTAAAATCAGTATCTCTGGTTAAAACAACATTTCTTCTGTTAGGTAATGCCTTACCCAATGATTCATATGTTTTTCTTCCCATAACAATTGTATTACCGGTAGTTAATTCCTTGACACGCTTTAAATCATTAGGCAAATGCCAAGGCATTTTATTTTCAAATCCAATAACTCTGTTTTGATCATGACATACTATTAGTGATAACATAACATTCTCCTTAAACTGCAATAGGTGCTTTAATAGCAGGATGTGCTTTATAATTTACAATTTCAAAATCTTCATATTCTAATTCAAATAATGATTTGTCTGAATTTATTTTTAATGATGGGGGTGCAAACGACTCACGAGATAACTGTTCATTAATAGCATCCACGTGGTTTGAGTAAATATGCGCATCTCCTAATGTGTGGATAAACTCTCCGACTTCAAGGCCACACTCACGAGCAATCAAATGCGTTAATAAACTGTAGCTTGCAATATTAAATGGTACACCTAAAAAGATATCTGCACTTCTTTGATACAATTGACAAGATAATTTATTGTCATGTACGTAAAATTGAAACATGGTATGACACGGAGGTAAAGCCATTGTATCAATTTCTCCCGGATTCCAGGCTGAAATGATATGTCGTCTACTCGTCGGATTTGTCTTAATGCTATGAATAACTTCTGACAATTGATCCGTTGAGCCATTTTTCGTCTCAAAATTTCTCCATTGCTTTCCGTATACATTACCTAAATCTCCGAATTTGGTAGCAAAATCATTATCCGTGAGAATTCTATGTTTAAAAATTTGTACTTGCTCCTGGTATTGTGCATTAAAAGCATCATCAACGAGTGCTCGATGACCAAAGTCAGTCATGTCAGGTCCATTGTATTCTTCGCTTTCAATCCACTTTAAAAACGCCCATTCATTCCAGATATTATTATTGTATTTTAGCAGATATTTAATATTTGTATCGCCTCGCATAAACCAAATGAGTTCTGTAGCAACAAGTTTGAACGATACTTTC
The DNA here is from genome assembly GCF_047426745.1 of Macrococcus equi. Classification (GTDB taxonomy): domain Bacteria; phylum Bacillota; class Bacilli; order Staphylococcales; family Staphylococcaceae; genus Macrococcoides; species Macrococcoides equi. The sequence continues at coordinate 1,954,224 of NZ_CP179732.1, read as the reverse complement.
TTAGTAGTAAGTAAAGGAAATCCTTTTGATAGGTCAAATCGCATTTGATGTCCAAATACAGATAATGTACCGGTATTTGTCCGATCATCTTTACTTTTACCCTTTTCCAGAACCGTTCTGCATAAGTTATGATAAGCCTGATCGAATGAATTCATCAAGTCACCTCTTTCTATTTTTTCTTATATACTTTATAATACATTTATATAACAATTAATTAAAGAATTAGATATTAGAGTTTTACATCTAGGGGTGAAATAAATGGGCGCAGATATGATGGTAGTTTCAGGTTTATTCTTATTATTATGCTACATGATTAGCATGTGTATCACTGAATAATAAAAAGGCTTCGGTTATTCCGAAGCCTTTTTATTATTCTTTACTATCTTATAACCATAATGCGTTTTAGACTGCTTACGAACATTCATCTTAAATCCGAAATCATTGATTAATCCTGATCTAAAGTGCGCACGTAATATCACCTTACCGCTAAAATTAGAGCAAATAAAATTTAATAACTTATAATCATTTGCTAAATGATGGTCGACAAATTTAACTAACGAAGCAATATTTGATTGCTTAACGGTTTCTTCGTACATTGGGTCAACGTAGATAACTTGAGCATTTTGCAAAATATCTATACGGTTTACCACATTGCCATAAACAAAATGAATTCTATCAGTATCCAGAAAATCTTTATTTATTTCAGCGTAGTAAAATATGATTCCCCATTTTATAGCAAAATGGATATAAAAATTCTCTTCGAAAGCATAAAACTTACACCCCGGCAATGACAATGCCATCAATATCAGATCATTTGCCATTCCCATGGTCGCATCAATAACAATTTTCACTTCAGAATCCTTATCAAACATTTCAATAAGCGGTGGAATATTTCCCTGATTGTTTAATGATTTATATTTTACACGAGTTGTATTTTCATGATAAAAAATCTTGTTGTCAGCAGCAGTATACAAAACAATACCATCGTGCTGAATGACTAACAAAGGGGACTCGTCTATATCAAACAATGAAGAAATTGATAATTTTTTTCTTTCAATCACTCTATAAACAACATTTTCGTATTGCTTGATATCATTTGTTATCTTTTCTAAATAATTTAATATTAATGCATCAGGTTTAACACATGTCGTTATACGAAGATTTAAATTAACAGTGGTCATCAAAATATTCTTTAATGTCCATACAAATTTCTTCGACAGGACGACCTTCAATGTGCTCTCTAGGGATAAAGCCAACTAAAGATTGACCTTTAAATAAAGCCATAGATGGGCTTGAAGGAACTTGTGCAATATACTCACGCATTTTTTCAGTAGCTTCTCTGTCCTGTCCGGCAAAAACTGTGACTAGATGATCAGGCTTGTTCTCATTTTGAGTAGCCACTGTAACAGCAGCTGGTCGTGCTAATCCTGCCGCACACCCACAAACCGAATTAATTACGACAAAAGTTGTCTCATCATTTTTAATATGATTAAAAAATTGTTCCACTGACTCTGTGGATTCCAATGATTCAAATCCATGATTCGTCAATTCACTTCTCATTCCATTTGCAATTGTTTTCATATATTCTTCATAAGCATTCATATTATTCTTCTCCTTTATTTCGATTAGCAATTTGTTTCCACACTGAACCTACAGCCGCTTCACCATTCTTAATTCGTTCATAAGCCATTTGAACTTGAAGCTTAACGTCAAAAGCAGGATCATCTAAATGTTTCTCTAAATACTTTAAACTTGTTGCGTCTCCTTCATCATAGATAAACATTGCCGCACGCCATCTTACAATAGGATGTTTATCGTCCAGAGCCTTGTGCATCACTGGTAAACTTTCTTTATATCCTAGATCACTGATAGTATCACCCGCCGTACGACGAACTGTTAGATTACTATCATCCATGGCTTTGTGTAATAATTCAAGCACTTGTTCATCTTCTATCATACCTAAAAAGACTACAGCAAGTCTTCTGATCTGAGGCTTCTCATCTTTTAACACTTCTTCAAAAAATGCCAGATCCGTTATACCTGGTTTAGGATAGTGGTCAATTAAACGATATCGTTTCTGCCAATTTTCCTCATTCTTGAATTCTTCTAAAGTAACTCTTTTCAATTGTTTTGAATTATCTTGATGTTGATTTGCTTTGCCACTAATAACTAATTCATCTAATAAACGCTTAGGGTATTGTGCATCAATCTCTTCTTGGACTGATTTAATAATGTCATCACTTTCGCCATATCTCACACCGTAATCAAGCCATTTTCTAAGTAAAATAACATTATCATCATCATTTTGAGCAGCAAGCATTGCATCAATGAATCGTACATCCAGTTGTTTACGTTGTTCACCTGATTTATCCGTGACTTTAATTTGATAAGGAATTCCTTTAAATACTAAAACTTCAACTTTCTTTTCTCCATTATCAATACTTTCTTCAGGAACAGAATTAATTTGCTCATCAAAAATTGCTTTAATTTTTGGTAAAACAACTTCCCATTCTACTTTTGGTGATTTATCTACAGAGATAAAGTCTAATGCATGAAAAACAGATTTAACCTCATCTATTTCAAGGATACTATTAATAAATTCAGGTTGTTCGGTATTAACAGCCTTATATGTCATACTTTTCGCATCTTCTTTTTTAAAATCTAATGTAATTTTTAAAGTATTGGGACTTGGGGTTGGTTCTATTTTTAAAATTTTCATGTTCTACTCCTTACTGCAATACATTGCCAAGCTGTTTAATTTCAATGCCAATTGAGCATTTTTTTATACAATAATGATGTGCATATGTTTTTCCGTGCTCTTTACGGTGATAACTTTTTAGCAAACATCCTTCACAATAATAATCTGTCAATGTATCGATTTGTTTAATCGTTAATTTTTGTTCCAGGTTCACGTCATTCACCTCAAAAGCTAGTATATCAAAAATAATTCAAAATTGATGCCTATTTGATTTTAATAAAAGCATTGCAAAATTACAATTATATACCTATAATAGATAAGTTGATTTTTGATAGAAAAGAGGATTTATATGACAAATGAATTATGGGCAGTTATCGCTTTTATTTTAACGTTTTTAGGTTTAGTTTTAATGTATAGATTTTTCGGAAAAGAAGGATTATTTGTCTGGGTTGCAATTGGCACAGTTATCGCAAATATTCAGGTGACAAAATCAGTAGAATTATTTGGTATAACTGCTACATTAGGTAATGTACTTTTTGCATCTATTTATCTAGCAACCGATATTTTAAATGATCGCTACGGTCGCACAGTTGCCAAAAAAGCAGTATGGCTAGGCTTTGCATCTGCGATTATCATGACCGTTCTAATGACCACGTCACTACAGTTTATCCCTGCAAAATCAGATATCGCTCAGGAGAGCATGAAAACCTTATTTGGTGTTGTACCAAGAATAGTACTCGGATCAATCATTGCATATATCATTGGTCAATATGTTGATGTGTATTTATTTAATCTCATTAAAAAATATTTTTCATCAGAAAAAACTTTCATAGTACGTGCGTATGGCAGTACAATATTCAGTTCAATTGTTGATACTGCATTATTTTCGCTGATTGCTTTTACCGGATTAATGCCAAGTAACGTTGTATTTGAAATTTTTGTTACAACATATATCTTTAAATTAGCATCGACAATTTTCAATATCCCATTTGGTTACTGGGCAAAAAGTTTTCATAAAGAGCATAATTAGTTTATAAGAGGTGTAAAAATGGCACAAATTTATATAGATGCTTCTACTAAACAATCTCCATTACACAGTGCGTGTGGTATCGTACTAAAATTTGATAATACACAAATTGAACATGGAGAATATCTTGGGCAAATTGATAATCATATTGCTGAGTGGCAAAGCTTAATCATCGGGATTAAACTTGCCATTCAGTTTAATTGTAAAACTTTGCTTATTAAAAGTGACTCGAAAATTGTAGTTGATTCAATCGATAAAGATTATGTCAAACAAACTGCGTATAAACCTTTTTTACAAGAGTACAAGCAATTAATGCAGAATTTTGAACTGATTCTCATTGATTGGATACCGAGACACCAGAACAAACATGCCGATACAATTGCAAGAAGAGCTTTGCAGCAGTACTTATAGTATTGCTTAAAGTTCTTTTTTTAATACTTCCTCAATCTTCAGCAATACCCCATCCTCTTCATTACTTAAACAGATATTTTTAGCTACGGCTTTTACACGGTCGTTTGCATTTGCCATAGCGTATGAATGCTTTGTCATCTTTAGCATTTCCAGGTCGTTATCACTATCTCCAAAAACATATAAATCTTTTTCAGTTAAACCAAATTTAGTGAGTAACTTTTTAATTCCAAAAGCCTTATTCGTATCTTTATGCATCACATCAATACAATGATATCCACTATCTACAGCAACACTATCATTGCAGCTTGAATTGATGCTTTGAATTAGATGAGATAAACTGTGTATTGACTGATTGACCTCTATCGTAATTTTATAAAATTGAGAAGGTCTAATACTATCTATAACTACTAAATGACTATAATAATGATGCATTCTATTTATAAATTTCTGTTCAGCTTGATTTAAAATAAATGATGTTTCACTAGAAGATATAACAAAAGAAAATATATCATTATGCTTTAATATTTTTATTATATTCATTACCTCTTCTTCATTTAGAAATGACTGATGAATTATTTCATCTTCTGAAACAATTACAGCTCCATTTGAAGCAATATAACTTATATCTTGATTATAAAAAAATGATTTCAAATAATCATAATTATTGCTGCTGGCAACAACAAAATGAAACTTATCACCATATTTCCTGTTCAATTTTTTAAACAGATTTACATTATAGTTGTTTTCATTATTTAAAAATGTCCCATCCATATCTACAGCAAAAACTTTCATTAACTCACCCTTATCCACGTGAAACATTTTATGTTACACGGTATTTCGTTGCTTTACCTTGTCCCGTTTTTTCAATCAACGCATCCTTTTGAAGTTGTACAAGTGCACGCTCAATCGTTTTTCTACTTATATCAGCAAGAATAATTTCTAATTCATTCCTTGAAATTGGTTCATAAGAACGATTTAGCACATTGAGTACTCTATAAAGCGGTGTAATCTTATCATCTAATATCAATTTAAAATTCAAATCTAAGGCTTCATAACTTTCAATTAACTTTTTAAAGTAAAAATCCATATAATTTAATTCATCATGAAAATCAAAACGATTGATATCCTTTTTTCTAAGTTTTTTTCTACCAGTACTCATCTCTATAAAGATAAGTTGGTCTATACTTTGATACTGTGTTACTAAAATATTTGATTTATATAGTAGTAAATGAAGCAGCAAACGCGAAAACAAAATTGTATTTTCATTAAAAATATTTGATTGATTAAAATGATACATAAAACAAAAAATTTCAAGTAAAACGTTAGAATCGTGCTTATGAATCATGTCATTATAACGACTGCATAGATCCATTAATAGACTCCGTTGATGTGACGTCATTTTTTCAATCATCTCAGTATCACCTAAAGTCATCTCTAAATACAGAGTACAAATAGTATCTATATTAATGTCTATAAAATCATAATCCTCAGTAATTAGAAGCATCGCATCTCTAAATCCACATATCTTTGCTTCCTGCTCATTTGAAAACGATCTTTTAAATTGTAAGATATGCATAAGCTTCGTATCGGCAATTGTAATACCCGATAATGCACAAGCATATTTAACGTTATGATATAATCCGGAAAATTTTAATTTTTCCAAAACTCTCGTATTATATTGTAAATATATTATTTGCTTTCCTTTAAATTCATGGATATCTGTCATTAATCTAATTAATTCATAATTTATCTCTTGCATCAAAACACCTCTTTATCCGTCATTTTATATTAAATGACCGTGAAAATAAAGTTTTATTTGAACATTTTAATTGCAAAAAATAGTTTGTATAAGAAGTTGAATATATAAACAAATTATTATATACTATTCTATTAAATTCATTTCAATCTGGAGGTTCTACATGCAATCTTTAACAATACAACAAGCCATCTTTGTCAGTAGTAAACTACGTGTCCAATTAAATAATGCAATAGAAAGATTCAGCACAGAGTTTCGTGTGCCAATCGCTTTGAATAATAAAAGTATTATAAATGAGGAAAAAAATTCATATGTACATGAAACAATTTCTCTCATCGAAAGTTTGAAAAGTGATATTTCTGCATTGAAAACCGCAATCCATCAAGCAAATTGTAACGCTCAAATTGAATTTAATGAAAAGTACTACTCTCCATCTCAATTACTTGAATCTTTGAAGTTAGAACGCAATATTATAAATGCATTGGAATCAAATATTTCCTTTGGATATGGCCAAGAACGAATAAAAGCAGTTGCCGGTGTTGGAATCGTTGAAGAAGGTATAATTGAAGAAAAGTATGTACTATCTTACATTGAACAGCTTGAAATAGCTGCAAATAAGAAATCCATGTTGATTGATTCATTTAATAATACTTACACCATTGATATTGAATTATTTAATAAGATTTAATACTGTCATATTAATATTGGTAGAAAGTCAATTATAGCATCGAACGGATTCATTTTTCGAGTTACTTAACATTTACGATTTACGTGAACGAATTTTATGAAACCAATTTTGATGATCTTTTACTTTCGATGGGTATTTACCAAAAACGATGAATAGTACGTTTTGCCTTTCAACTATTCAACAGAGGCTTAGACAAATTTGTCTAAGCCTCTGTGATTAATTATATTATTATCTAAGTGTTTTTAATTTACGAATAAAACTGCTAGCTACTTTTAATTCAAAGTTATCACAAATATTAATCATCTCATCGATATTTACTGAGTAAGGCATTTCTATAATGATTTCGTCTATCTGAAGAGGAACAGCTGTATGAATTTCTGCAAGTTGATGCGAAAGCTTCAGTGCATCAATATTGTTTTTTATCTTTGTTTGCTGGCCTTTTGGTAAATTATCAAGATTGTTTAATACACCTTGAATAGAGTTGTATTTCTGAATTAATTGAATTGCCGTCTTTTCACCTATGCCTTTAACGCCCGGATAACCATCAGCCGTATCTCCCATAAACGCTTTAACATCAATTAACTGTTTCGGTTCAATTTGATATTCTTCTTTAAAGCGTTCCTGCGTATATATATTATAAATATTAAAACCTTTTTTAATAAGCCATACTTCAATATGTTCATCTAATATTTGTAACAGGTCACGATCTCCACTGATTACCTTAATATTATAACTATTGTCCAAAGTATGTGCTAAAGTCCCGATGACATCATCAGCTTCAAAGTTCTGTATACCTATATTATGAAAACCTAGCTGCCTTGAAATTTCCTGAACCATATCAAACTGAGGAATTAGTTCATCCTGAGGAGCAGGACGATGCGCTTTGTAATTAGGATCAATTTCATTTCGAAAAGTTTGAGAACCCATATCCCAGCAAACTATCACATGATTTGCTTTAGTATCATGAATTGCACTAACTACATGTCTAACAAAACCCTGAACGCCGTTAGTAGGAACACCTTTAGTATTTCTCATATAATTCTTGTGTAAACTTGTTGCAAAGAAGTGACGAAATAACAAAGCCATTCCGTCTATAATTAATAGATTTTTCATTTTAGTCTCCTATTTCTATATTTTCAGGGTATTTTGAACTCCATTCAGAATAACTCCCAGCGTACAATCTCACATTTTCTCCCAATGATTTCAATGCGACATATAATGGTGTTGCACTTAAGCCAGATCCACAATAGACAATGCATTCTTTTCCTAATACCAATTTAAAAATATCTTTTAAATCTTGTTCATGTTTAGGTAACCCATGTTCATACATCTCACTAAACGGTATATTGATTGCTGTTGGAATATGACCAGCGACCTTATCAAGTGGCTCAATATTACCAATAAATCGCTCATGTGCACGTGCATCGATTAGAACTCTATTTATATCAGGCGTATTTACTAAAGCATTAATATCCTCACAAAATGCAATGATATCTTTATTGTAATCAATATTTAAATCTCTATTTTTCATTTTATTTATGTTTCTCTTAGCCATCTCATATGATTCGGTGGTGGATTCATAAAAAACTACAGTTGCATGATTTTTACCGACAAATGGATCCTTATCAGTTTTCTTAAACAGTTTTAAATCTTCATAGCCTTCCTGTATTAAGAAGCTGTCTAAATCTACTAAATGACACAGATAAACAAAACGAGTTCCAAAGAAGCTATTTCTGTTATCATATGCAATAATCTTTTTACCCTGCGAAATAGATATCACATAGTCTGCAAAATCATTCAAGTCAGGTAAAGGATGTCTACCACCAGAAATAGTGTTATTCCCTGATAAAAAAGAATGGATGTATTCAGCACTTTCGACTCGTTCATCTAAATAATTTTGGATACTTTGCTCAAGATTATCCATAAGACCTCTACAGTCAAATAATACTCCTTCACCAGACTGAACTAGTTCAAATGCTTCATTTTCAGCAATCCAAATCTTCATTTAATCACCTCTAATTTTTTTAGGGCCGCCGAAACTTCATTTTTAAGTTGAGGATCAATTTTTTGCGCTAATTTTTCATTTATTGTATATTCGATTGATTTTTGTTTTTTATCAATATGCTCAGTCATTTTATATGAATTGTCGTAGATTAATTGTGTAGTTTTTGATTTATAGCTTTCTATCATTTCATTGATTTGAATTAATGTCTGTGCATGAATATTATCATATAGCTCTGTTCTCAAAGTTGGGTTCATTAATTGTTTTTGTTTGATATTTGGCAATTTAAGTTGGTGGAGCGTATTAGTTATTTGACTTACACTGATATCATTTGCATCTAATAATTGATTCTTAAATTGAAGATCTTCATATATCTCATGTTGCTCTAAATCATTAGAAATGATACTCACTTGTTGATTAAATTGATTTTGAGTCTTTTTATTTAATCTTGGCATTATTAAATATAATTCTTCATTCAATTTATTTTGCACTGCATGCAGATAACTTTGATGCATCGTCTGAACATTTGAAGAAGTGTTGATTTCTGATTTTAATACGTCATATAACTGGATTTTCATTTTATCTTTTAAATATGTTGTTTGTTCATTTAAAATATCTATTAATGCATTTGTAACTATATCCGATAAATTATGATTAATCGGAAATGAAGACATCCATGTTTTATATTGTACATTTCTTAACTGGATGTGCTTTTCGTAAGTTTCAAAATTATCGACAATTGACTGAGCTTTATTTAGTAAAGCTTTAGCATGATGATTAATTTGTTTTATTTTTTGCTGTTTACTTGTTGTTTTTACGAAATACTCAATTGCAGCTACATATGTTGAAAAATTATCATCATATGAAATCAACGCGTCTCTACTTGATACAGGATATATTGGATCATCGATTCCTAAATCAAGCAATTCCTCTGATAAATAATTAATAACTGATTGTAGCTCCTGGTCATCTTTTGCTAAATCAACCGCATTGATTACAAAGAAATTTTGGCTGTCATCATTTATTACTTCTACTTCATTTAAGTACGAAAGAAATGCTTTGTCTTTTTCTGTATAAACATGATTATAGTATGAAACATAAATAAGCAGATCACTATCAGCTATAATTTCCGTAGTCTCTTTCGTATGGCGACTATTTGTACTTCCAGTTCCGGGTGAATCAATAATAATTTTATCTTTTAGAAACTCATTTTGAATTCCAAGTGTAATTTTTTGAACAAAAGCAGCATGTGTATCATTTGCGGTATACTGATCAATTTCTGAATCACTTACTTCAATCGTGACTTGATTTTTTAAATGCGCTTCATATTTTTCGTAATTAAGCATAATAGCTTCTGCAAAATTTCTATTTTGTGCATTTAGATCGCTCAATTTGCCTTTAAATTTTTTAATCCATTGAGGAATCGTGACTATTTCTAACGCAGATGAATACATCATATCATTTAGTGATTTCAGGATATCCTGTTCACTTTTGAACGTTACAAAATTTTTCGTTCCATACTGTATTTCAGTTATTGATGCAGTGGTTGGATTGGGTGAAGACACTAAAATTTCTTGCTTTAATAAAGCATTAATCATCGCACTCTTTCCTGCACTAAATGCGCCAAAAACTACTATTTTCGTTATATTATTATTTAGGCGTTGAATTTGATTGTGTATTTTAGCAATATCCGCTTCAAAATAATTAATATCAGATAAAGTATTTAAAATTTGAGTTGTATTATCAAGATTTTCATCTAGAGTTACATATTCTTTATAGATACGAACTTTTTCCTGTGAATGCATTGTATTTAAATCAAATTTTATATATTCACGATCAATTAATTTATCAATCGATTCATCAACATGGATATAATAATGCAGATAATTTTTTGTTAAAATTGATTTTATGAACGATTCGTTCACAAAGTAATTCTCAAATTTCACACTTTCTTCATTTAATTCATCATTTGTATTTAAATTAGACATATTTATATTTTTTATGAACTGCTCATGCCATGATTTTTGTTGATTGATAACCATGCGTTCAATTAAGTTTTTCAATTGGTCTGAGTATATCAACACATAATCATTAGTAATGGTTTCCTGTGGTTTAATCAAAGAAGTAATATCTTCTGATGATACTTCGAAGACAAGTGTTTTGATGGCGCTTGCATCAGTTAAGTATTTAGTAAACTTACTATAATACTCTTTTAACTGAAAAGTAATTTGTTTTTCAATGATGGCGTTCATTGAAAGTAACACTTCTCTAACTTTTTCTTCCTGGATTGATATTAGTTTTGCTTTTTTTCCGAATAATCCAGGAACTTTATAATTATTTGCGTACGTCTCAAGCATCTCTCTAATTTTTTCACGCATCTCAAACGGCATTAAATAAGCATTTTTTATAATATCTTTTACTGCATTTAATAGAAGCTCGGTATTATTTTCTGCAGTAAGTACAGATTGTTCTTCATTGATTGCAACGTTGTCGAGTGTTTTCTGATATGCTCCATCAATTTCTTCTGCTTCAAGATTAAGCTCTGATAGTAATTTTTCTTTTTGTTGTTGTAAATATGTTAATTGTGAAGATTCTATATATTGAATCATACGTTCAAAATATACTTCCTTATTAACCTTCGCAGTCGCAGCATAATTATTCATTAATAATGGAACCTGGTCAATTTCATTGTGCAATGCGTCAAAAATAGATGTGAATATCGTCCTCTCAAGCTTTAAATCCCAACGCTCTATATTGTCAGCTATCGTACTTTTAAAATCCTCAAAAGAGATTTCACTGTCCTGATGTTTATCGATTTGATTGATGACTAAAACAACAGGCACATTTAATTCATTTAATGCTTTTATCTGTTCAAAGTTTTTTTCAGAATTAACATGGTTGTATTCCACGGTGTAAAAAACGACATCACTTATCAACAAGAACTTCATTGTGCTAGCAGCATGATTTTTAAATGTAGCATCAATACCAGGTGTATCTTGTATAACAGTATTATTTTCGAAAATATGAGAGGGTCTATAGATTTCCACTGATTCAATTTCGTGATTTAAAGTATTAACTTTCTTAATATCTTCATAACGTTCCAAATCACTATATGTATGGTTATCAAGGTTAATACGGACATTCTCCTGATCGCTAATAATTATCTGCGCAGTATTACTTGTCGTTGGTACGGGTGAGCTCGGTAAGATATGTTCTCCAAAAATATGATTAATCAGTGATGATTTACCTGAGGAGAAATGACCGATAAAACTTATCACAACTTGATCCTGATGAATTTTTTTAATGATTTCATTAATCTGATTGACTAAAACTGTATTATCAGACTTCTCCACCTCTTTTTTTAACTGATATAAATTCTTTATTTTGTCCCTGTAATTCATAACATACCTCTTTTATTCATATTTATTTGTGAAATTTTTAACGTTTTGCAAAAAGTGTGATATATATCACATTAATATACTTTGTACTCTATTATTATAAAGAAAGAAAAGCTATTAAGAAAGGGTGTACATTATGGCAGAGGATAAAAATTTTAATCGTAATACTGATCCGATTAAAGCTAATGAGGAAGCGCATCACGATTTAGATTTAAGAGGTACCATGGCTTCCGTTTTATTCTTAGGTGCGGTGTTTGTGGTTACTTGGTTTGCTATATTTATTTTATTTTTAGAACGTATTTAGGAGGGGAAAATTTTGCATAAGTTTGAGAAAATCTGGCTGGCATTAGGAATGGGGTCACTTGTTTTATTTTTAAGTATTATTTTTGTTTCAGCTATTCATAATGGTCATGAGCCAATCGCTAGTGGACGTGAATTTATCGAGCCTGAGTTAATTGACAAAGATGAAGTCTTCAGTAAACCTGGTTTACATAAAGTTGAAGGTAAAGAGTGGGATTATGAATTAGTCTTTGTAGTATCTGCATTTAACTATAATCCTGGTGAAGTTGAAATTCCAAAAGGCGCTAAAGTGAAAATCATCGCAACAAGTCGTGATGTCGTTCACGGTTTTGAAATTGCACAAACTAACGTCAATATGATGATTGAACCAGGTCATATTTCTACTTTCGTTAAAACTTTTGATAAAAAAGGTGAATATTTATTATTATGTAACGAATATTGCGGTATGGGCCATGCTGACATGAAGTCAAACATTAAGGTGGTAGATAAGAAATGAATGAATTCAAATTAGATAATGGAACATTTGATGAACGTGCTACATTTAGAAATCATCATGCTACAGATATGGCAGAACGCGTCGTAATGGATAAAAAAGACGGAAAATTAATTATGGCACATATGTATGTTGCGATTGTGTGCTTAATTATTGGTGGACTGGCAGGTCTCCTACAAACATTAGTGCGTTCTGGTACGCTTAAATTACCAGCTGGTATTGGATACTATCAAATTCTTACTGTACATGGTATTATTTTAGCTTTAGTATTAACGACATTCTTTATTATGGGCTTTCAGACAGCTGCTGTAATTAGAACTTGCGGTAAATTATCACCTTTACAAAGAAAATTAGTCTGGTTAGGTTTCTGGGTAATGGTAATTGGTACTGCTATGGCAGCGACAATGGTATTACTTAATAAAGCGACAGTTTTATATACATTCTATGCACCATTGAAAGCACACGTTATTTTCTATATTGGTATGGCATTAGTCGTTGTTGGATCATGGATTTCAGCAGCCGGTCAAATCATGAGATATGCACAATGGAAAAAAGAACATAAAGGACTTAAATCTCCACTACTAGCATATATGGCAACAATCAATAACGTTATGTGGATTGTATGTTCTTTAGGTGTTGCTGCAACTGTTTTACTCCAAATGATCCCTTGGTCTTTAGGGTTAGTAGAACGTATTGATGTTTCACTTAGCCGTACTCTATTCTGGTATTTTGGACATGCGCTAGTGTACTTCTGGTTATTACCAGCATATATGTCTTGGTATGCAGTCGTTCCTAAAATTATTGGTGCGAAAGCATTTAGTGACAATTTAGCACGTATGAGTTTTATGTTATTCTTATTCTTCTCAATTCCAGTGGGTATACACCATCAATTAACTGAACCTGGTATTGATGTTACATGGAAATATGTTCAAGTTGTTTTAACATTTATGGTTGTTATACCTTCATTAATGACTGCATTTAGTTTATTTGCTACTTTCGAAGCATATGGACGTAGTGTTGGTGCTAAAGGCTTATTCGGATGGATTAAAACTTTACCTTGGAATGATGCACGTTTTGTTTTACCATTCATCGGAATGGCAGCATTTATTCCAGGTGGTGCTGGTGGTTTAGTTAATGCTTCAGCACAGATGGACCAAGTTGTTCATAATACAATCTGGATTACTGGGCACTTTCATTTAACAGTTGCAACAGCTGTAATTTTAACATTCTTCGGTACAATGTATTGGTTAATTCCACATGCTACTGGACGAGTTATGACTAAAGCGATTAACCGATTAGCAATTATCCAGGGTGTAATGTGGGCTATCGGTATGTCTATTATGTCAGGCGCAATGCATTATATCGGATTATTTGGAGCACCACGTCGTTCTACTTATTCTGAATATGGTGGTTCTAAAATTGCTGCCGAATGGATTCCTTATCAAGTTATCCAGGCAATTGGAGGTACAATTTTATTTATCTCAATTATCCTTGTTGTCATCGTATTTATTCAATTAGCATTCTTTGCACCTAAAGGCTATGAAGCTTTCCCTGTAGCTGAAGCAATGGATCAACAAGCTCCAGTTTATAAATTTGTTGAAAACTGGAAGTTCTTAATCATTGTTACTATCGCATTAATTTTAGTCGCATATACAGTTCCAATCGGACAAATGTTTATGGATCCACCTCCTGGTGCTAAAGGAATGGGTGAAGGTAAACTTTGGTAATAAAAAAACATCAAGCAGCTGCTTGATGTTTTTTTATTTATCTTGATTTATTTCTTCAATAATTGTTTTTAGCTTTCGATAACTCTCTTTCTTCAGATAAAAATCATGTGTATTATTAATTACCATAAGTTCATCAAACTGATATCGATCGTATAATTTTATGATTTCATCTTTAATGTACGCTTTAGTGCCTAAGATATATCTGCCTTTATTTTTTTGAATTAAATTCAGGTCAGCATCACTATAATCTAAATTTTTAACTTGCTCATAACTTGGAACAACAGTATCCCTTCCTTTTGAGACATTCAATAACCAATGATCCAGAATTGTTTGCTGCATTTTAACTTCTATCTCATCTCTCGCAACAATAATAAATGTACTAAAGATAACATAGGGTTTACTAAACTGCTGACTAGGTACAAAAGCCTCTCTATATACCTTAATTGAACTTTCTATATATTTATCACTTATAAAATTACCAAAAACAAAACCTATTCCTAATCTTGCTGCTCTCATCGCCCCATTATCTGTCAAACCTAGAGTCATTACTTTAGGATGATGAGTAATTCTGGGGCCAGCTTTAACTGTGCGATAAGGATGAGTGAGAGGTAAGGTATTATGCAAAAATCCTAAAAAATCTTCTATTAATCGATCATAGTCCCTTACTTTATTTTGTCCTCCATCTGTTAAGGCACTTCTAGTGATTTCACTTCCACCGGGAGAATTACCTAATCCTATGATCACCCGACCAGGAAACATGGCTTCTAACAGTTTCGCATTTTCAGCAATCTTATAAGGACTATACTGAGGCAGTAATATCCCTGCCGAGCCTACATGAATTTTACGCGTTACAGATAATAATCGAGTCATCAAAATTTCAGGAGCATGACTAATAAGGCCTGAAGTATTATGATGTTCCGCAACATAATATGCATCATAGCCTATATCTTCAGCATATTTAACTAAATCGATAGTATGTTGAATGGCATCGTTTGGAGATTCACCTCTAGAAACTGCCACTTGATCCAATATACTTAATTTCATACAGTCAACACCTTAAATGTCAGATAATCTTTATTTTTCGCCCCAATATTGATAGTATGTACATTCAATATAACCATTAAAAAGTTTTCTACGTTTAGTAGCTTTTTTACCAACTAAGACTTCAAAAGTCTTTAAACTCGTCAAAATATATAACGACCACTTTGGATTTTTTTCGATTAATTCACCTAGATAAGTATACATCGCTTCAACTTCTTTACGTTCACCAATACGTTCGCCGTAAGGTGGATTTCCAACAATGACCCCTTTTTCTGAAACTAAAGTTAAATCATGTACATTCATTTGCTTAAAGTCAATGATATCACCAAATCCAACTTCAATAGCATTGGTGCGTGCAATTTCAACCATTTTAGGATCTATATCACTTGCTGTAATCGAGATTTCTTTATCATAATCAGCAACTTCTTCAGCTTTTACACGTTCTTCATCGTACATGCCTTTAGGAATGATATCCCAGTCTTCACTGACGAAGTCACGATTAAAGCCAGGTGCAATATTTTGTGCAATCATTGCTGCTTCAATGGCTATTGTACCAGATCCACAAAACGGATCAATGAAAGGTGTATCCCCTTTCCAGTTTGATAATAATACTAATGCAGCGGCAAGCGTTTCTTTCATCGGTGCTTCACCTTGTGCTAAACGATAACCACGTTTGTGTAATCCTGGGCCCGAAGTGTCAATTGTAAGTAATACTTCATCTTTAAGAATAGCAACTTCAACTTTATAAAGAGCCCCATCTTCAGTTAGCCATCCTTGTTTTTTATGTGCTTTTTTTAATCTTTCTACGATTGCTTTTTTAACAATCGCCTGACAGTCAGGTACACTAAACAACTTTGACTTTAAGCTACGACCTTGTACTGGAAAACTGCCGTTTTCGCTAATAAAATTTTCCCATGGAATTTCCTTTGTCTGATCAAATAATTGTTCAAATGTTGTAGCATAAAAGCGCCCTACTACTAATTTAACTCTATCCGCACTTCTAAGCCATAAATTAGATTGAACGATTGCTCTGGCATCACCCTTATAAAGAACGCGTCCATTTTCAGTAGTAGTTTCATATCCCAACGCCTGAATTTCCTTTGCTGCGACTGCTTCCATCCCCATAGGTGTTGTTGCTAGTAATTGATACATAATTTCCTCCAAGTTTACATAATATAATTATAGTATTATGTAGTATTTATTAAATTTATTGTAACACGTTCATTCTGTTCTATGAAATGTTTTCACCAAATAAAAAAGCCCTCCAAAAATGGAGAGCTGCTAGAAAGATATCTCTATAAGCCATGTTCTGTTCCTTAGTACTGCGAGCGAGCCTAGTTACTCTCGTACGCCGGTGATAATCATCTGTCTGTAGATTGCTCTACCTTTTCTATACGTTCATTTCCGCTAGAAAAGTGCTCCTACCAAATTTGGATTGCTCACTCGAGGGGTTTACCGCGTTCCACCTTCTCTATTTCTAGAGAAGCTACGTCACTGTGGCACTTTCAAATTACTAAAACCATATCAATGACTTAGGTTTGTTCATTGCCGTCAAATTAATGCCCAGGCTTATTGTTTCACCTGGCACGATCACTACAGTCATCTCAGAGCTGTGTGAGCATGGACTTTCCTCTATACAATGTATAGCGATTATCCGAGATATCTTTATTCATTATTAGATTATAACACTTTTTATTACTAATAGTGAAGACTATTATTTACCGAATACTGCTTTTTCAAGGTTGGATATACGCTTTAATAAATCGTAATTGTTCGCAGGCTGTTGTTGTGCTTCACTTCTTCCAGTTGCGAGACGCATACGTAAATTTTCGATTTCACGTTTTAACTTCGTGTTTTCATCCGATAATTTTAACAATTGATTATTCATATCTGCCATTTTTTGATAATCTTCAATAATTTCATCAAGAAAACTATCAACGTCTTCTGGTTTAAAACCTCGAACCATCGTTCTTTCAAATTCTTTTTCATAAATATCTTTAGCAGATAATTTTAAGTTTAATTCTGACATAACTACACCTCTAATTTTCTTGTTCTCTCATATATTCACTTACAAACTCTGATAGGTCGAATAAACTTATACTATCCATAGTATAGTGATTTTTTTCCATAAAATCAATGAGCGTTCGCTTAAAATATTGCGGACTTGCTTCGAGTTCCTCATCGTAAAATAGAATTGTTCCTTCTGTATTGTCCAAAATAAATTGATTGGCCTGCTGGAACATATAGCTACCTTTGTAGGTATCCTGAAAAACGCTATTTAAGTAATCTGCACGTTGAGCTATCCTTTGGTAGTAAAGTTGATTTTCCTCATTCCACTTTTCTGTATGATTTGAAAATGGAGTAATGATACCAAGCTTTATATCATATTGTTTCTTAAGCCGAATGACTATTTCTCCTACCCACAACTCGGTTCCAAGATTCCCTTGAATAATCACCCATTCAAGACCTTCTTCTATATATGATTTTATTTTATCCTGCAAATATAGTTTAATAAATCGGACTTCAGGCTGATTGTTTTTAAATATGCCGATTTCATATGGTTTATATCCTGTAATATATACAGTTTTCATGAATCACCCTTCTATCTCATGATTAACCTTTCTATTAATATAATGTAAATCGTGGTTAACAGCTTTATATTTATCTAAAAATATTTTTTTACTTGTTTTTTCGAAAAAACATTCTACAGATAATTCTTTTATATATAATATAAGCAATGATAATTTCTTTTCATTCATTAAAGGAAGTGATAATATCTTTTCTTCAAATCTGGTAAATTCATTCAAATGACTATCAACTCTTTCAGTAAAGGGTTGCACATGTAATACAAAATTGAATGTCTGGCCTTTTTTTGAACGTTCATAGTAATTTGAAATTTCATTGATATCTAGAATTAAACTTTGAATACAATTTTGTAACATTTAAGTACTCCTTTCATACTTATGATAAACTCATTGTATACGAAATAATAACACACCACAATTAGGATGAATCTTATGGTTAATTATCCAAACGGAAAGAAAACTAAGTCTTTAGACTTAGTTACAAAAGGCCAGAAAAATAGTAAAATTGAATACGGAAAACGTGGCATGAAATTTGAAGATGAAATTGATATCAGCAATCGTTATTATCTCAAAAATGATATTGCGATCATACATAAAAAACCGACACCCGTTCAAATTGTTAAAGTTGATTATCCAAAACGTTCACAAGCCGTAATCAAAGAAGCATATTTTAGACGTGCATCCACAACTGATTATAATGGTATTTTCAAAGGTAAATATATTGATTTTGAAGCTAAAGCCACTCAAAATAAAACCAGCTTTCCTTTAAATAACATCCATGAACATCAGGTCAATCATATGCAGCAAATTTTTAGGCATGGGGGTATCGTATTTGTATTGATTTGCTTTTCCAGTCACGAAGAAGTATATTTATTACCGTTCAGGCAATTTTTTATTTATTGGCAACGCTACCTGACGAATGAGAAGAAATCTATTCAATTAAAAGAAATTAAGAAAGATGGTATATTGATACCATATACTTATCAACCACGAATAGACTATTTAAAAGCTGTCCAGGAATACTTTAATGTATAAGTTAAATGAGAGTGAGGATTAACGAATGGCCAAAACAAAAAGAAATTTAAAACGTACGATATTACAGGTTCTAGGTATATTATTTGCCATCGGAACATTTTTTATCGTCGCAGGAATGTTATTGTTTTTATATTATGCATATAATGCTCCTAAATTTAATGAATCAGCATTAAGAGACCAGTTACCGACAAAGATTTACGACAAGGATGATAATCTTGTGACCGTCTTATATATGGGACAAAAACGAGAAAGTGTTAAATTTGCAGATATTCCTGATAATATACGCAATGCTGTATTAGCGACTGAGGATAACCGCTTCTATGAACATGGCGCATTAGACTTTAAAAGATTAACTGGAGCAGTATTTAAAAACTTTACAGGAGGATTTGGTTCACAAGGTGCTTCTACTTTAACACAACAAGTTGTTAAACGTTCATTTTTAACTGATCAGAAATCAATTGAACGTAAAGCACAAGAAGCTTATCTATCATATCGTCTGGAACAAGAATATGACAAAAATCAAATTTTTGAAATGTATCTTAATAAAATTTATTATTCTGATGGAATTTACGGTGTCAAAACAGCTGCAAGATATTATTTCAATAAGGATTTAAATCAATTATCACTTGCTGAATCTGCATATCTAGCCGGCTTGCCTCAAGTTCCAAACCTTTATAATATTTATGATCATCCAGAGGCTGCGGAAAAACGTAAAGATACTGTCTTATATTTAATGAACCGTCATAAACGAATTTCTAAAGCAGAAATGGAACAAGCGCAAGCAGAAGATTTATCGAAAAACCTTGTACAAAGAACCCCTGCACAAAGACAAAATATTGAAGAAAATGATCCAAAATATGCTTCATACGTTAATGTTATAAAACAGGAATTAAAAACGAATAAAGAGTTTGAAGGTAAATCATTAAGCGATGTATTAACAAGTGGTTTAAAAATTTACACGAACATGGATAATAACGCACAAATTTCTCTACAAAATAACGTTGATAATTTGAATATCTATAAAAATAAATATCAGCAAGCTGCATCTACAATTGTAGACACACAAACAGGTGCATTAGTAGCTATTAGTGGTGGACGTAATTATAAAGATGTTATTGATCGTAACTTAGCAACAGATGCTCACCCTGTTGGTTCTACAATTAAACCTTTTATTAGTTACGGACCAATTGTTGAAAATGAAAAATGGGCAACTAACCATAAAATTCAGGATGAATCTGAATATGATATTAATGGTATTAAATTTAAAAACTATGATACTCAAAATCATGGTATCCTGACAATGAGAGATGCAATACGACGTAGTTTAAATATTCCGGCTCTTAAAATTTATCAGGAAGTTAAAAATAAGGCTGGAAATGATGCTTCGTAT
Source organism: Macrococcus equi (assembly GCF_047426745.1). Lineage (GTDB taxonomy): Bacteria > Bacillota > Bacilli > Staphylococcales > Staphylococcaceae > Macrococcoides > Macrococcoides equi. The sequence continues at coordinate 1,933,673 of NZ_CP179732.1, read as the reverse complement.
AATTTCGCTAAAAATGTTGGATTAGAATATCCATCAAAAGATATCGGTCCATCAGAAGCATTAGGTGGTTCTTCATCTGAATTCTCACCTACTCAAATGGCTAGTGCCTTTTCTGCATTCGGTAATGGTGGGACTTATAATAAGGCTCATGCTATCCGAAAAGTTGTTACTCAAGATGATGAAACGATTAAATTTGATACTGTTTCTGAAAAAGCAATGGAAGATTATACTGCTTATATCGTAACTGATATGCTAAAGGGCTCATTTGAACCTTTAGGTACAGCGTATGGGTCTAGTATTCCAGGATTAACTTTAGCTGCAAAAACTGGTACAGGAACTTACGGTAATGAAACTTATGAGAAATATAATCTGCCGGATAATGCAGCGAAAGATGTATGGATTGTAGGATATTCACCTCGTTATACGATGTCAGTGTGGATGGGCTTCACTAAACTTGCTGAAGGTGGCGCTAATTCTTTTGTAGGATCCGAAGAGCAAGCTTTACCTAAATCTTTATTTAAACAGGTTATGAGTGAAATCAACCCAATTGATGGAAAAGATTTTGATATGCCTGACTCAGTTGAAAAAGTTGGAAATAATGTGAAAGTTAAAGGTCAACCTGATGACAATAGTATTTTAACAGGAAATGGTACTAGTACACCTGGTAAATCTACTACTACCTTTCCTACTGGATCATTAGATGAGCAAACAGATGCAGCACGTGAAGATAATAAACGTGCTGCTGATGCAGCTCGTAAAGCCCTTGAAGAAGCTCAGCAGGCCGAACAAGACGCTAAAAATCAATTTAATGATAGTTCTTCAAGTAATGAAAAAAAAACAACGAATAAAAAGAAAGTTGTAACTACAGAAAGTCCTGAAGCTGCAACAACACCTAAAACTACAGAACCTGGTACAACCCAATCAGCGAATGATAAAGCTGCCGCTGATCTTAAGGCTGCTAGTGACAGAGCTGCTGCTGACCTTAAAGCTGCAAGTGACAGAGCTGCTGCTGATCTTAAAGCTGCAAATGAACGGGCAGCACAAAGTTTAGGACAATAAAAAGAAGCGTAACAGTTTAATGTTAACGCTTCTTTTTTATATTCTGAATAGCGACCAATTTAAAAATTTCAGTATACATCGTTTTCATCTGCTGATATCCCATGTAATGATGTTTTCTTGCTTCAATATATTGAATTCTTTCATTGAAATTTAATGGTGAAATTTCGTAATTATCTTCTAATATATTTTTGTCAGTAATGTCATTTAATAGATTCATAAGTATAATAATATGATCATAATACGCATCAAGTAATTTTTTTGCTGCATCGCTTTTTAAGGTTCTATTTGCACTATGTTCCTCAATTAACTTTTCTAATGATTGAATATGTTCTTTCATGACACGACCACCTTATGACGTTTACGACCTTCTCTACATTCCTGTAACAATGGACATTCTAGACATTTGGGATTACGTGCAGTGCAGTGATAACGTCCAAAAAAGATAAGCTGATGATGCGTTTTATTCCATCTTTCTTTTGGAATCTTGTCACATAAAGTCGCTTCTACTTGTTTAACGTTATCTTTCCATTTACATATCCCTAATCTTTTAGAAACTCGTTCTACATGAGTATCTACAGCAAGTGCTGGAATGCCATAAGCTACAGATACTACAACATTAGCAGTCTTTTGCCCTACGCCTGGTAAGGCTACGAGTTCTGCATGCGTTTTTGGGACTTCTCCATTATATTTTTCTAGTAATATTTTGCATAACGCCTGAATATTTTTAGCTTTATTTTTATATAAGCCAATCGAGCGAATATCATCCATTAACTCTTCTACCGACACTTCTAAATAATCTTGAGGTGTTTTATATTTTTGAAACAATTTTTTCGTTACTTTATTGACAAGGACATCTGTACACTGTGCTGATAAAAGTACTGCAATCGTTAATTCAAACGGATTATCATGTACGAGTTCACATTCTGCATCAGGAAACATTTCATCGATAATATTTAACATTTCTAGTGTTTTCTTTTTACTTATCATAAGGATTCTCTCCATTTACCCAATCAAAAACGGGAATATCCGGCACTGATTTTGACATTGTTTTAACAGGTTTATATTCATTACTAATTATCTTTGATTCCTCAATCGTTTTAACGTTACGTTTTTTCCAGTTGAGTAATATTCGATCGATATATTTAATGCTTAATTTATTATGACTTGCCGCCTCATTTAAAGCTGCAATAATAATGGATGCTGAATGTTTATCTGTATCAATCCAGTTAGAAATTGTCTCTATTTCAAGTGGAGTTAACGGCCTTGCAAATGCTGCTTCAAATCTCTCAAAGATTGCCTTAAAATCATTTTGTTCTTCCTTTAATTCAACTTTTTTTCTACGTTCAGATATAGCTTGTGATAAGTGATTCTCAAGCGGTGTAAGATCGAATCTCTCTTCAAAATGGTGTTCATCATACTTTTTTACATCAATTTTTATAAAGTCTTTGCTGATTAAATTCTGTAATACTAACATCACTTGTGCTTTATCTATGCTCATCGCATCACTAATTACATCAAATGATGGTAAATTATCACTGACTGAAAGTTCAATTATTTTCATTATCATCATTAACTCTGTTTCGCTCATCCCTATCAGATGGTAATTCTCAAATAATACTCGAGGGATAACAACTTCCTTATTAAATATACTCATAGCCCCTCCTTGTGAAGAAAAATCGTATAGACATTCATCTATACGATTGAAAAGTTATATAATTAATTATTTTATGGATATAATCTATTCAGTAATCTTGGAAATGGACTTGTTTCACGTACATGTTCAACGCCAGAAAGCCAAGCTACAGTACGTTCTAACCCTAAACCAAAACCTGAGTGAGGTACACTACCGTATTTACGTAAATCTGTATAGTAACTATATGCTTCAGGATCTAAACCATGTTCTTTAATACGTTGTTCAATTAAAGCTAAATCCCAAATACGTTCTGAACCTCCAATAATTTCACCATATCCTTCTGGTGCAATCATATCAGCACATTTTACAGTTCCTTCTTCATCGGGATTTGGCTGCATATAGAATGGTTTAATCCCGGTTGGATAATTCAAGATAAACACAGGTAAATCATAATGATTTGCAATGGCCGTTTCATGCGGTGCACCGAAATCATCGCCCCATTCAATATCATCGAATCCTTCTTCTTTAAGGAATTTAATTGCTTCTGTATACGTAATACGCGGGAATGGTGCTTTAACTTTTTCTAATTTTGTAGTATCACGACCTAATAATTTTAAATCCAGCTGACAGTTTTTAAGGACAGACTGTACAATGTGAGATACATATTGTTCCTGCACTTCTAAACTATCTTCATGTTCGTAAAATGCCATCTCTGGTTCAATCATCCAGAATTCGATTAAGTGACGACGTGTTTTTGATTTTTCAGCACGGAACGTTGGACCAAAAGAGAATACTTTGCCATGCGCCATTGCTGCAGCTTCCATATATAATTGACCTGATTGAGATAAAAATGCATCTTCTTCAAAGTATTTCGTATGGAATAATTCACTCGTTCCTTCAGGAGCAGAACCCGTTAAGATAGGTGGATCAATCTTAGTAAATCCTTCATTATTAAAGAATTCATATGTTGCACGAATAATTTCATTACGAATTTTCATCACCGCATGTTGACGTTTTGAACGTAACCATAGATGGCGATGATCCATTAAGAAATCAGTACCATGCGCTTTAGGTGTGATTGGATAATCCACAGATTCATGAATAACTTCAATATCATTAACTTCCATTTCATAACCAAAATCTGAGCGCTCGTCTTCTTTAATCGTTCCCGTGATATATAATGATGTTTCTTGAGTTATGCCTTTTGCGACTTTAAATAAATCTTCTCCTACAGATTCTTTTACTACGACTGCCTGCATAAACCCTGTGCCATCACGCAATTGTAAAAATGCGATTTTTCCACTTGAGCGTTTATTTAAAATCCAAGACCCAATCGTTACTTGCTGACCAACATATTGACTTGCCTGATTAATTGTAATTTTCGTCATATCTACTTCTCCATTTTCTCTTCTACAAATTCTTTAATACGTTTAATAGCTTCTAACATAGAATCTAAATCAGTTGCATAGCTTAAACGAATATTATTTGGTGAACCAAATCCTGAACCTGGTACAACCGCAACTAACTTTTCTTCAAGTAAAGCAGTTACAAAATCTTCTGTATTGTTATATCCACATAGTTCAACCGTTTTACTTACATTTGGATATAAGTAAAATGCACCTTTTGGTTTGATACATTCGATACCAGGAACCTCCATTAATTTTGGATATATTTCATCTAAACGACTCTTAAAGATGCGATTCATTTCATTAAGGAACGTTTTATCTCCATTATAAGCTTCTATCGCAGCCCATTGAGATGGTGTTGTTGGATTACTCGTTGAGTGACTTGATAAATCTGTCATCGCTTTAATCAGTTGTGCATCTCCGCAGGCATATCCAATACGCCAGCCTGTCATTGAGTGACTTTTAGATACTCCATTGATTACTACTGTTAAAGCTTTAATGTCATCATTAAAACTAGCAATACTAATATGTTCACCATCATAAACAAGCGTCTCATAAATTTCATCAGACACAACAACGATATTATTTTCAATTGCCCAATCTGCAATTTGCTTTAATTCTTCTTTCGTATAAACCATACCACTAGGATTACTTGGTGATGTCAGTACAAGTGCCTTCGTTTTATCGGTTTTAACTTTATTCAATGCATCTATCGTTACTTTGTATTCCGTTGATTCATCACTTTCTGCGTAAACTACTTTCCCTCCAGCTAAGATAACTTGTTCAGGATAGCTTACCCAATAAGGAATTGGAACAATTACTTCGTCACCTTCATTTAATAATGCCTGAAATAAATTGTATAATGCATGTTTTGCACCACTCGCAACCATAATTTCATTTAAAGCATAATCAAGTTTGTTGTCTGTTTTTAATTTTTTTTGGATAGCTTCCTTTAATTGTTTTAAACCACCTGATGGCGTGTATTTTGTTGCACCATTTTGTACTGCTTCAAAAGCTTTATCAATAATATTTTGTGGTGTATTAAAATCAGGTTCTCCTGCTGCAAGTCCTATAACAGGTTTACCACTTGCTTTTAATTCATTCGCTTTCGCTGTAATTGCTAGTGTTGTTGACGGCGTTAACTTTTGAACGCGTTGTGATAATTCCACGATTCCTCATTCCTCCCAGGATTCATTATATGAACAGTTTACCAATAATCTATCCAATTTTTAAGTCATTTTATGTTTATTATATAAAAGATTTATAAATCTTATGGAGAAATTGCTCAAAATATTCAATATCCCCCTCAAATTGCTGATAATTTCTCAGGATGTGATTAAATTTATGTGCATAACTACTTTCTTTTATTCTGCGATCAAAACAAATCATCCAACCGCGATCTTGTTCATTCCTAATCAGTCTACCAGTAGCTTGATGTAGTTTATTCACTGCAATTGGGACTTGATATTCTAAAAATACATCATTCACTTCTTCTTTCATCAATGCAATATTTAAATCATTAGGATGCATAAATGGTAGTGATACAATCATCACACATTTTATACCATCATATTTAAAATCAATACCCTCATAGAATGTCTGCGTTGCTAATAAAACACCTTGATCGAGTTGATTAAATTGTTGATTTAGTTTCGTAGTATTAGCATCACTAGTCTGCGTTAAAATAATTTGATCGAGCGTAGTGTCGTACAAATAATCACGCAAAATTTCTACTTGTTGATAGCTATTTAATAAAATGAGTGCCTTACCTTCATAACTATTTAAATAAAGTAATATATACTCCAGACATTTTTGAAGATATCTTTCCTGATTTTGATAGTTAAAGGCAGGAATATCATTAGGAATATACATAGGCGCCGTATATTTCTGAAAATTCGATTCATATTTTATATACTTCAACTCATCCGTAAAAAGTTCTGACAATATGTTTTGTTCATTTAGTGAATTGATTGTTCCGGAAATAAATATCTTAGCGTCAAATACATCCATAATAAATTGCTTAATAATAGCCTTAACCTTACTATCTTTTAAAACTAATTGCACGCCCGATTTATTTTGATTATTAAATGTTAAAAAAATATCTCCTTGAGTGATAATATGTTGATAACACTGCTTCAACTGTTCTTTAAGATTTTCAATCATACTTCTTTGGACTTGGGATAGCGAAGAAGCTTTCAAAAGTAGATTCAGTGCATGTATGATTTCGTGCAATAGAGTAACTGGTTCGTCATTCTCTTTAAGCAATACTCTAACAATACGTTCAGGACTGTAAAAATTTCTGAAATAATCAAATAGCAATTCATATTTCAAATTCAATTGATGTAATTCATCACTAATGCTACCATACTGATAAAATGTTAAATCGCTGAGTTTTTGTTTATGCGTTATTTCTTTCGTATCAAATTCCTGTATAGTCTGTGATATTAAATATTTGATGTCCTGATATTTTATAGTTTTGGTTGTGTACTTCAATGCATAATTTAGGATCTGATGTGCTTCATCTATAATAATATGTTGGTAATTATGAAATATACTTTGTTTTCGACCAGACAGTAAATGTGCATGATTTGTTATGCCAATATGTGCAATATTATCTATCATATTAAATAAATACGTTTCATTTTTTTTATGCTGATAAAGACTTTTCATCAAATCAAAATATATTTTTCTGCCACCATTTAAATTTAATTTTTCAATATCTCCATCGTTATTACTCATTAAATATATTAATAGCTGCATTTTCAATAATAATATATCGTGATTTACCTTACTATCATTTAAAATATAGTCTACAAATTCAACGGTCAAATAATGATTTTTACTTTTGATAATTTGATAAGGTAGGTATATACCAATATTATCCAGTAACTTTATGTCATATTCTATCATTTGATTTTGCAGTGCAATTGTAGAGGTGGAAATTAATATTGACTCATTAGTAGTCGCCACAAAATAAGCAGCTGCAATTAAATAACTTAAAGTTTTACCACTGCCTAATTCAGCTTCTATCGTTAATTCCTGTTTATGTTTTAAACCTAAAAATATCTCATAGGAAAGATGTAATTGTTCTTCACGAAAAACAAAATCTAATTGCTTAATGATATTTTTAAAAAATTCGTCAAAATTCATATCGATTTGAAAAGAATTAAATTCTTTACTTTGTTTTAGATAATCAATGCCTAATTTCGTTTGATAAACTAATGATGTACTTTGATAATTTTTAATAATATCAAATAATATTTCATCAAAATGGTAGCGCATCTCTTTTGCTAAACCATATAAGCGTTTTAATGTAGAAAAAGGCATCTCGCTCAGACGCGTCAAGGCAATGCTTAATATTTCACTGGTTGCCAAAGCATCATCTATTGCACGGTGAGCGTTGTCCAGATTTATCTGAAGTTGCTCTGATAAATATGATAATTGATACCTTTCCATATCTGGAAAGATTATTTTAAAAACATCTACAGTATCAATGATATATTTAGGTTGGTAATCATAACGACATTGCATAAAATATTTCTTTAAGAAATTCAAATCAAAATCAACATTATGCGCAACAAATACACAACCATCTAAAAGTCTGTATAGATTGGCAGCAATAGTATCAAATGTTGGGGCATTTTCCACCATATCATTATTAATTTTAGTAAGAGACTGGATAAAGGGTGGAATCGATTGATCCGTGTATATAAAAGAGTCAAAAGTTTCTAATATAATGTTATCCTGCATGATACAGACTCCAATTTGAATAATTGCATCATGATCTATATTATTGCCTGTCGTTTCTAAATCGACGATAGCATATTTTAATGCCATATTTTACACCTACACTTCTATATCTGCACTAATAAATTGATGAAGCTGCCCACTCTCATCAAGCACAACGAGCACGCCATCATCTTTCAAATCAACAGCCCTGCCGAAGATTTGTTTCTTTCCTTCAGTATATCTTAATGTTCTGTCCCAAATCATTGAATAATCTTTGTAAATATCTTTTATATCTGAAAAAGGCTTATCCAGAAACATTCTGTAATACAATTCAACGGATTCGATTAAGCTTTTTAAAAATATATATCTATCAATTTTCGATCCACACTCTAACATTAGGCTTGTAGCTGTTTTACTAAGTTCAGAATCGAAATCATTTTTTTCGTGATTTATATTAATACCTATGCCGCAAATAATTGTATCCACACCATCAGAGTTACCATTTATTTCTGTTAAAAACCCACATACTTTCTTGTCATCTATATAAATATCATTCGGCCATTTAATCTTTGGATTTATATGACATACTTTTTTTATAGTTTCTGCAATTGCAATAGAGATAAACAAATTGAAAGTTGCTATTTGACGAAAGCTGATATTGGGGTGGAGCACTAAACTCATCCACAAACCAGTGTGCGGTTGTGATAACCATTGTCTTTTAAAACGTCCTCTACCCTCAGTTTGAATTTCAGACAATATTAACAAAGGCTCTTCATACTTTAAACGTAATTCATGAGCCATCGTTTGGGTAGAACTTACTTGTTGATAAACAAAAAGACGGTCAAATATAGAATCTTTCAGCATATAAGTTAATAGATCTCTATCCCAGTGATTAGGAAGACTAATAATATGGTAGCCTTTATTTTTTACAGAATCAAATTGAAATCCTTGTTCTTTTAACCCTTCTATTGATTTCCAGATTGCGGTACGTGAAATATTAAAATGGTCTGCAAGTTTCTGACCTGAAAGATATTCATTTTTATGCTCGAGTAAGAATAATAGTATATCCTGTTTGTATTTAGACATTTTGTTTCGTCCACTCCAATATCTTTTCTCTGTTATTAGTTAACCGTCCCTCTATTACTTCGTTTTCTATATCTTCTAATGTTTGCTTTAACCAAGCTCCTTGTTTTTTACCTAGATGTATCATTAAATCATGACCATTAATTGCAAGTTCACTTCTTGAATGTATCGGTAATAAATGATAGTTTTCCTTAAGTAACTGAATATCTATCATATTATTTAAGTCCAGTTTTTCATGATGGATAAATTTTAATACGTCTTTGATTAAATTTATTTCATATCGATATACAAATTGTCTGATAGAATATCCTGGAATATTAAAATATCTAAAAATATCAGCATACGTTTTAATTAAATTTTTTTCTTGATTTGAAATTTTTAAGTTTGGTAATCTTTTTATACATTCATTTGTTTCACAAAAAATGATATAACCTAAATATATCTCAAATGTTGTTGCATGATGGATTTGATATTTTTTTATATCATTCTTTAAGCACTTAAAGAATGGAATATACCGATACATTTCCTGATAAAAGATTTGCAGCGCTTTACTATTACCAGTTCCTTCTATCATCTTTTTAAACTCTATAACGATACGTTCTATAGAAACGTGTTCTACCATTGGACTTAGTTTATGAATTGCATTTAATGTATTTTCTTCAATATCAAAATTTAATACACTTTGAAACCGAATGGCACGTATCATACGTAAGGCATCTTCCTGAAATCTTTGTTCTGCATCGCCAACTGCACGAATATTTTTCTGCAATAAATCATCTTGTCCCTCAAAGTAATCAATAATTTCTCCTGATTCGTCAATTGCTAATGCATTAATCGTAAAATCTCGTCTTTTTAAATCTGATTTCAAATCAGAAACAAAATAAACTTGATCAGGTCGCCTGTGATCATGGTAATCACCATCTTTTCTAAATGTGGTAATCTCAAACTGATATTCTTCCCACAGGACAAGTACAGTACCATGTTCTATGCCTACGGGAATCGTTCTGTCAAATATATTGATGATCTCTTCTGGCAAACAATTCGTAGTAATATCGATATCATTTACTGGCTTATCTAATAGTATATTTCTCACTGCACCACCAACAATATAGGCTTTATAGCCTTGGGATTCTATATGATGAATCACAGCTTGCGCCGCATAAAATAAACTTTTTGTTGCCTGATTCAAATCTGTTTTCTCTAAAAACATAGTATCTCCTAAGGTTGTTTTATTAATGATTGATAGATTTCTTCATATTGATCCGTAATAATTTTGGAATGGAATCTATTTTTAATATCAATTGCCATAGCTTGTTGAAATTGTTGATATAACGTATCATCCGTTAATAATTTTAATGCATATTCACTTGCTGCTTCTGTGTCTCCAACATCAACAATATAACCTGTTTCATTGTGCTGGATTACTTCTTGTATACCTCCAGCGGTTGTTCCGATACATACCACTCCAGTGTGCATTGCTTCCAGTAATACTAGACCAAAACTTTCTTTTTCACTCATTAATAAGAATAAGTCAGACATTTGATAATAACTTGCAACTTTGTCCTGTTTACCTAGAAACATGACATCTTCTAGCACACCTAATTTTTTGGCATAGTTACGCATCTTTGTCAGCTCAGGACCATCACCCAAAAGAATTAATTTAGATTTTATTTTTTTTCTAACTATGCTAAACGTTTTAATAACGTCCTGAATTCGCTTAACTTTTCTAAAATTAGAAACATGAATCAACACTTTATAATCTTCCGGAATGCCATAACAAGCTCTTAATTCTTTATTTTCAACACTTTCAAAATCACGTTCATTTATAAAATTATAGACGGTCTTTATCTTTTTCTGAGGATTAATAATATCATAAGTTTCTTGTGTTAATGCATTACTTACACTTGTCACAATATCGCTTTCCTCAATACCAAACCTAATCGCACCTTTTAAAGTTGAATCATATCCTAGTACGGTAATATCGGTACCATGCAGCGTTGTAACAATACCCACATCTTTTCTTGAAATTTGTCGTGCCAAAATTCCACATATCGCATGTGGAACTGCATAATGCATATGTAACACATCGAGGTCATAGACATTGATAACCTCAGCAATTTTCGTTGCGAGTGTAATATCATAAGGTGGATATTGGAATACTGAATACTGATTTACATCCACCTGATGAATCGTGATATTAGGCATCTGGAATTGAATACGAAATGGTGTATTAGACGTGATAAAATGCACCTCATGTCCTCGTTCGGCCATTTTTATGCCAAGTTCTGTCGCAATAATGCCTGATCCTCCCATTGTAGGGTAACATGTAATACCAATTTTCATAATTTCCTCCTATAACGATTCAAAATAAGTAATGATTGCTAATGCACTGCCCTCATTCGTAGCAAGAGGAACATCATATACATCAGAAAGTCGCAGTAATGCACTTACATCCGGTTCATGAGGTTGTGCAGTTAATGGATCTCTAAAAAAGAATATGGCATCAATCGCATGATTAGCTACCAACGCACCAATTTCCTGATCACCCCCAAGTGGGCCAGATTTAAATCGTGTCACTGATAATCCTGTGCGCTCTATAACACGTAAACCTGTTGTGCCGGTTGCATACAGTTCATGTTTACTGAATTCATCGATATGATCCTCAATAAAATTAACGAGTGCATCCTTTTTCTGGTCATGGGCAATAATTGCAAATCTCATTATTCATCCACCCTCTCAAATCTATCTTTATCTCTCGTATTAAACTTATACATCGTGTGATTGAAACTTTCAGTTAGATCTATATTCATTGAGTTTGCTAAACAAATTAAGACAAATAAATTATCTGCTAGTTCCATCCCTATATCTTTTTCTTTTTCAGTAAGCTTTTTTTGTTTTGGTCCATACACATGGGAAATTTCTCTCGCTAACTCCCCTACTTCTTCAGTTAATCTCACCATATTTTCCATCGGTGAAAAGTATCCCAATTTAAACTGATTAATATATTGATCTACTTCCTCCTGCATTTCCTTTAAAGTCTTCATAAAAACCTCCAAATATATCAAATAATTCTGTATAATTAAAATTCAAGGGGGGATAATATTGCAAAATAATATAAAAATAATCAATATCATTATGATATTAATAGGTGCATTTATCTTTAGTTTCGGTATTGTGAATTTTAATATGGCTAACGCTTTAACTGAAGGCGGGTTTACGGGTATTGCTTTAATATTATATCATTTATTTCATCTAAGCCCTGCCTTATTAAACTTGATCTTTAATATTCCTCTGTTTTTTGTAGGGTATAAATTACTTGGAAAATTATCATTCATCTATACGATTATCGGTACATTAAGTGTATCGTTATTTTTAGCAATTTGCGAAAAATATCCTTTAAATATTGCATTAAAAGATGATTTACTGCTTGCTAGTTTGTTTGGAGGGGTTTTCATCGGAACAGGTCTAGGAATCATTTTCCGTTTTGGTGGAACAACAGGGGGTGTCGATATATTGGCGCGTCTCATGAAAAAATTTTTTGAAGTACCTATGGGACGTACAATGTTCACTTTCGATTGCTTAGTAATACTCGCTACTTATTTAACCATCGGAGATTATCGTATCACAATGTATACGCTTGTCTGTGTCTTTGTTGGTGCACGTGTAATAGATATGATACAGGATTCAGGTTATTCTGCTCGCGGTGCAATGATTATATCTGAACATCATGAATCAATCTCTAATGAGATAAGTAAAGTTCTTGAACGTGGTGTAACACTGATTAGTGCAACCGGACATTATTCTAAAAGTGAAAGACCAATTATTTATTGTGTCGTTCCACGAAATGAAATTACTCGACTAAAACAAGTGATCAATAGCATCGATCCTCATGCATTTGTATCATTGTTAGATGTTCATGATGTTTTTGGAGAGGGTTTTACACTAGATGAATTTAAAAAACCAATTGAAAGATAGTAAAAAAAGTCAAAGGTGAGAATTTTCACCTTTGACTTTTATTTTTTGCTTAATCAGAATTTCTAGCCATCATAAAGAATCGTAAGAATTCTGCTACTGCTACTGCTGTCGCTGCAACGTATGTCATAGCTGCTGCAGATAAAACACTTTTAGCATGACGATATTCTTCTTCATTGACAATATGTAATGCCTCAATCTGCTGCATAGCTCGTTTACTTGCATCAAATTCAACAGGTAAAGTAACAATTGAAAATAACACTGCAAATGACATCAAGGCAACACCTGCCCAAATCGCCATTGCTCCTATGCCTCCACCTTGTTGACTCATACCTGTAAGTACAGCACCAATCATAATAAGCATATAACTGAATGTTGTACCTAAATTAGCAAGAGGTACTAATGAACTACGCACCTTTAACATGCTATAGCCTTCAGCATGCTGAATTGCATGACCTACTTCATGGGCTGCGATTGCAGTACCTGCTACACTCGGTTGTCTAAAATTCGATGGACTTAAGACAACTAGTTTTTTAGCTGGATCATAATGATCTGATAAGAAACCTTCACCTTCAACTACACGGACATCATTGATACCATTTGCCGCTAAAATTTCTTCAGCAACTTGCTGACCTGATTTACCACTTGTAGATCGTACACGACTATATTTGTTATAAGTAGATTTCACTTTATATTGAAAATACATCGGTACTAACATGATAATAATAAAATACAGAATGTAACTCATAAAATGTATTTCCTCCTTTAATTAATTACTTTAATTCTATTAAAAAGGTCAAATTTAATCAAATATATTGTCTCTTTTGATTAAATAAATCAGTGTTGCAAAACAAATTATTGTCAACCAAAATGAAAAATAACCAATATGTTGAATATAGTGACTTAACATACTATAAACAGGATATTGCATGTAAACATAATCAACCACATCATTATGGAATACCCATACTGCTGAAATCATCACTTGCTTTATTTCAATCTTAAATAATGGATAAAAAATAAAAGCCTGTATTGCCATTATTCCATGTGACACACATAGCATCAAACCAATACCCGTGATTTCTTGAAGCTCTATAAATGTAAAAATATTCATTACAACTGCCCAAATACCGTATTTTAATAATGTGACAAATGCCAGACATTCAAATAAAGGTATATGTCTTCCTAAGAGAATAGCCAATAATGCAATGATTAAGAAAAGTGTTGCTGTTGGACTGTCGGGCACAAAAGGTATAAAGTACCATTTCGTCTTTACTAATTGACCAAGATACCAATAGTAACCATAAAGTGTACCTAACAAATTACAAATAATTATAAAAATTAAGAATGGTTTACTCTGAAGCCAGAAAAATAGTTGTTGCAATGTTTGTCACCTCATAAAAAAAGAATCATCACATGGATGATTCTTTAGTTATTATTTCTTAAGTGGCTTTCCATCTTGGTCTGTTTCTTCAAGACCTTCGATAAATTTAGCAACTTCTTTAATTTGATCTTTTGTTAATGTGTCTTTAAATGATGGCATTGCACCACTACCCTTTTCAACAAAACCTTCAACTGCTGCTGCAGGTAACTCAGACTTCACTAAGTTAGGACCAGCTCCACCAGTTAATTCACCACCATGACAACTTGTACAGTTAGACTTGATGATTTTTTCATATGTTGGATCTTTCTTATCTAAGTTAGTAAATACAATCTTACCTTGTGCCTCTTGCTTCTTCCAATCATGATAATGAGAAGATTCCCAAGTAGTATAGAAGATAATTGCTACAGCAAGTAACATAAACCCTGATGCTAAAGGACGTTTTGTCCATTTTCTCTCAGGACCTCTATCTAACCATGGTGCAAGCATTAAAGCACCAAAAGCGATACCAGGCATTACAATTGCACCGAATGTGTTGAATGGACCTGATGCATATGTGTACTTTAAGATTTGATACAAGAATAAGAAATACCAGTCTGGTAGTGGCGTATAACCAGTATCTGACGGATCAGCAATACGCTCTAATGGAGAAGGATGCGCTACTGTTAAACATAAATATGCAACTAAGAAAACCGCTCCAGTCATCCATTCTTTTAATAAGAAATCAGGCCAGAAACTTTCCGTTTTACCTGGAAATTCAGAATAATCTCGATTTAACTTTGGTTTCTCGTATGATTTGATACGAGAATCACCAACAAATTTCATACCTTTACCGCGATGCATCTATATTACCTCCTTTTATAGTATATTCGTGTTTATAGTGGCCCCGAAATACCTTGTTTTCTGATCATGATAAAGTGAGCTGCTAACAACGCGAATAAACATGCAGGTAAGAAGAATACATGAATAGCGAAGAATCGCGTTAATGTTTGTGCACCAACAATTTGTGGGTCTCCGGCTAATAATGTCTTAACCCATGGACCGATGAATGGTACTGATTCTGCAATTTGTAAACCTACTTTAGTTGCGAATAATGCTTTCATATCCCAAGGTAATAAGTAACCTGTAAAAGATAATCCTAACATTACGAAGAAAATTAATACGCCGACTAACCAGTTTAACTCACGAGGCTGTTTATAACTACCTGTAAAGAATACTCGAAGTGTATGTAAGAACATCATAACTACGACTAAACTTGCACCCCAGTGATGCATACCACGAACAATAACACCCGCTGCAACATCATGTTGTAAATAATAAACTGATTTCCAGGCATTTACGATATCCGGTACATAATACATTGTTAAGAACATACCTGATAACACCTGAATAACTGTAATGAAAAATGTTAAACCACCAAAACAATAAACGAATGCAGAAAAGTGATAAGCAGGGTTAACATGCTCAGGCACTTCATGATCTGCGATATCGCGCCAGATTGGTGTAATATCAAGTCTATCGTCGACCCAATCATAGATTTTATCGATCATTTTTTACCCTCCTATTTCACTAATTCATTTGGATGTTTTTTACCAAGCGTAAGTACTCCGCCTTTATCACCAGTTTTATACTGATCTAAAGGTCCAAGTGGTGGTGTGCCCGGGATGTTTTTACCATTTTTCTCATAGCGACCATTATGACATGGACAGAAAAATTGATTTGGATTAGATTTATCTCCATTCCATGAAACTGTACAACCTAAATGCTTACAAGTTGGTGATAATGCAATAATGTTCTCACCATCTTTATAAACCCACGCAAATTCTGTTACTTCGCTTGTATACCATGCATCTTTTTGTTCGAATTTGAAGTCAACTTTCGTTGGTTCTTCAGTAATCTCCGAAACTTTAACGCTTGTAGCGATCATATCTCCTGCTGCTCCAGCTTTAAACACAGGATCTAACGCAAAGCGCCCTAAAGGCATAACCATACCAGCAGCCATAAATGATCCAACTCCCATTAAGGAATAGTTTAAAAATTGGCGTCTTGTGACACGTTGGCTCATTTAATTTTCCCCCCTCTAACGCGATTCTTTAATATAAAATATACTAGGACATATCAATTTTAGCTTAATAATTGTACTTGGTCAATAAGATGTCACAATTTATGTACTAAAATTGTCATTAATTATTCCACAAATGAATAATCGCTCTCATGAGCGCTTTCGTGTTATCCTGTACGAACTCTTGTTTCATCTGATCATCTAAAGTTTCTAAAGGTAAAATATTTATTTTATGCACATTTTCTTTATCTAAAATAAACTTTTGAGGGGTTACAAAAAGTATGTTTTTAAAACCGTAATTTAATAATTGCTGCTCAAGTAAATCAATACCATCTTGCTGTTCTAAAATTTGCACCGGTGGTATCACTAATAAACGTCCTTTAAACTGTTGTTCAACATTCATAACAACATATTGAATCATTTCATAATGGTCAGCAATATCCAGCAGATGTTTTGAATAATCTACGGGTACTATCGGCACAATGACTGTATCAATATATTCAAGCTGTTCCTGAAGTAATTTTAAATCCTGATGATTAAATAACATCGTTCTTCTCCTCTATTAAATCATTTTTTAACTTAACAAGTAGTAAAAATCTAAGTTCATTCTTTGTGATTAATGCAATCTCAATCGCATTATCAATATTTTGTAATAGATGATTAAAAAGTTTTGGTTGTGACTTTATAAAGTAAATATCAATTTGAGATGCAATATATTGAAAATTTAACTTTTCATCTTCAATAAATATAAATTCAAGCAGATGCATTATTTCTAGCTGACATAATTCTTCGTACTTAAAATCATCAAACATAATATTAACAAATAAGTTTGTTCCATTATTTAAAAGATAATGAAATATTACATCACTATCTGTATATATTCCATGCTTAAGGATGAGATGTACTTTAAAATTTTTAAAAATAATTAGCTGATCAGACAAGTTTGTAGTTTTTCTAAATTGTAATCTTTTTAATATTTCTTCTTTATCTTTAATAAGATTTAATAGCCATACTGTATTTTTATCCTGAATATCATAACGATACAATAATGATTTAACAAAATTACTACGTGCTTCAATTATTGATGCCACCATTATCTATAGATCAACCTCAGGATCAATTTGATGAATCAAAGTAAATAGTTGTTCGCTAAGCTTACTGTCTGCGATTTCTCGAGCATAATGATAATAGTCAGTCAGAAAAGCTACATTATCTTTTAATACATTATAACTTTCTGCATAAAAATGTTTCGCTTCTTTATCTTTTTCAAGTTGCTGATAACTATAAGCTAGATGCCACATAATCGTTGGATCCAAATCATCTTCATCAATATAAGTAAATAATTTGATTAATTCCTCATACTCTTCTTCTTCTCGGTAATAATCTGCCAGTAATAAACCTGCTTCCACATATGATGGATCAATAGTTAATGCCTGAATTAAATATTCAACCCCTTTTTCATTATGCATCTTAATCATAATACGGCCAGTATCCACTAGTAACTCTTTATAGAATTCATTTAAGCTTAATCCTTTTTGTCCAACAAGAATAGCATCATGATATTTTCGTTCACTTTCTAACAGATTTACAAGTAACAGGTACGCCTGCATATAATCAGGGTCTTTTTCAATAAGCGACTGTAGTGTCTGTATACTTCGTTCAACACGGTCTGCTTTCTGATAACTAATCGCCATTTTGAAATAATCATCACTAAGCAAATCTTTGCTATCGATTTTCTCATAATGAATTACCGCTTCCTCATAGTCACCTGATTGAAGAACACAATCAGCAAGTCTTGATTGTATGTTCACGTTATTTATATAATCAAGGCCATTATTGAGCAAATACTCATAACTACGTGCTGCAGGTAAGTATTGACCGTCAAAGTAATAAATTTCTGCAAGTGCAAAACTTATTATTGGATCATCACTAGACATCGCATAGGCTTGTTTTAACTTTTCAATTGCTACTTCCAGCATATCCTGTTGCTGATAAATATCTGCTTCAAGCATTAATCTTTCAACTGTCAGAGGAGTAGTATGCAGTACTTCAATGGCACGGTCATGTTGGTTATCATCAATCAAACATTCAATGTAATATGCTAATACATCAGGTTCATTAGGATACAATTCAAATAGACGTGTGAAGACTTTTAAACCTTGTGGATTTAATCCATATTGTAATAAAGTATCTCCTAACTGAAACAATGCGTCATGGTCTTCTGTAAATAATGCTTCATCAACCGATGAATCAATATTTTCAATTTTTTGAAGGTGAATCTGATCAATAATTTGATATATATCCATTAGTTGCCTCCCTGTAAAATCTTTAAATCATCCATAAATGATGGATACGATACATTTACCGCATCAAAATCTTCGATGATAATTTCATTTTCTTCTAATAAGTTAGCTACTGCAAGCAGCATGCCGATGCGATGATCATGATACGAAGTAAATTCTAAATCTGTAACTTCGTTTTTTTTCTGACCATACACGATCATACCATCTGCAGTTGCTTCCAGATGGTAGCCAAGCTGGGTCAAACATTCAACGACTCTTTCTATTCGGTTTGTTTCTTTTACCTTTAACTCCTCAGCATTTTGTATCACACTTTTACCATTTGCTTGCGTCATTAATAAAGCAATGATCGGAATTTCATCGATTAAAGTAGGAATCATATCACCATATACGTTTGTAGCATTTAATCGCTTAGTATACTTTACTTCAATATCACAGATGGGTTCCATACCATCTGATACTTTCGTTAAAGTGATATCGCCACCCATCGCTCGTACAACTTCTATAATTCCTGCGCGTGTAACATTTGTTCCTACATTACGAATAACAATATGACTTTTTGGAATAATCAAACCTGCTACAATAAAGAATGCTGCAGAAGAAATATCGCCTGGCACAAATACATCTACAGGTGATAAATGCTCTATTGCATTTTTTGGTAAGTGAATATATTCATTTTTGTAACTAATATCTATTCCAAACTGCTTAAACATTAACTCTGTATGATTACGTGATGTCACCTGTTCTTTAATGTATACATCACTATCTGCATAAAGACCAGCAAACAATAGAGCAGATTTCACTTGTGCACTTTTTACCTGCATATCATATGTAATACCTTGAATGCTTTCTTGCACTTCCTTACTATTGATAACGATTGGTGTGCGATGATTATTTTTGCTACCGATAATATCTACACCCATTAATTTTAAAGGAGCAATGACACGATCCATTGGACGTTGTGCAATTGAATGATCACCACTCAATACTGTCATAAATGGTAAGCCCGCAAGGACACCCGATAATAATCGTGTTGTCGTTCCTGAATTACCTGTATATAACACCTGAGTAGGTTCTTCAAAATTGCGATAGCCTTGTGAATCAATAGTGATGCTTTTTGTCGCTTTATCGATATCAATTTTCACACCAAACTGACGGAAGATATTCATCGTACTGATACAATCATCTCCTAACAAAGGATCAATGATTTTCATCTTTCCAGTCGACAGACTTCCTAAAATGATTGCCCGATGCGTTATTGATTTATCCCCGGGTACGACAATTTCTCCTTTCAAACCATCAATTTTCATTGTAACAACTCCTTAACAACTTTAACCATCGTTCAAATGATTTATTTAATGTATCGTGATTAAAAGATTCTATTTGAAATACTTCTTCTAAATAACCCATTTTATGCTGCATAACAACAAAGCTAATAAATTTATCCTCATTTTTCTTATCCTTACGAAGTAAATCATAATAATAATCAAAGTCATTCACTTCAATATAAGGATATCCCATCCCTCTTATCCATTGATACAATGCCTTGATCACATCATCTTCATAGTTACTTAAAACAAGCGCAAACATTATGCCGTGCATCACAGCAATACCATGGGGCAATCGATGTGTAAACTCCAAAGCATGTCCTAAGGTGTGTCCAAAGTTCAAAAACTTGCGCACACCACTTTCAAGCTCATCTTGCTCTACAACATTTAATTTTGTTTGAATACCATAAGTTATCCATGATTGAATTGTATCTTTATCAGATATATCCTGTACCGAAGTAAAATCCTTCATTAGAAGGTTAAGATCCTCATTGATTAATTGATCCTGTTGATTGATTACATATTTACCATTCAGGAATGCATGTTTTACGATTTCTGCAAAACCACTTAATCGCTCAGTTTCATTTAATGTATCAAGAAAATCAATATCATAGATAACTTGATTCGGACGAATAAATGCACCGATTAAATTTTTTCCATGTCTCGAATTGATACCTGTCTTACCACCAATTGCTGCATCATGCGCCAGTATAGTTGTAGGTACTTGAATAAATGAGATGCCGCGTAAAATACTTGATGCTACAAACCCTGTAAAATCGCCTGTTGCTCCCCCGCCTATTGCAATTAAACAATCATTACGGTTTATATTTTTTTCAAGTAACTGCTCTACAATTAACATGTAGTTATCAAATGTTTTTACTGCTTCTCCAGAAGGTATCAATATCTTTTCAATTTGATATTTTTTTAAAAATGTATCAATCTTTGATTGATGTAATGAATAAACAAACTGATCAATCAAAGCATAGCATTGATGATAATGACTAAAATCATAATTTAGCGATAATGCACTTGCCTCTACAATGATATTGTAATTTTTAACCTGCTGATTAGTTAGATAGTTCGTCGTGAGTTTCATTTAGAACCCCTTAATATATTCTTTATGACGTGCCAAGTTATCCTGAAGCTGTGCTAAATCGTTGGACTGAAATTCTTCAAGAATCTCTTGAGTTACCTCAAATGCGACAGCATGTTCACAAACAATAGAAGCAGCAGGAACAGCACAACTATCACTGCGTTCTATTGATGCTTTATATGGCTCTTTCGTGTTGATATCAACTGAATCCAGCGGTTGATATAAAGTCGGGATAGGCTTCATGACAGCATTGATCACTAAAGGCATACCATTCGTCATACCACCTTCAAAACCACCCAGCTGGTTAGACAGACGATAATAACCAGTATTATCATAACCAATAGGATCCTGCACACTACTGCCTGGTAAATGTTTCATATCATAACCTGCACCAAATGATACGGCTTTAAAAGCATTGATACTGATAACAGATTGTGCAATTTTGCCATCTAACTTACGATCATAATGTACATAACTCCCTAATCCTGCAGGAACATTTTCTACGATGACCTGGACTTCTCCTCCAATAGAGTCGCCGTTAGATTTGGCCTGATCTATTACATCTCTCATGTTTTGAGCCACATCATCATTGATACAACGGACATCATTTTTATCATTGTTTAGCTTAATATCATTTATATCATAATCGTGTTGATCTCTTGCGCCACCAATTTCTACTACACGTGAAAAAATATTAATATCTAATTGTTTTAATAATACTTTACAAACTGCACCCACCGCCACACGCGCAGCTGTCTCACGTGCGCTTGAGCGCTCCAGCACATTACGTAGATCACGATGTCGATACTTCATTCCGCCCACTAAATCAGCATGACCTGGGCGAGGTTTTGTGATGACACGTTTAACAGGTTCTGTATCATCTTTTGGATCAACTCCCATTACTTTAAGCCAATGCTTGTGGTCATCATTTGTAATCACCAATGTAATTGGCGAACCTAAAGTGACACCATGACGCACACCAGATGTGATTTCAACCGTATCTTTTTCAATTTGCATACGACGTCCTCTTCCGTATCCACCTTGACGTTTAAATAATTCTTCATTAATCATGTCACTTGTCAGTTTCATATTTGAAGGCATACCTTCAAGTATGACGGTTAATTTAGGGCCATGTGATTCACCAGCAGTTAAAAATCTCAAACTAATCGCTCCTTATCATTTATCATTATTAAATCTTATCAAATAAATGCCTGAGACTCCAATTTAATATTTGATAAACACAAAATAAAAAAGACAACTACCGTAAGTAGTTGCCAAAATATATTAATTAGTACACCCAAGTAGATGTTACTAAATTGTAATCAATAATTTCTTCTTCTTTGAACCATAAAGCAATTTCTTTTTCAGCAGATGCCACTGAGTCAGATCCGTGAATGATATTTTTACCAACTGTCATACCAAAATCACCACGGATTGTTCCTGGAGCACTTTCAGCCGGATTCGTTTTTCCTACTAATGTTCTACCAATCTCAACTACATTTTCACCTTCTAGAACCATAGCGAATACTGGACCAGATGTAATGAAGTCTACTAATTCACCAAAGAATGGTTTCTCACTATGTTCACCGTAGTGCGTTTTCGCTAAATCTTCAGAAACAGTCATTAATTTAGCACCTACAATTTTAATCCCCTTATTTTCGATGCGTTTTACTATTTCTCCGATAAGTCCACGACCTACACCATCAGGTTTAATCATTAAAAAAGTTTTTTCCATCATTTTCCCCTACCTCTTTATTTTTTTGTAACCTAGAATATTTTATCACTGTAAGCGATTTCTTTCAATTATCAATATACACGATATAACATTTTTTCATGAATTTCTAAAAGATATATTTTTTCTTGACCATCTTTTAATTGATTGAGATGATATTTTGCTTTATCAGCGTATTGTCTGCTTAGCAGCTTGGTTTGAGGAACGCCATACATACGCACATTCTCTATTATAAACTCAAATATTTCTTCACTTTGCTTTACATCAAGATGTTTTATATAATGTTCTAATTTTTCCTTTTCAGGATTATTTTTATTTTGAATTGCTGCCATTAATGGATATGTAATATGCCCATTACGTATGTCACTCGCGACTGGTTTACCTAACGTTTCAGCATCACTCGTATAATCGAGCATATCATCTATAATCTGATAACTCATTCCAATATAATGACCAAACTTACGAATATGAAAGAGCATATCCTGCTCAACATTTGTACTCATTGCACCCAATACACAACTTGCTTCGATTAATATAGCTGTTTTGCGATTAATGCGTCTTAAATATTGTGAAAAGCTTATCGGATACGAGAATCGGTCTGCCATTTGATCAAATTCACCAAAGCAGACATCCATAATCGTTTGACTAAATGTCTGATGAAATGTGGTATGACTTATTTCACTAATGTTATTCAGTGCTTTCGCTAATAAAAAATGACCCGTTCTAAGTGCGATATCTTTATCAAACGCAATATGGACACTTTCAACACCACGTCTTTTATCACTATTATCAATGTAATCGTCATGGACAAGACTTGCCATATGAATCAATTCTAAACTAACGGCTGTCTTAATGAGTTGCTCATAATGTTTACTTTGTCCCATTAATCCAGATAGGAGTACAAACATAGGTCGAACGCGTTTACCGCCGGATTGCAATGTGTGCATACTAGCCTGTTGAATAACTGAAGAATCACTTTGAATAACATCATTCAATTGTTGTTCAACACGCGCGATATGTGGTTGTAAATAGGTCTTGTAATTCATTGCAATCATCCAATCTTATTTATTTCATAGGTTTTATTGCTTTGTGCATCGCACTAACGCCACCCGTAAAGCCTTTAATCTTAATATGAGTAAAGCCAACACCTGCCATTAATTTTGCTAACGTATACTTGTCAGGAAAATCAAAAGCAGATTGTTGTAACCAGCTATATTCTTTCATTGATTTCGCAAATACTTTACCAAATAGCGGCATAATATATTTGAAGTAAAGCATATAACCTTGTTTAAACACAGGAAGCGTCGGATGACTCGTTTCTAGTATTACTATCATTCCTCCCGGCTTTAACACTCGGTAAATTTCAGCGAGACCCTGCTCAAAATCAGGTAAATTACGTAGACCAAATCCGATAGTTACGTAATCAAATGAATCATCTTCAAATGGCATATCCATTGCATTGCCATGAATTAATTCTATATTGTTAAAGTCTTTAATTTTTGTTTTAGCAACAGCCAGCATATTTTCACTGAAATCAAGGCCTGTTACATGTCCGTCTGTACCTACTGCTTTAGCCATTTGTATCGTCCAGTCACCTGTACCACAGCAGACATCCAGCGCTTTACTACCTTTTTTTACTTTCATTTGTTTCATCGTATATTTACGCCATGCTTTATGCTGGTTAAAACTAATAATATCATTCAATTTATCATATTTAGTTGAAACATTTTGAAAAACATTATGTACCATTTCAGTTTTTTCTTCTTTAGTCATTTGATTCGGCAATTCAAGCACCACTTTCGTTTATGTAATTTGAGGTCATAAAAGGTAATAAAAATATATCATTAATCTGTTGAACAAGCTTTTCGTCTTTTGTTAATGCATATTCCTGTTTTAATTCATTTTGCTTTGCGACACTATTTGTCAGTACTTTAAAATGATGTTGATGGAATGGGGAAGCTAAGTAATGATAAAATAAGGCACTTAATAAGTCCGTAGATAATACAAACTTATCTTTATTTTTGTCATTAATAAGATCCTGCATACGCATACTTGTATCAATCGCAAGAATAGCACATTTTGTCTGGTCATCAACCTCTAATTGAGCTGTTGCTTTCAATATTTCATGATTAACTTCTATCATTTCAAAATAAGGATAACGTTGTTGCAATCTTGATACATCATGTATAAAAATATCATAAAATTTCATCTTAATTTCCCCATTTAATTATTCTCTACTTATTATAACTTAATATTTAAAAAATTAAACAGGTTACAACTTTTTAAGTCAAAATAAAAAGCCCTAAAAGGGCTTTTTATAAACACAATTATTTAACTGCGTCTTTTAATGCTTTACCAGCTTTGAATGCTGGAACTTTACTTGCCGGAATGTCGATTTCTTTACCAGTTTGTGGGTTACGACCTTTACGTGCCGCACGTTCACGAACTTCAAAATTACCGAAACCGATTAATTGTACTTTTTCACCTTTTGATAATGATTTTTGAATTGATTCAAAAACAGCATCAACAGCTAAACCAGCTTCTTTTTTAGTTAAGTTTGCACTTTCTGAAACCGCATTGATTAAGTCTGTTTTATTCATGTCAATTCACCTCCCATAGGTTATGTAAATGATACTAAAGTATCATTCTTTAATGACTTTAACATAATAAACGTTGTCACTGCAACGATTTACTCAAAAAACAGCTTAATTTTTTTGATTTATTGCTGTACAGTTCTGAAAATTGGCTCATTTTTCTCATTTATAGTATAGGGCACTGAATAAGCTGGTAATACTGGGGAATCCTGATACAATAAATATCGAATGTCTGTTCCTTGTTTTAATTTAGGATTTTTCTCTGCTATTACCTTCCCTAAATCTAAAGTATAGTCTATCTTAAAATCATTTCCCCCGTTTATGTAAATAGGTAAACTTTCATCACTATATGGACTTTTAACCGTTGGATATTTTTTTAATCCATACTTTTTATAATCAATTTTATATAAATTAGGTCCAACTTTTTTTCCCAGTGCTAAAGTATCTGATTTTGTTTCCAGACGAATACGTAAATTTTTTAAAGTTTCAGATGTTCTGAGATCTATCAATTTCACTGTTGGATCTTTTTCTACATTCATCAGTACATACTGATAGTAGCCACCCATTTCAAATGAACTGCCAGGCAGCTGTGAGAGATATTTAGGCTTCAGTTTATCAAAATCAATCGGATGTTTAACATAAATATCATATGTCATATCTCTCTCTTTAATCGGTAACAGGCCACCACTATCTTTTCTGTAACTATCCACAGCTGTTTGTACCATCTTAAGTTGATCTTCTGGAGCTACCTGGTTCTCTGCACGTTCTTCTTTAGGATACATACAACCTGATAAGGTAAATAACAGTGTAAATAAAAACAATGTAATTCTTTTATCCATGACTTGAACCACCTAACACCACAAACATAAGTAAAGCACTGAGTATGAGTGCAATATAAGCTAAGCCTGTAACTATAATATTCAAGATTTTGTTTCTGACTTTAAAACGTGCTACATAAATTAATATCATCGCAAGTAACATGAGACCTAACGAATAAAATGATACCCACATTAAGTCCATTTTAGAAATATTGAACATAATTAACCTCTATTCATTCTTTTTTTCTCGACTCATTAGCTCAAGGACACCTGTTTTAACATCTAGCCCTTCAAATAATAATTTATAAAGTGCAGTGGTAATAGGCATCTCAACTTCAAACGCGCGAGACATTTCGTATGCAGCTTCAGTCGTTCTGACACCCTCTACAACCATACCCATTTGTGCCAGTGCTTCCTCAAGCGTAGCACCTTTTCCAAGCATATTCCCGCATTTCCAGTTACGTGAGTGGACTGAAGTACAGGTAACGATCAAATCTCCAATACCTGCAAGTCCTAAAAATGTCATAGGATCTGCACCCATTTTTGTACCTAATCTTGTGATTTCAGCTAATCCCCTTGTCATGAGTGCTGCTTTAGCATTATCGCCATAGCCTAATCCATCTGTGATACCTGCTGCGAGTGCAATAATATTTTTTAGAGCACCACCGATTTCTACACCTACTAAATCATCATTTGTGTAGACTCTAAAATACTCATTCATAAATAAATCTTGTGCTAATCGTGCAATCTCCATATGTCTGGAAGCGACTGCTACTGTTGTCGGTTGTTTCACAGCTACTTCTTCTGCGTGACTCGGACCACTTAATACACCCACACCTTTAAGATTTGCAGCATCAATCTCTTCTTCAATCATTTCGGAAATACGTTTGAAGGATTTTGGCTCTATCCCTTTTGAAACATGGACGATAATTTTAGGTGTATCACAATGGCTATTGATTTGCTGCGAAACAGCTCTGATTGCTTTAGTCGGCACTGCAAGGATCAATACCTCAGCATGTCTTACGGCATCCTCTAAATTCAAGGTAGCTTTTATTGTTTGATTAAGTTGTATATCAGGTAAATATTTGACGTTGGTCTGATGCGAATTGATTTCTTCTATAGTTACATCAGTTTTCCCCCACATTAAACAATTATGACCATTATCAGCAAGAACATTGGCTAAAGCTGTTCCCCAGCTTCCTGTCCCAAGTACTGTAACATTTGTCATAGTTTCCCCTCCTAGTTTCGTTTTCGGGCAATAATATGGACCGGTGTGCCCTCAAAACCAAATGCAGCTCTTATTCTGTTCTCTAAGAAACGTTTGTAAGAGAAATGCATCATTTCAACATCATTTACAAAGACCACGAATGTAGGTGGTTCAATTGCCACTTGTGTTGAATAGAATATATTTAAACGGCTACCATTATGTGTTGGTGTAGGATTCATTGCCACTGCGTCTGTTATCACTTCATTTAAAGTACTACTTTGTACACGTTTACGATGATTTTCCCCAGCTTCATTAATATATGGGAATAATGTTTTTAGACGTTTTCCTTCTAATGCCGACACAAATGCGATTCTTGCGTAATCAAGAAATTGGAAGTTTTCTCGTACTTTATCTTCAAATTTCTTCATTGTTTTAGAGTCTTTTTCAACGGTATCCCATTTATTCACAACAATTACTACAGCTTTTCCCGCTTCATGTGCATAACCCGCTATTTTTTTATCTTGTTCTATTATTCCTGTATCCGCATCAAGAACAACTAATACAACATTTGAGCGTTCGATCGCTTTTAAAGCACGTAGTACTGAATAACGCTCTGTCGTTTCATACACTTTACCTTTTTTACGCATACCAGCAGTATCGATCATTACGTATTCCTGATCTTCGAAAGTATATACGGTATCAATCGCATCACGCGTTGTACCAGCTATCGGTGAAACGATAACACGTTCTTCACCTAAAATCGCATTAATTAAGCTTGATTTACCGACATTTGGACGACCGATAAGAGAGAACTTAATCACGTTGTCATCATATTCCTCTTCCGGTTGCTCAGGGAAATGTTTACTTGCAGCGTCCAGCAGGTCCCCGATTCCTAAACCATGTGATCCTGAAATTGGATAAGGTTCACCGAATCCTAGTGAATAGAACTCATAAATATCTGCGCGCATCTCCGGGTTATCGATTTTATTTACTGCAAGGACAACCGGCTTACTCGATTTAAATAACAATTTAGCGACGAATTCATCTTCAATGGTAATACCGTCTCGCCCATTAACCATGAAAATTATTACATCAGCTTCATCGATGGCAATCTCAGCTTGCGCACGAATTTGTTCCTGGAATGGTTCGTCACCTAATTCAATACCCCCTGTATCAATAATATTGAATTCATGTGTTAACCATTCTCCACTTGAATAGATTCTGTCTCTTGTTATACCTGGCGTGTCTTCTACGATCGAAACACGCTCTCCTATAATTCTATTAAAAATTGTCGATTTACCGACGTTTGCACGTCCTACAATCGCTATTGTTGGTTTAGTCAATTTATTTCTTCCTCTCAAATAATATCTTATCTATTTTAACACAGAAAGTACTTTAATCAAATTCTAAAAAAATGTCGATAGTTCACCTGCACTGTGAACTATCGACATCAGTTATTTACTATAAATTTAATCCTTTGAATTTATCTCCGAATACATCACCTAACGTAGGTGCATCTTCATCAGTAGCAGGTTGAGTATTTAAATAAGAAGTATCAAAATCTTCTGTTTGCTCCTCTGTTGCTTTAATCGATAAACCAATACGTTTCTCATCTTTGTTAATATCAAGGATTTTTACTTTCACCTTTTGTCCAGGCTCTAAAACTTCGTTTGGATTGCCAATATGATCATGACTGATTTGAGAAATATGCACTAAACCTTGTAATCCTTTATCAATTTCGACAAACGCACCAAAATTCGCTAGACGTACTACTTCACCATCAACGATATCTCCTACTTTGAACTTCTCATCAATTGTTTCAAATGGACCTGGTAAAGCTGCTTTAATAGAAAGTGATACGCGTTCAGTTTCAGGATCAACACTTAAGATTTTTACTTTCACTTTATCTCCTACTGATAATGCATCTTCTACTTTATCGATATGATCGTGTGTGATTTGAGAAATATGCACTAATCCATCAACATCACCGATATCCACAAAAGCACCGAAGTTCGTCATGCGCAGTACTTCACCTTCAACTACTGAACCAACTTCTAATGTTTCAAGACGTTTAGCCTTTAATACTTTATTTTCTTCAGCTTCAATCACTTTGTGATTTAGAATTACACGATTTTTTTCCTGATCAAGTTCTTCAATTTTTAATGTAAGTACTTTACCTACATAATCAGAGAAATCTTCAATATAGCTCGTAGAGATTAAAGAAGCTGGGATAAAGCCACGTAAACCTACATCAACAACCAAGCCACCTTTAACTGCTTCTTTAACTTCAGCCTCTAAAGTTTCACCATTTTCAAACTTTTGTTGTAAAGAATCAAATGATTCAGATTCATCTAACTTACGTTTAGATAAAATATAGTGACCATCCTCTTCTTTGTCCTCAATTTTAGTCACATATGCTTCTATTTCATCACCAACTTTAACAATGTCTTCTGCGTTTTCTACACGTAAGCTTGATAATTGGCTGATAGGAATAATACCGTCATATTTAGCACCATCTAATTGTAATACAACATGTTTCTCTTCAATTGATTGAACAGTGCCTTTGACTTTATCACCTTCATTAATTTCTAAAATCATGTTTTCGTTAAATTCTTCTGTCATTTGATAGTCCTCCTCAAAGTTAACATCTTAATGCTTATTATAAACTTCTTATAAATCGACAATAAAGTCAAGAAATTAACCTTATCTAACGAATAATATTATTTGCTAAACGTATAATTTCTTCCTTCACTTCGTTAATCGTCATACCTGTTGTATCAATCTCGATCGCATCCTGGGCTTTCATTAAAGGTGAAATTTCACGTGTCATATCAATATGATCGCGTCGCTCAATATCTTTAACCAAATCATCAAAATTTGCTTCAATTCCACGTTGCTGGTTATCTAACAATCTTCTTTCCGCCCTTTCTTTAACTGAGGCGATCATATAAATTTTAAGTTCAGCATCCGGAATGACATGTGTACCAATATCACGACCATCCATCACAACTCCTTTTGCTGCTGTCATCGCTTGTTGTAGGGCAACTAACTTTTCTCTTACAGCTTTTTGACTGGCTACAAAACTTACATTTTGTGTAATATCATTTTCGCGAATACGTTCTGATACATCTTCATTGTTTAAATATATTCTTTGACCGTTGTCATTGATTATCTTTAAATCGATATTTTGTACCAATGTCTCAAAATCAGCATCAGGCTGCGTTAAGTGTGCCAAAGTGATGGCACGATACATTGCACCAGTGTCTACATATACCATCCCGAGTTCAGCTGCAACAAGTTTTGCAATTGTACTTTTACCTGCCGCTGCCGGTCCATCTACTGCAATATTAATTTTATTCATTTTATTACCTGCCTTGTCGTTTAATCTTAATTATTTTATCATAGTAGTATTACGATGTATATTTGGAGGATTAATATGAAAAATATTCTGGTCATGCATACCGGCGGAACCATCAGTATGTCTGAAAATGCTGATGGTTTTGTGACGACAAACGATGTCAATCCAATGTCAAACATACAGCTGGATAAATATGCTAATATAACTGAAATACACCCCTTTCAAGTACCGTCACCTCATATCACATTGCATCATATGAATGCATTGCGTAAACAAATCATTCAGGAAATTTACAGCGAAAATTATGATGGTATTGTGATAACTCACGGGACAGATACATTGGAGGAAACCGCCTATTTTCTCGATCTTACTTTAAATGTAAGTATTCCAGTCATTCTCACAGGCGCAATGCGTTCATCAAATGAAATAGGCGCTGATGGACTATATAACTACATTTCAGCGATAAAAGTTGCCTGCCATGAAGCAAGTAAAAATAAAGGAGTCCTGGTTGTATTTAATGATGAGATACATAGTGCAACCAATGTTACAAAGACACACACATCTAACACCAGTACTTTTCAAAGTCCGAATTATGGTCCTTTGGGGATAGTCACGAAGAACAACGTCTATTTCCATCACCTACCCATCCTGAATTCACCTTTAGTCAAAGTGGATGAAACAAAGAAGGTTGGACTTATTAAAGCACATAGTGACTTAGATGAAGCGCTCCTTGCATTCTTTGTCGAAGAAAACTATGACGGTCTTGTTATAGAGGCACTAGGTCAAGGAAATTTACCCCCTTCTAGTTTAAACGGGGTTAAAAAACTTGTAGATGCAAATATTCCGGTTGTCCTTGTATCACGATGCTTTAACGGTATTGCCAGCAATACTTATCACTATGAAGGTGGCGGCTATGAACTTAAAGAAATGGGACTCATCTTCTCAAATGGCTTAAACGGTCAAAAAGCCAGATTAAAACTACTTATCGCATTAAGTAACAATCTAGATCACCAGGCCTTAAACACATATTTCAGTAAATAAAAAAGTGCAGTCACCAAACGGTTGACTGCACTTTTGACAATTTTTTAGCTCTTTTTTTTATTTATGATATCCTGAGCTATCATCCCGCCATGAAACTTACCATTTTCTATAAAAATAGTATTTGCATCATTACCCGCCGCGATGACACCTGCTATATATAAATTTTCCACATTGGTCTCCATCGTTTCGCGATTATAATATGGAGCTGTTCCGTATTCATTCGTCACCAGCTCAATACCCATCGCTTCTAAAAATTCGTAGTCCGGATGATAACCTATCATCGCAAAAACAGTATCATTACTGATTGTCTCTAATCCAAGAGGTGTTTTGATGGTCACAGTATTTTCTTCTATTTTTACGACTTCACTACTAAAATGTAATTTTATCTTTTCATGATTCACCAATGATTCATACAAAGGTAATATCCATGGTTTCACACTTTTAGAATATGTACTACCACGATACACAGCTGTTACGCGTGCCCCCGCTTTCTCAAGTTCCAGTGCTGCATCAATCGCAGAGTTCTTTCCACCAATAATTAATACGTCCTTATCGAAATAAGGATGTGCTTCTTTAAAATAATGATGTACTTTCGAAAGTTCTGCACCTGGAACATCAAGAATATTTGGTTGTCCATAATATCCTGTTGCGACTGTTACATATTCACATTCATAATTTTGTTTATTCGTGCTTACAATAAAGTGATTCTCTATTTTTTTCACGGCAATCACTTCTTCATTTGAATGGATTGTCAGACCGTGGTGTTTGACGACTTCACGATAATAAACAAGCGCTTGATTACGTCTAGGTTTATGTTCTTCAACAATAAAAGGTATATCACCGATACCTAATTTTTCACTAGTAGAAAAAAAAGTCTGATGTGTCGGATAATTATAGATTGCCTCAACGACATTACCTTTCTCGATAATAATATTTTCAATACCTGCTTTTTTCTGTTCAATACTTGCAGATAACCCGCAGGGTCCTGCTCCAATAATAATACTTTCTATACGTTGCATTTTTTCACCTTCCGAAAAAAAGAGACTCATTGTAAGAGTCCCCTTTAATTAATTATCTTCTTGAATATCAAGTACTTTAAAACCATTTTGTTTTAAGTATTTTGTGAATTTCTTAATGTTTTTATGATTTTCTACTTTAACGATCATTCTTCGATGCATTTTATCAGTTTCATCAAATGTTACGAATGAAATAGCATTTAATTTAAATTTCGATAAAGCAGAAGCTAATCGCTTAATGCGACCTTCTGCATCAATAGAAGTAATCGCGATACGCACACCTGGTTTACTCATACCAAAAGCTGATTTAAATTGATCCATCACATCATAGCGCGTCACTACCCCTAAAAACTCCTGACGGTCATTGATAATGCTAAGTATCGGAAAATCCTGCAATGTAAGAAAAGACTCTTCGAAGAAGGTATCATCATTAACACTATATTCATCTAATGTTAAAATTTCGCCTATTTTTGTATCTTCAATGAATTCATCTCTTAATTTAGGTGTTTTCATAAAGAAAAAGTGTCTAAATATATTATATTTTGTTGCAGTCCCTAAATATTTACCTGATTCAACTACCGGCATCCCATCGATGCCGTGATGTTCTAATTTATCAAGGACACTTTTAACCGTGTCATCAGGATTTGCAACATAGCACTTTTCTTTTGGTATCATTATCGTCTTTAAATACATATATCCATCCCCTTATATGTTTATTTAGGTATAACTAATGTTTGACCAGCTGAAAGATTGTTACCAGAGATACCATTGGCTCTTCTGATTTTATCAACATTTTCAGGCGTTCCGGCACCGTAATATTTAATAGCGATACGGTATAAGTTTTCCTGAGCACCTACTACATGAGACGTTGTGCCATTTGCAGCTGGCGTAGTGTTGGTTTGATTATTATTTGTTGCATTGTTATTAGCTGTAGTTGCGTTGTCTGTAGTATTAGCATTCTGAGCATTATCATTTGTAGCAACGTCTTGTGATTTATCTTCAGCAGTTGGTTGATTTGTTTTGGTATTTTTATCTTCGGGTGCTACTTTATCTTCTTTTGTCTTATCTGCAATAGTTTCAGTGTCATTTGTTGCTTTTTCAGATGATTTCTCATCTGCCTTTTTGTTCGTCTCTTTCTTATTATCCTTTACTACAACTTCTTCAGTTTTTGGTTTTCCGTCATCTTGGTTGTTAATAAAAGTACTTAACAGAAGGATAATTGGTACAAGAAGTAATATCGCAGCAAGAATTGGAAGAAATTTCTTAATACCTCCACCTTCTTGCTCTTGCTTAACCTTTTGATTATCTTGATGTGTTTTATTGCCAGTTTCAGCATGTGCTTTTTCTACACCTACTGCACCTGCAGCTGTCCCTGCAACAATTTTTTCTTTTTTAGAAGTATCTTCTTTTTTGTTGTTATATAGTGGTTTGTCACCATGAATTCCTTTTTTATTCGTCGCAACATTACCTACAACACTACCTCCGACACCTGTTGCTGAAGCAATGATTGAGCGGTCACGTTTTTTGTTAATACCATCATTTTCAACCGATTCATCAACATTAGTCTGATTATCTTTTCCTTCATAAGTTACTTTTTCATCAGGGGCTAATGTTTTTTCACGATTTTTTCTTTCCATCGAACGATTTCTTCTAGATGCTCCACGCGGTGGGAATATTTCATTTGTTTCTTCCTGAGCGACAGAATCCTGCTCTGAATCATTAGATGTAAGTGTATCTTCACCAACCTCATGATTTAGGCTTTCTTGTGATTCACGTTCTATTTTTTGTTTGCTCTTTTCAAATTCGTCTTTAAAGTTGTCTTTTGACACTATATTCACCCACTTAATCATTATTTATCAATACATTTTTATTATAGACAAAATATGTTGCTTAAGTAAAGTCATATAAATCATTAAATAGTTGATTTAGTAACGTTTTACTTGCCATTTTTTGCGGTTGATAATCTGACTGATTAAACTTCAGATAAATTTCTTCATTACAAATAGAACAACACCTATTATTTTTTTCTGATTCATCGTCGATTTGATCTAATAGTTGACTATTATTTTGATTAAGTTGTTTTAAACGCTTTGTTAAACAACCTTGTTCATGAATATATGAAAGCATATTTGAAGTTGCAAGGCGTTTCATTGATTGATGTTGTGCAATCTTCCTAACAATAAAAGGCTCATCATGCATCTTACTTAATATTTCCAGAAGTACTTGTTTTTCTTCAGTTAGTTTTGTCCCTTGATAGAACATGGCAATTTCATCAGGATTTAATTCATTCATCTCGTTTAATCTATAAGCAAGTAATTCATCATTTTCTGAGTATAAAAGAATAGATTGCGCTAAAAAACCATCTCTACCTGCTCTTCCAATTTCCTGTATAAATTGAAAAATAGATTTGGGCATATGATAATGAATGACTGTACGAATATTAGGCTTGTTTACTCCCATTCCAAAAGCATTCGTTGCACAGATAACTTGTATTTCATCCTGCATAAAACGCTGTTGTACTGACATGCGTTCTTCATAGGTCATATCTGCATGGTATCGTTCTACTGTAATATGTTGTTCGTAAAGATACTGATATACAAGTTCTACTTGCTTTTTTGAAGAAAAATAAATAACAGTTGGTCCAGAAGATTTTAATATGTTTTCAATGTATTTTAATTTTTCACCATCATTCATACAGTTGATGATAGCGTAATAAATATTCATTCTTTCATACATATAATCAAGTATCTTTAACGGCTTACCTAATACTTGTTGTATATCTTGAATCACCCGATTATTAGCAGTCGCAGTTAATGCGATAACCTGTGCATCATAATAATTGATAACTTCACCTAATACTAAATAATGCGGTCTAAATTCATATCCCCATTCAGAAATACAATGTGCTTCATCAATCACAACGGTTTGACATGGATAATCTTTTAGTAATTCTAAACCATTGATTGAAAGCCATTCAGGTGAACAATAAATAAAGTCATATGCATGAATGTTACGTAAGATAATATATTTATCTTGCGCATCCAGATTACTATGGATACAACAAGCTTTAATCCTTTTATTTTTCAATTGCATCACCTGATCTTCCATGAGTGAAATGAGCGGTGATACAACAATCGTTTTCTTTTTTAACAGAAGCATTGGTAATTGAAATGTTAACGATTTACCTGCACCGGTAGGTAATAACGTTAATACATCAGCTCCTCTTAAAATTTCATCTATGATTTCACGTTGATTTTCTCTCAGTCGTTCAATCTTAAATGTATTTTTTAATATATTATTTAATGCATTCATATTAACCGCTCCATTTTATGCTTAACAATCGCTAACTTTAACTTAAAGTAATCCTTTACTGGAGATAATTCAAAATATGATTTGAGTCTTCCAAATTGATGTTCCTCTAAAATTTTTGAAATTAATTGATATTCCTTATGAGAAAGAAACAATGAAATATCCAGTGGATAATCTTTAATTAGTATTTCAATGATATGATCTTGAATTGTATGTATTCTAACGCCTTTTTCATGTTGTATCGTTTCAATGGATGCGCCGCTTAGTAACCGCTTATAAGTGTCGTTTGTATTGAGGTGTAAAGGTGTTCTGGCATAAAGTTGTTTTAATATGTCAGGACTTTGATATTTAATCCAATGTAAAATAATATTTTTTTCGATAAAAATTTGTGCAGCAATGTCATCAATGGCTTTATTATATTGAATTGCGAGCAATTCATAACTTGCTGGAGTAATATCATGTCCACTTAAAAGATGAATAAAATAACATGTTCCCGTTTCCTTTTCAACATACTGTACTAACTGCTCAACTTCTTTAGCAAGCTCCATAAATAAATTTTCATTCTTTATATGTGCAAAAATCATTTTTACATGTTGCTGAATAAACAGCCGATTAGTCATTGGGATATAATCTGATGAATGATGAAGATTTTCTGAAACACTTTGTAATAATAATAATAGACCCGTAAAACTTATATCAGTCGCATAATGAAAATAAGGATAGAGTTTTATGTTGTTACCTGAATCAAGTCGAAGTATTTGTTTTTCTATATCATCTAGCGACACATTAGGATATAGTTCATATACTGGTAATAAGTCCTGCATTACAGCGTCAAAATAAGTTTGTTGCGTCCTGGCACCATTTAAAACTTTCCATAAGCTTTTCACTGACTTATCTTCTAAAAAGTTAGTTCTGATATATTGATTAATCGCTTTCATCTTATCACCTGAAATATTTTTGTTGAAAAAGCTGATAACAATCTCTAAAATGGTTATGTATGTTATTTATAGTGTAGCATGAATGTGTGAGGAGGCGAAAATAAATGTCAGGTAAATATACAATCGTTGATATGGATACATGTATTGCATGCGGTGCATGTGGTGCTGCCGCACCGGATATATATGATTATGATGATGAAGGAATTGCTTATGTAATTTTGGATGATAATCAAGGTACACAGGAAATACCTGAAGAACTAGAAGAAGATATGATTGATGCATTTGAAGGTTGTCCTACTGATTCAATCAAAGTTGCAGATGAATCTTTTGACGGTGATGCTTTAAAGTTTGAATAACTCAAAAAAATGGAGTGAGAATGTTCTCACTCCATTTTTTATGTCAAGTTTATATTTATTGATCATTTATTTATTACGTAATCGTTTATTCAATAATGGAACCAGTGGCTTAACCACGACATAAAATAATATCAATAATAATATACCTTTAATGATATTAAACGGAATAATACCAGCTGTTACGATGACCTGTACATTCTTAACGACATCACTTAAATTCATAATCATGCCATACATTGGTAATAATACAAAGTAGTTTAAAATGCTCATGATAATGGTCATAACAATTGTTGCGAGAATAAATGCTGGTAAGATTTTAATCAATTTACCTTTCGTAACAATATATAATGTCATAATAAAGGATGTACCTGCAAGGAAGTTAGCCAAAGGTCCAATAGGATCCGTCATATTGGTAACAAAATTTAAAATATTTTTAATCATTTCTACGATTACGGCACCAACTGGTCCCATCGTAAATAAAGCAATGATTGCCGGTAAATCACTAAAATCAATTGTCAAATAAGGTGGTAAAAATGGCACAGGTACTTTTATAAACATTAAAACAAAAGCCACTGCACTCAGTAAACCGATAAGAATCATTTTTCTTGTCTTATTTAATTGTGTCATACTTTCTCCTTACTTCATCTTTGAATCAGGAGGACAAATAAACTTGACAAACTCTGGCCTCCATCTTCTCCCATCCAGACTGTACTGTCGGCTCTGGAATTACACCAGATCAGCTGCGTTACACAGGTCGCGGGCTTTTACCGCCGGCTCGGAATTTCACCGACCCCGAAGATGAATTATTATTTGGCTAATGCCATACATCATTTTACCAAACTACACGGTTGTGTCAACAAGTGGAATCGAAATACTAAAGGTTGTACCTTGACCTTGAACACTAGTAACAGCAATTTTTCCGCCATGGCGTTCTATAATCGCCTTTACAATAAATAATCCTAACCCAGTACCATGCTTTCCACGCGTTCTAGCTTTATCTACCTTATAGAAGCGATCAAATATATGCTCAATGTGCTCTTTAGCTATCCCAACTCCTGTATCAATAACCTCTATATAGAAGTTATGATCATCATTATGGGTAGCAATTATGATACTATCCCCTTTTTTAGTATATCTCATTGCGTTATCAAGTAAATTTGTGAGTACCTGGAATATTTTATCATAATCAATCTCTACTTTACGTGTATGTTTAAGATTAAGTATTAATGGTGTTTCATGTTCTTGAGCACTTTGTTTAAAGTTTTGAACATTTTTCTCAATCAAAGGTGTGATATCCATCAATTCTTTATTTAAAGTTGTTTCTCCGGCATCAATACGTGCTACATTAATGAGTTCATTAACCAGACGATTTAATCGTTTGGATTCATCCAGAATAATATTTAAAAACTCATCAACATCTTCTTTATCTTCTACAATGCCATCTAATATCGCCTCTGTATAACCTTGTAGCATTTGAATTGGTGTTCTTAATTCATGTGATACATTTGCGATAAATTGTTGTTTCATGTTATCAATTCTTTTTTCTTCACTCATATCTCGAATGATTGCAACTGCACCATTGTTCTGACCATGAGAAGTATTTTTAACCGGAGAAATAATTAAAACGTAGTGTTTATCATTTGTTGCAATTTCATGGTATACCGTTTCATCTGAGACCATCACCTTATTAACAAGTTGACTGAGTATATCGGTATCCTCTTGAGTAATTTCATCAAGAAATTTCTCTGCTTTTGGATTTTGAAGCTGTTTCTCAAGATCCATATTAAAACTAAGTACACCATCTTCCATGGCATTTATTAAACGATCACGCAAATTTCTTTCCTGTGATATTTTACTGATATTTAATGAAATTTGCTGCTCCATCTTATTAAACGCTAACGCCAGTTCCCCGATCTCATCTCTAGAGTGTACAGCTACCTTATTATTTCGCTCTCCTCGAGCAATGTTAAAGGCTGCAGCTTTTAGTAATAATAAAGGTTTCGTAATTTTGTTGGACAGGAAAAATGCAAAAATAGTAGATAATAAAAGCAGTATCATCGCTACTACAAATATAATCAACGTTATATAACTTTGCGCATCATCCATTGAATTTGTATCTTGATAAATAAAGATACCGCTATCTTTCATATTAAATGCCTGAGAAGGATAACCGATCAATATATATTCATGTTGCACTCCTTGATAATCTACCTTGATATCTTTCATGACATATTTATCTTTAGTGAATACCTTGTCATATTCATCGTTATTCTTTATTTCATCCACCATTAACTGTCTAAGCGGATCTTCATTTGTTTCCTTCAGATCTGCTTTATTACGTACGATAATTAAACCTGCAGGATTCTCAATGAGTTCTTTCACATAAGTCATGGCATCACTTTTATCATGATGACTTGTCAATACGAGTTCAGCTTTTTCTGCCTGCTGCTTTAAGGCATGACCTGACTCGCTTTTTAAATAAGCATTAAAAAAACCGATCAGTGATGCTGACAATATAATTAAAACTGCGGTAACTATAAACAATATAGTTAACCACAGTTTAATGACTACGCTATTAAAATAGCGCATTATTCTTTTACCTCAAATTTGTAGCCTACACCCCATACCGTATGAATCATATCAGCAGCTTTTGGAGAAACTTTATTTAACTTCTCACGTAGACGTTTAACATGTGTATCGACCGTTCTTAGATCACCATAAAACTCATAGTGCCATACATCTTTAAGTAATTGTTCACGGTCAAATACTTTATCAGGACTTTTAGCTAAGAATAATAGTAATTCATATTCTTTTGGCGTTAAATTAACTTCTTTATTTTCTGCCATAACGCGATGTGCATCATTGTCAATCACTAAAGAGTCAAAGACGATTAAGTCTTTCGCGTGCGCATCCTGTTTAAGATACATCGTCGGTTGTGAGCGGCGAAGAATTGCCTTAACACGTAATACGACCTCACGTGGAGAAAAAGGTTTAACGATATAGTCATCAGCACCAATTTCGAAACCTTCCACACGATTATGTTCTTCACCTTTAGCCGTAAGCATGATAATTGGTGTTGTTTTCTCTTCACGAATTCGTTTACAAACTTCTATACCGTCCATACCTGGTAGCATGATGTCTAATAATATACAATGAAAGTTTTGGTTTAACGCAAGTTCTAATGCAGCTTCACCGTCACTAGCTTCTACTGTTTCAAACCCTTCACGTTCAAGGTACATTTTTGCAAGTTTTCTGATTCTATCTTCATCGTCAACGATTAATATCGTGTTTTTCATTTTAACTACTCCTTTTTATTACGCATAAGAATGTAATCCAGCAATGATTAAATTAACTGCGATAACATTAAATAATATAATCGCCATACCGCCTACTGCAAGCCATGCACTCTTTTTACCTTCCCATCCACGACCTAGACGTAAATGTAAAAATATAGCATAGAATAAGAAAGTTATTAAAGCCCAGACCTCTTTAGGGTCCCAGCCCCAGAACCTACTCCAGGCAATCTGAGCCCAAATACTAGCAAACAATAAACCACCGAGCGCAAATAATGGAAAACCGATAATGACTGAGCGATAACAAATCTCATCCATTAATTGCAATGAAACTTTATTAGTAAGTGGTTTAATTACTGAGAATAACGTTCTTCTTAAAATTAATCTTAACAGTCCGTATAGAATTGTGCCAATAATAATCGACCATAGTACTGTATTTAGTTTTTGTGCATTGATAACCGGTGGTAATTCAATACCGGTAGAGAAACGTTTGACCTCATCATAATCTTGTTTTGTACCCTTAACTTTTACTACTGGTTTACTATCTTTGAAAGTTACTAAACCAGGCAAATGATATTCAGCAATTGTTGCTTTGTCATTTTTATCATAATAATAATAATCTTCCTGATAATGAACAATACCTTTTATTACGATCGTCGTTAAGATAAAAGCAATGACAAGTGTGATAAAGTACATTACTACTTCCAGCCAAAAAGCATCTTTTGATTTTTCGTTTGCATCAACATATTTTAATAGATAGATTAGACCAGCTACAGAACTTACTGATAAAATACCGTAACTTATTGTTACTGTAATAACATGTATTGCTAACCAGTTACTTTGTAATGCTGGTATCAATGGTGATACTTCCCTTGAAAACATACTCGCATAAACAATAACAAGCATAGCAATTGGCAATGAGAATAATGCTAAAATTGGTGTGTGGTAGATGAAATATAATACAAGAAATCCACCGACCATCATAATACCGAACATCGTTAAAAATTCATACATATTACTTACAGGCGCATGACCTGCTGCTATCCATCTTGTAATAAAATAAATCAGCTGCATAATGAAACCTATAATCGTTAATGTCACAGCAATTTTTTCACTGCGTTTCGACTTTGCTCTTATACTTGCTGAAAAAGGTAAGATGGCAATTAAATATAGAATAAATGCAGCATACAATGAAGTACTACTGATATTTAATAAAGCTTCACTATTCATTTTCTTCCTCCGTATCCGCATATTTATCATTTACTTTCGGCAAATGATTTTCGCTTAAAACACTGTTTATTTCTCTAGATAAACCAAAATAGTTTTTATTGGTATGTGCTGCTAATTTGAATCCATTTTGCGTATCAATCCAGATACGACGATGATTAATATATGAACCAACTGCTAGCCCTAATAGGAATATTGAAAATCCTACAAATAGTACTGGTAATGTTAAATCTTTTTTAACGGTTAAATAAGTGGTTGTTTTATTTGTAGCACTTACAAATTTAACATCATATTTGTTATTTTTAGTAATATCCTGAGATGAACGGATTTTTAGCAGACTATATTCCGGAGAATTATTTTGATGCTCAACACCAAAAACAAACGCCGGATTATTAGGAACTGGTGATTGTGTTAATAAAGTACCATTCTTAGCAACACCGTTAAAGTCAGGTGCATAGTTTTTTAAACTAACCTTTAGTGCATCTGAAATCGAGTATTGCTTATCAGGGTTTTCAAGTTCAACTTCAAAGGTTTTACCTATCTGCTCACCAGTTTTGTTATCAATCACCTTAAATATCATAGACTTCAGTTGTGATTGATCGAAACTATTTTGATACAGTGCAAAATGATCAAAGGTTACAGGGTGATTCACTCGTACACTATCATCTTTTAACTTTTCTAATTTAGGTTCAGCACCCACTATTTTGTGATCCATCTTATTTTCAAATATCGTAACTTTTGATTCGTAGTTTTTGGCAATTTTATTCATACCTGCATCTGCAGACTTACCATTAACATTTGAAATTGACTCTTTATCATACTGCTCAAATATAAACTTGTTGTTTTTTACAAAGTAAGTATTATCTGTACCAGGAATGCTTTTTGTCTCGCCTTCAGTTACACCTACAAATTCATCAACATACAACGCTGGAATAAATCTTAGCATTGATCCAGCTAGCAAAATAATTAATCCTGTATGATTAATGTAGGGTCCGTATCGACTTAATCGACCTTTCTCAGCTAAAATCGCAGTACCGTCTGTTCTGACTTTGTATTTTTTTTGTTTCAGACTTTGAATGAGTTGTGATTGATCAACTACATCAGGTACATCCAATGTTAAACGCTGGCGTCTAAAGAATGTCGGATGCTTCTTAACAGTTTGTTTCGTCAGTGATTTATGTAATGGAACGCCTCGGTCAATACTTGCAGCAATAATCGAGAAAGCAACAAGTGCTAAGAGAATTAAATACCACCATGATGTGTAAAGGTTATCAAACCCAAGGAGATGATAGATGTAACCTACTGTGCCGTATTTTTCTTTATAGAATGTTGCCGGGTCTTCACCTACCGGAATAAAGTATTCCTGTGGAAACATCGTCCCAATTGCTGAAGCAATTAC
Source organism: Macrococcus equi (assembly GCF_047426745.1). GTDB lineage: Bacteria > Bacillota > Bacilli > Staphylococcales > Staphylococcaceae > Macrococcoides > Macrococcoides equi. The sequence goes on along the minus strand of NZ_CP179732.1, from coordinate 1,890,339 downwards.
AGTGAAGACAAGTAATGATACCCCTGTCTTTACAGAACTGAAGAATATCCATAATTTATCCATCAGTGTTCTGTTTTTAGTTTTACTTCGCACAGCCTGGCCATCATAACGCATGACGTCCGTAGTTTTTTTCTTATCATAATCGTCATTAATTAATCGACCACAGTTTTGACACAATTGCGTGCCCGGGGGATTAACATGTCCACACTGACATTTGATTGTTTGTTCCAATTCAATATCCTCCCCTATGGTTTCACCATTTCCATATATTTCAGAATATCATCTTTAGACATCTGCCCTTTATGATGGGCAACGATTTTGCCCTTCTTATCGATAATATAAGTATTGGGCAGGTCATTTGCGTCATAAGCCTTCATAACATCACCATTATCCAATGCAACCGGTAAAGTAACCTTTTCATCGAGCGCACTGAAGAATTGTTTGATTTGTTGCGGACTGTTCTTAACATGAATCGTCAGCACTTCCACACCTTGATCTTTATAGTTGTTGTGTGCCTTATTTAAATCAGGCATCTCTTCCAGACAAGGAGGACACCATGTCCCCCAGAAATTAAGCACGAGACCTTTGCCTTTGTAATCTTTTAGGTTAACTGTTTTTCCGTCAAGTGTTTTCAGTTCAAACACCGGAGCATCATCGCCCACTTTAATAATTTTTTTGCCGTCTTTATTTATTGATACGTAGACAATAAATATAATGGCAAGTAATATGAGAAAAGTCACAATGTACTGAATAATATTTTTTTGCCTTTTTGCCATAATAAACCCCTTCTTAATTCAAAATGTCACATTACATTATATCATTTACATCTATTTATTCTGTGGCAAGAATGTGAATTTTATGATTTGTTCAAACTCATATTACGTAAAGTTTTAACCTCATGTGGCGTCAGTTCACGGGCATCTCCGGCATTTAATCCTTTCAGAGTTAATGGACCATATTCAATACGTGATAACTTCACAACTTCATGTCCAAAGTGTGCAAACATTCTACGTACCTGTCGATTGCGTCCCTCATGTATCGTAATTTCTACAAGTGTTGTATCTTTTAATTTATCTTGTGATTTAACTTTTACGATAGCAGGCGCAGTCTTTCCATCTTCAAGCATAATACCGCGTTCTAGTTCTTTTACTTGTTCTCTAAGTAAAAATCCTTTTAATTTAGCTACATATTTTTTCTTCATCTTATATCTTGGATGTGTCATCTGATTCGCAAAATCACCATCATTTGTAAGTAATAGAAGACCACTTGTTTCATAGTCAAGTCGACCCACAGGAAAAATTCTTAAGTCTAGTTGAGGGAAAAAGTCCGTTACAACCTTACGTCCTTTATCATCAGAAACACTTGTGATAACACCCGTTGGCTTATGGAAAAGCAGATAAATTTTATCCGGATTCTCTAAAGGAATTCCTTCAACTTCAACCCGATCTTTAGGACTGACCTTTGTGCCTAATTCAGTCACTGTTTCCCCGTTTACCGTTACTTTACCTTCTGTAATTAATACTTCCGCTTTACGACGAGAAGTTACACCGCTTTTTGCAATTACTTTTTGCAATCTTTCAAATTGTTCCGTCATATTTTATTCATCCTCTTCAGTTAAATTTTTAAAAAATAGTTCCATTTCGCTTGCATCTGTTGACATCTGCTCATCTCGTGGCAAGTCGTCCAGAGAGTTAAGACCGAATGTCATCAGGAAAAATTCAGTTGTTTCAAGCTGCTTGGCACGTTCACCAGACACTTCCTTGCTCACAACTAATCCACGTTCAATTAAGGTCTTTACGGGACCATCGCTATTTACTCCTCGCATCACTTCAATATCTTGGCGCGTTACAGGTTGATTATAAGCGATAATCGCTAAGGTTTCGAGCGAGGCTTGTGTTAATTTTTTTTCATTCGTTGAGCTGACCAATGCTTCTAAATATGGATTCAATATTTCTTTTGTCATTAAAAAATACTTTGCACCTAATTTTTGAATTTCAAATATTTCGTGGTCAAATTCTCTGATTGAATCTGCCAATTGACTTGGAGTAAGTTCCACAATTTCGCATAACTGATCAATTTCTATACCCTCATCTCCCACAGCATATAATAATCCAAGTACAATATTTAATTTATCATTCGCCATAATTAACACCTCTTTCGATTTGAATTTCACCAAATGCTTGATCTTGTCTTACATTGATCTCTCTATTTTTCATTAGCTCTAAAATAGCTAAAAATAGCGTCACGAGTTGTGTTTTAGTTTCAGAGAATGTTACAAAATCATCAAAGGTAACCAAATGATGCGCTCTTAATGCTTGTCGCACATTGTATAACGCTTCTTCCATCGAATAAGTGTCTCGAACGATACTTACTTGATGATTACTCATCTTCTTCCTGCGTTGCTTGGCTTTTTGATATGCTGCAATTAAATCTGTTAATTCAATTGCAAGTGGTGTTTGATCTACGTTTTCATAATGTGTTAAATCATTACTTCTTTTAATAAAATGTTTTTCATGCATTTCTTTTTTTGATTTTAAAATATCGGCGTACAATCGATAATTTTGGTATTCTAAGAGCTGTCTCATTAAATCTTCACGTGGATCCTCAATGATTTCATCATCGATAGGTGCATCAGGAAGCAATGTTTTACTTTTTATTCTAAGAAGTTCGCTTGCCATAACCAGATATTCACCATGCTGATTGATATCTAAATCATCAACACTTTTGATATAATTAATATATTGTTCTGTGAGAACTTTCATCGAGATATCATAAATATCTATTTCATATTTTTGAATCAAATGAAGGAGCAAATCTAACGGACCTTCAAATGAAGCGAGTTTTACTTCGTACATATATTCACCTTACTTTTGGAGTGATTTCGAATGCATACATATTTTGATAAAGCTTTTATTGATTACTTAACTTATTTCCACAAACATCGTGACTACTTCGAATGTCATGAAATTATGGAGGAAGCCTGGAAAGGTAAACCAGTATTTTCTAAACATGATCCTGAAGTTGCACTCATCATGCTCGCAACTGCGATGTATCATTTAAGAAGAAATAATACACGTGGTGCAATAACGCTTTTTACAAAAACTAAAAAATTATTATTGGTAAATCGCGCATTTCTATCTGATTATATAGATGTAAATCAGTTAATTACTCAAATTGATATCTTGCAGCAATCCCAAAAGTATACATCTATTGTTATGCCACTTAAATATCATCATATTGAAAATCAACGAGTAATGCCTGATAAAGGAATCATCGATAAACATAAATTGCGTGATAGGACAGAAGTGATTCAAGCAAGACTAAATGCCTTATACAATAAATATCCAGTAAAAGATGCCCCAAATAAGACACATCACAGCGATAAAACCAAATAAAATCCAGTTGTTCTTATTTGATCTTTCATCAGATCTTTCAGTTAGATTCTGCTCTGTATTATCTTGCACTGCAGCTATCTTCTGATTTTTTACACGATCTGTTCTTTCTTTATTTCTCTGTATTTTTCTTTGATTACTCATAAATTCTCCTTTAAGCACGCGGATGCGTATTTTTATAAACTTCTCTTATCTGTTTTTTACTAATATGTGTGTAAAGTTGTGTAGTTGAAATATCAGCGTGACCAAGCATTTCCTGCACAGCTCGTAAATCTGCACCATTTTCAAGCAAATGTGTGGCAAATGAATGTCTTAACGTATGTGGTGTCAGCTTTTTATTAATTCCGGCATCTAATTTAATTTGACGCATTATCTTCCAGAACCCTTGACGGGTTAATCTTTTACCGTGAAAGTTTAGAAATAAACTATCCGTTACTTCTTTCTTCAGCATTTTATAGCGTGTTGTATTGATATAGTTTTCAAGAAGTTGAATCATATTATCTCCAATTGGAATTATACGCTCTTTACTACCTTTACCAAACACTCTGACGAAGCCCATCACTGTGTTCACATCGTCAACATTTAAATTAATTAATTCTGAAACCCTCATGCCAGTGGCATATAGTAATTCCAGCATAACCTGATCACGTTTCCCTGTAATTTTTGAAATATCAGGTGTCGATAAAAATTTATCTACTTCATCAATCGATAAAATATCAGGTAAATTACGCTCATATTTTGGAGCTTCCAGCACCACAGTCGGATCTTTAACAGCATATTTTTCACGTAGCGCAAATTGATGGAAACCACGTATAGTTGCAGATACTCTCGCCAACGTCTTGGCAGATTTCCCCTGATCTTTTAAATATCCTAAAAACAATGTAATGGTAAAACGGTCGATATTATCGATATTTCCTATCTTTTCTTTTTTCAAGAACGTCTGATAGTGATTTAAATCGCGTCGATAAGCAGCAATAGTATTTTGACTTAATCCCTTTTCAATCATAATAAAATGTAAATATTCATCTATAATTATTTGCATTTAAACACCTCTCAATTAGTTTACCATAATATAAATATAATCAACTAAAAATTCAAAAAACCGAGACGAAATTTTCGTCTCGGTAATGATGTTGTTTATTCCGTTATTTTCTTATCAAGCGTTTCTGGTTTAATCCCTTTTTCCTGACAATTTTTGCATATACCATGAAACGTTAAACGATGGTCCATAATTAGAAAATGATATTCAGCTTCAACTTTTTTTTCAACTTCATCTAATAAATCTTCCTCAATTTCATCAACAGCGCCACAACTCATACAAACGAGATGATGATGGAAATGCTTCGCACCCTCTTTTCTCAGGTCAAATCGGGCAACACCATCTCCAAAATTTATTTTATCAACGATTTTTAGTTCAGCAAGTAATTCCAGAGTTCTGTATACCGTCGCTAGCCCAATTTCCGGGGCGCGTTCCTTAACTTTTAAGAAAACGTCTTCCGCACTTAAATGGTCTGCTTCATTTTCTAATAATACTGTCACTGTCGCTTCCCTTTGAGGGGTTAATTTGTAAGAAGCGTCATGTAATTGCTCCTTGATTCTATTTATACGTTCCTGCATCACAAACACTCCTAAAGGTTACGATTGATATATATAAAATATCAGTAAATGCATATTAAAGCAAGAAAAATTATATCTATTTTAGAATAATTATAATCTGTTATTTTGAATATTTATCATTAGAGATTGTATGGCTATTATCGTTTTCGCATCAATAATTTTTCCTACTTTAATCCACTGATCTGCTTCATCAAATGATAACCAATGTTTTTCAACAAATTCATCATCATCTGCTACTAGATTATTTGATTCTATAAGTTCTCCCGCTTTAAATAAAGAGATAAATTCATTACAAAATCCTGGTGAAACATAAAATTCACTGATAAGTTCCATCTCTTTAGATGTATATCCCGTCTCCTCTTCCAGTTCACGTAATGCAGTATTTCTTCTATCTTCTCCTGCCTCAACCTTACCGGCTGGAATTTCAATCAATGTATCTTCTAATGCTTTACGATATTGCTCAACAAGTAGAATTTTATCATCTTTGATTGCAATGATTGCAACAGCACCCGGATGTTTTACCACTTCTCTTAAAGTTTCTTTACCATTCGGTAATGTTACACGGTGACGCTCTACTGTTAATACCTTACCTTTCATTATTAAATCTTTACTTATCGTCTTCTCTGTAAAATCCATATTGATACACTCCTTATTTTTAACATGTTAAACTATAACTATTATAGCGATTGGAGGATTATCATGAAAACGAATACTACTAAAAGTGGGATAAAATTGTCTCAGTTAGGTTTTGGGGCAATGAATCTCCCTCAAGATACACTTGATAGCCAATACATTTTGGACCGTGCTGTCGATTTAGGAATAACATATATAGATACAGCTGATCTTTATCAAAAAGGTCAAAATGAAAAGAACATCGGTCATTTTATTAAAAATTCAAAAAAACGAGACAAAATTACTTTAGCTTCAAAAGTAGGTAATAAATTTAATATGTTAAATGATGATGTTGAATGGGATCCCTCAAAAGAACATATCAAAAAAAGTATCCACGAAAGCTTAAAGCGTCTTGAAACTGATTATCTTGATTTATATATGCTTCACGGAGGGACAATTGAAGATAATAAAGATGAAACAATCGAAACATTTGAAGCATTAAAAAAAGAAGGCCTAATTAGGGCTTATGGTATCAGTTCTATTAGACCAAATGTTATTGATTATTATTTAAAGCATAGTAATATAGATACAATCATGATGCAATTTAATTTACTAGACAATCGACCGGTTGACCTCGCAAGTGATATCACATCGAAAAATGTAAAGATGCTGGCACGTGGTCCTTTAATGAAAGGCCTTATGACAGAACACTATCAAAACGTTTTAGATAAAAAATTTAATAAGGGAACACTTGGATTATCTTACGAACAAATTCAAGATAGTCTGAGCCAAGCGATTCGCATAGCACCTCTACATGAAGCAGTCTATCAATATTTACAGGAGCATCCAGTTGCTTCGATTGTAAATGGCGCATCTTCTGTTGACCAGTTAGAAAAGAACTTTGATATTTATGAACGCAACCTAAAACACCCTCTATCTAATCATCAAATGTCTCAAATTAAATCATTATTTGACTCCTTACATTACGAGGACCATTTAGTATGAGTAAAAAAGCATTCAATAGAGCTCTACTTGGCGCATCTTTAATTTCAGGACTCACTTCAAGTATTGTAGGACTGGTAGCATCAAACTATGTCCTCAATTTTAAACTGCGTGATGTTGAAGTCATCAGAAGACGTGAGATTAAAGCTAAGCGTTTAGATGAAGAAGCATTTCAGGCGCAAAATCCAAAAGATGTAACAATCTCGTCACGTAACGGATATCATTTAAGTGCTACTGTTGTAAAACCCTATGACCATAAGCACTGGATGATATTCTGTCATGGTGTTACCGAGAATAAGATTACCAGCATAAAATATCTGAATATGTTTAAAGATTTAGGTTTTAATGGCATCATCTTTGACCATCGTAGACACGGCCAAAGTGGTGGCAATCACAGTACATACGGTTATTATGAAAAGATTGACTTGGAATCTGTGATCACCTTCCTAAAAGAACAATATGGCTATGATATTACGTTTGGCGTTCACGGAGAATCAATGGGAGCAGCTACAACATTACTTTATGCTGGTGAACTTGCCAATGAAGCGGCGTTTTATGTTGCAGATTGTTCATTTTCCAGTTTCTCCAAACTACTCACCCAAATTATTGAGCAAAAGTCCGTTATAGGGAGCGGGTTCGTACTTTCAACGTTAAATCAAATGTTAAAAATCAGAACCCATTTCTCGTTAAAACAAATCTCACCGATTGATGTGATTGAAAATGTCGAGCAACCCATACTTTTCATACATTCTAAACCCGATACTTTTATACCTTATACCCATTCAGTAGACCTATATAATAAAAAACGAGGACCTAAAATGCGCTGGTATCCTGAACACGGAGGACACGCTGCCAGTTTCAATGTAAATCCTCTCACTTACAAACAAAAGGTTGAGACATTTCTTAAAACATTTGACTTACTCCCGCCACAAAAGATAGAAATACATCAAAAAAATAACGAAAAACAGAAAAACAGAAAGAAAAAATAACAGGATATTTTCCTGTTATTTTTGTTTCGTCAAAAAGTATTTTGTAAAATGCTTTTCTAAATATCTTGGTGATAAACTGTACATCTTCAAACCAATATCCATCCACTTTGGAATATTTAACTCCAATTTTTTCTGATGTATCGCAGTTATTATTTGGTGGCTTACATCTTCCAGATCAAGTTGCACTGATTCTGCCAGATGATTGATCGGTTTACCAGCATTCGCTCTTTCAATAAATGGTGTGTTCACAGGACCTGTATTCACCGTTAAGAAATGAATATGTGGTAGTTCCAGACGCATTGCATTCATTATCTGGTTAATGCCTGCTTTTGTAGCAGCATAAACCGCACCGTATGGTGTTGCTACAAAAGCTGACTGACTACCTATCGTTACAACCATCCCGTTATGATTCATTTTCTGAGTAATTTTTTTTGTCAGCAGAATCGTTTGTGTTAAATTTACATCTACCATATCACGAATCACCTGTTCACCCTGAGCAATTACTTCACAATATTCAGCAAAGCCAGCACAATTAATAAGTATATCAATGCGACTCTCATTTTCAACGCAATTCATCAATGTTTCAAAATCACCTGAATCCAGAAAATCGACTTTGATAATTTCCAACACATCACTTTTTTGCTTTAATGTATATAGTTGTTCAATATTTCTACCAACAGCAACAACATGTGCACCCATTTCAAGCAAAAGTTCAGTCAATTTTAAACCTATGCCACTCGTTGCACCTGTAATCATAACTTTTTTTCCGAGCATCCCTACACCCCTAGTCATATGTGTCAAAACTCACAAAATTGTATTTTATCACATTCAATCTTATAATAAATATGACTAACTATCTAGGAGGCAACTTAAATGAAAATTGTATTTTATGGTTCTGGTAATATGGCCAGTGCGATATTTACAGGATTGATCGAAAGTAAAACCGTTAAAGGTGAAGAAATATATTTAACCAATCGTAGTGATAAAGATGAGTTAGAACGTCTGCATCAACTCCTTAACACACAATATAGCTATGATGATCAAGCATTACTGAGTGATGCAGATTTTGTTTTTCTCGCAGTAAAACCTCACGACTTTGATTCACTTGTTGAACGAATTAAACCGCACCACGTGTCATGCAATAAATTTGTGTCGATGATGGCCGGTGTTCCTATCAATCAGATTAAGTCCAAATTATACACATCTAATCCAGTGGCACGAATTATGCCAAATACAAATGCTCATGTGCAACAGTCAGTAACTGGCATTTCATTTTCTGAGAATTTTGAAGCTACCGATAAAAATAAACTATTCGATTTGCTTGATGCTTTTGGTACGTCAATCGAGGTGGAAGAAGATTCATTACACGATGTAACAGCAATTACAGGTAGTGGTCCTGCGTTTCTTTACTATATGTATGAACAATATATCAGCGCAGCAAATCAACTTGGTTTATCGAGAGAAGACACAGATATTGCAGTTCGTAACTTAATTATCGGTACAGCAAAAATGCTTGAAAACAGTGAATTATCACTCGATCAGTTACGTCAAAACATTACATCTAAAGGTGGCACTACCAAAGCGGGACTTGATGCACTTGCTAAACACCCTATCGAAGAAATATTTGTAGACTGTTTAAATGAAGCACTCAATAGAAGTAAGGAATTAGGTAATTAAATATTTCGTTTCATAAAAATACATAAAGAACCGAGTGATGTATCAGAAAATAATACATCGCTCGGTTCTTTTTATATTTCAAATTCGTCAAAATCTTTTACAATCTCAAAATCTAATGACGGATATTTATTGCTGATAATTGTTTTAAGTTCCTCAATATCATCTGTAGTATATCGATTGCTCACATGGTTAATGAGAATTCTTTTTGCCTTACTTTCCTGCATTAGTTTGGCTACATCATCGATATGACTATGATAATATTTATGGCTTAAATCTATATCGCCATCTAAATATGTACTCTCATGTACAATCACATCTGCATCTAAAGCTAGTTCATTTTCTGCTTCACAAGGCATTGTATCCCCGTAAATAGTAATGACTTTCCCTAACTGTTCAGGTTGTCTGTATTCTTTTGTGATATAGGTCTTTCCATCAATTTCAACGATTGATTGTGTCTTAAATTGCTGATAGATCGGACCAGGCATAATGCCTTGCTGAATTAATTTTTCTGAAATAAGATTACCTTGCCTATTCGGAAATTGAATTCGATAACCGAAAGAATCAATGCCATGATTTAATTTTTTTACATATACCTTATATTGGTCGATCTCTAAGATATCATTATCACTGACTTCAACAATTTGAAGTGGATAATTTAAATGTGAACCTGTTACATATAACGTCGTTTCTATGTACATCTTTATTCCTGCAGGACCATAGACGGTTAACGGCTTATTTTCACCACCTTGAAAACTACGGGAAGTGAGTAGTCCAGGTAATCCAAAAAGATGATCACCATGCATATGTGTAATAAATATATTATCAATTTTGCCAAGCTTAATATTAGTATGTAATATTTGGTGCTGACAGGCTTCACCTGCATCAAACAACCAAAATGTATTATCATTAGGTGCCAGTGAAAGTATTATCGTCTGTGTATTTCTTTCTTTTGTGGGTAAACCTGCACTCGTCCCCAAAAATGTTATTTTCATGTTCATACCACCTTTTATTTCATCACGTCATTATAGCATGTTTTAATTGTTTTTTTAGGCATTGTATGAAAAAATAAAATAGACTTTAATAGAATCGAGGTATTTATTTTGGATATTGAAAAGCAAAATATTCCCTGTTTGATTACAATTTTTGGTGCAACGGGTGATTTGAGTCATCGTAAGTTATTCCCATCTCTATTCCATCTTTATCAACAAGATAATTTAAATGAACATGTTGCTATTATTGGTATCGGTCGACGTGACTGGAGTAACGAAAAATTTAGAACGGAAATTAAAGCTTCTATAGAAAAGTTTGTCAATGATACACATAAACTTGATGATTTTTTAAACCATGTATTCTATCAATCTCATGATGTGAATAATAAGGAAAGCTATGACGCTTTACTTGAGACAGCCCAGAACCTTGATACACAATTCGGGCTAGAAGGAAATCGTCTATTCTATTTAGCGATGGCACCTGAATTTTTCGGTACAGTATCTGACTTCTTAAAAACCAGTGGATTAACGAAAACTAAAGGGTTTAAACGACTTATTATTGAAAAACCATTTGGTAAAGATTTAGCTTCTGCTGAAAAACTCAACAGCCAATTACGAAAGTCATTTAAAGAGGAAGAAATCTATCGTATCGACCATTATCTAGGTAAAGATATGGTTCAAAATATCGAGGTAATCCGATTTAGCAATGCAATGTTTGAACCTCTATGGAACAATAAATATATTTCAAATATTCAAATTACATCTTCTGAAATTTTAGGTGTCGAAGATCGTGGAGGTTATTACGATAATAGCGGTGCGCTTAAAGATATGGTTCAAAACCATATGTTACAAATTGTGTCACTGCTTGCGATGGAACCTCCAATCTCGCTATCTTCTGAAGATATTCGTAATGAGAAAGTTAAAGCCCTTCGTTCAATACGAAAAATACAACCAGAACATGTGAGAAGTTATTTTGTTCGCGGTCAATATGATGCGGGAGAAATTAACGGTGAAAAGGTTATTCGATATCGTGATGAAGACAACGTTAATCCAGAAAGTAACACACCAACATTTGTTGCTGCAAAAGTAATGCTCGACAACTTCAGATGGGCAGGTGTTCCATTCTATATTAGAACAGGTAAACGCATGAAGGAAAAAGAAATTCGCGTTGTTGTTGAATTTAAGGAAATGCCAATGAATCTATACTATCAAAAAGATAATCAGTTAGATTCAAATTTACTTGTCATAAACATTCAGCCTAATGAAGGTATTGAGCTGCACTTAAATGCACGAAAATATATTGAAGGTATTGATACAGAGCCAGTAAAATTATCTTATGCTATGACTGCTCAGGATAAAATGAATACTGTTGATGCTTATGAAGGTTTAATCTATGATTGCCTGAAAGGTGATGCAACAAACTTCACACACTGGGAAGAACTTAAAGCTACATGGAGTTACGTAGACACAGTCGCTGAGTACTGGGATGCTCACCCTGCCCCATTCCCTAACTATCAGGCAGGATCAAATGGTCCTATCAAAAGTGATTTATTACTTAGCAGAGATAATTTTCATTGGTGGGATGTATAAATTAGTAAAAACCTTTGAGTCGATACGGCTCAAAGGTTTTTATTGTTTGATGAATATGTTAATATTTGAGTTATGAATAAAACAAAAATATCTCATTTTAAAGATTACAATGATAATGATTTTGAAAATCTGCTTAACATTGAAACGATTCCGTATGTATCTACTTTTTCAAATCATCATGCGAATCGATATGAACCGACAGTTTATCAGGACTTAATCAGCTTAATAGAACAGACATACAAGGATTTTCACAGTGATTCACATTTCATTGATTTTGGTTCTGGTTTAATGCGTGTACCCATACTTTTCAATCACTTATTAAATATTTCAGTTACCGGAATTGAACTGAATAAACAGCTCTATTTACTAGGTCTTAAAAATATTAAAAATTATCAGCTGTTACATCATCCATCATCCATCCATACATTAAATATCAATGCTATTCACTATCAGTTTCAGGGCAAAGAGACTCATTTATTTTTCTTTAATCCATTTTCAGTATTTGTATTTCAAAAAGTTATGGAGAATTTAATGACAACTGATATTTTGCAGTGTGATATTATTTTGTATTATGTCAAGCCGGAATATGAAATGTATTTAAGTGAATGTATACAGTTTAAGTTAAAATATTCTATTCTTTTGGATAATGAATCAATAGATCCATCAGAAAAGATAAATATATATCAATACACAAAGACATAACAGGATATATCCGGAAAGGATTGACGTATGAATAATATTAATCTTGTTCAAAAAACTATCGTTTATATAGAAGATCACTTATTTGATGTCTTAAATTATCAGGATATGGGGACATATTTAAATGAAAATCCACTACATATTAACCAGTCATTTACAATGATTGCCGGAATGAATATTGAAGATTATATTTATCACAGAAAAATGACAGAAGCGGCGAAAAAACTTCTAAATGGTAACTATAGTCTTGTTGATATAGCAAATCATTTTGGTTATTCTACAGCACATGAATTCAGTGAAGCATTTAGTAACCATCATAATATTTCTCCTATACAGGTAAGAAACAATGCTGAGCAGTTAAAAATGGTAGAAAGAATATATATAGAACTATCTACTACAACTGTACCCCCACTCAATTATAATATCGTACGTATAGAAGATTTTAATCTAATAGGTATAAAAGAAAATGTCGCTTTTAATGAACTCAGTAATCACTTCCTTGTACCTGATATAGTTTATGCATTACATCAAAGTGGCGAAATACAGTCGTTACTTGAAATAAGTAGTGACAAAAAGATCTATGTTGTTGTACAACCTGTATATGATCACATTGAAATCTTTACAGGCGTTAAATCAGAACGCTCATTTAATTATGAGATGAAGCAAATATTTAACAGTGATTATGCAATCTTCAAATCACGTGGCAAGTTAGATTTTGTGTTTAACGAAATTTGGCATTCCGTCGAAAGACAAGTAGATTTCAATATTCACTATGATCGTAATAGTACTTATGTTTATGTTTTTCCGGATGATCTAGATTTTGATAATAGTTTTAATAAAGTTGAATTATGGTTACCAGTTTCATAAAAAACGAGGAAAGACTTTTGTCTTTCCTCGTTTTAATTTATTTCCAGTCAGTATGGAAGATACCATCCTTATCTTTTCGTTCATAAGTATGTGCGCCAAAATAATCACGTTGTGCCTGAATAAGATTAGCTGGTAAATCTTTAGAAGTATAAGAATCAAAGTAATTAATCGCTGCAGCAAAACCTGGTGCTGGTGTACCTGTAGTAATAGCTGTAGCTGCTACATTACGTAGGCTTGTCTGATACTTTTCTACGACTTCTTTAAAATAAGGATCTAATAAAAGGTTTTGCAGATTTGCATCCTGATCATATGCATCTTTAATCTTTTGCAGGAACTGTGCACGGATGATACATCCTTCACGCCAGATCATCGCAAGATCACCTAACTGTAAATCCCAGTTATATGCTTCACTCGCTGCTTTCATCTGAGCAAATCCTTGAGCATAGCAACAAATTTTACTCATGTAAAGTGCTTCACGTATCGCTTCTAAAAATTCAGCTTTATCACCTATAAATGGTGTCTTTTTAGAATTTATTTTTACACTTGCATTGTCTCTCTCTTCTTTTTGGCTCGAAATAAATCGGGCAAAAACACTTTCAGTAATAATCGTTAAAGGCTGACCTAAATCCAGTGCATTGATAGAAGTCCATTTTCCTGTACCCTTTTGTCCGGCCTTATCCATGACTTTCTCAACAAGAGGACTTCCATCTTCATCTAACTTCTTAAAGATATCTGCAGTAATTTCGATTAAGTAACTATCTAACTCGCCTTCATTCCACGCTTTAAATGTTTCAGCAATCTCATCATTATTCATACCTAAAACATTTTTCATTAAATCATAACTCTCAGCAATCAGCTGCATATCGGCATACTCTATACCATTATGCACCATTTTTACATAATGGCCGGCTCCATCTGGGCCAATATATGCAACACAAGGTTTACCATCTTCAGCTTTAGCAGCAATAGATTCTAAAATTGGTTTAACTAATTCGTATGCTTCACGCTGTCCACCCGGCATAATTGATGGACCATGTAATGCACCTTCTTCACCACCTGAAACACCAGTACCAATAAAGTTGAAGCCTTTTTCAGAGAGATATACATTGCGGCGAATTGTATCATTATAATTTGTGTTCCCACCATCAATTAAGATGTCGCCTTGATCTAACAATGGAATTAAACTCTCAATTGTTGCATCAGTCGCTTCTCCCGCTTTTACCATCATCATAATCTTGCGGGGTTTTTCTAAGCTATCTACAAATTCCTGAAGTGAATATGTTGGAAAAATATTTTTACCAGCTGATTCTTTCATCATCTCTTCAGTTTTTTCTTTCGAGCGGTTGTAAACAGATACTGTGTTTCCACGAGATTCAATATTCCAAGCTAAATTTTTACCCATTACTGCTAAACCAATTACACCAATTTGTTGTTTACTCATAATATACCTCTTTCAAATATTTTTTCATGATTATTATAGCATAATAAATTTAGATGTAGACTATACCAGTTTAATGATTTCAATGACTTGCTCAGTTAATTTAGTTAATTCAGCAATTGGCATCTTTTCATTGACTGTGTGAATATCCTGATATCCTACTGCAAGCACTACAGTAGGAACAAATTTATTGATGAAATTAGCATCACTACCCCCACCGTTTGAAACTACTTTAGCAGTACGGCCTATATTCTGGGCAGCTTGAGATGCTATTTTTATTGCTTTACTTTCTTTATCCACATGGAATGCCGGATAATTGACTTTAACGTCAATTTTCGCTTCTCCACCTAGTTCAGCTGCAGCAGTTAAAAATGCTTCCTTCATATGAGTAACTTGTGCTTCCATTTTTGATGCTACCAAGCTACGTGCTTCAGCAACTATCATGCATTTTTCAGCCACAATATTTGTGCGTGATCCTCCATCGATGGTACCAATATTTGCAGTGGTTTCTGCATCTATACGTCCTAATTTCATATTACTGATCGCACGGGCTGCAATATTAATTGCACTTACACCATTTTCCGGGGCTACACCAGCGTGAGCTGTCACACCTGTTATTTCTACGTTTAATGTCGCATTCGTTGGTGCCTGGTTAACGATAGTACCTACCGCGTTCCCTGCATCCAGCGCATAACCAAATTGAGCATTAAATTGCGCTCCGTCTAGAACACTTGCACCAATTAAATGAGATTCCTCACCGACAGAAATAACAACCTCGATATCGCCGTGAGGTATATTTTCTTCCTGAATCGTACGGATTGATTCAACCATTACAGCAATCCCTGCTTTATCATCTGCGCCAAGTATCGTCGTCCCGTCCGTGTGAATTATATCATCAGTGATGATGGGTTTAATGTTATTACCTGGCGTTACAGTATCCATATGACACGATAGTAAAACAGTGTCCTGATCTGTAGAACCTTTCAACTTCATAATAAGGTTACCTGCGCCAAATCCAGTTTTCTTTTGTGTATCATCTTCTACAACATCAAATCCTAAACCTGAATAAAGTTCTTTTAGATGATCTGCAATTTGACGTTCATTTCCTGATTCACTATCAATCTTAACCAGTTCAATAAACGTTTCAATTAATCTCTGTTGATTCATGCCTTCACTCCTCAATGTATGATATATTCATCGTACCAAACAACTGGTCATCAATAAAGAATAAGACGAAAAAACAATAATTTGTTATAATTAATTAAACACATGGAAAGGAAGAAATAAATGAATAATAAAATTGCACGAAAAGTTTTCATTATTACACTACTGGTATTAATCGTTGCAGCTTTGGTATTGAGCGCTGTGCTCCCATATTTAAATATGTAAAAAAACCGTTGAGCCTACTCAACGGTTTAATACATTTTTAAAGAACCAAATTTATGTTTTATTAATAAATAACTTTCTATTTCTTTAAGCAGTTGCATCGCAGCTGAACGCGACTTTAATCGTTCCTGAGAATCCGGTAAAGGATACGAATCTAAATCAAGCATAATTTCATAAAGGTCGTGTAACCTAATTGCCGTAAAGTTATTACTCGTTATATTGTTCGATAAATCCTCTAATAATCCGCTACACCTTAAATGTAATCTATCCTTACAACTAATATCATTGATTAAATGTGTCATACGACTCAGTAATTTAAGTTGAGACTCTCGCATATCGAAATAATGATAATATGAATTATCATTACGTGCAAAGTGATTTTCTACTTCTGTATATGCGACAGATTTAGCACGTTCAATTGTTTCATGTAGTTTTTCAATGTCATTTGTATTCAGCACAATTTCAGGATGTTTTAATGCATCACTTAATCGACTGACAATTACCTGAAACTCCATTTCAATAAGTCTTTTATATGCTTTTAATTCTTTATTATGGTTAGGCATATATAGATTTAATAATAATGCTATCCCCATACCTACACATAACAAGAGAAACTCATTCATCGCCACATGCCAATTGATATTGCCTGAATTATAGCAGTGAAGAATAATAACAATACTCGTCACTACCCCTTCCTGTATACCAAACATAACGGTTACTGGAATGAAGAGTAGTACGAGTACACCTAAAATGATGGGATTAAAGCCGAGATGCATAAAGAAAATATATGAAAACAAAATACCAAGCAGACAAGAGAAAAACCGTGCACTTGCCGCTTCTAAAGATTTTACTTTTGTATTTTTGACACATAGCACTACAAGAATTGCTGCAGATGAAAAGTTATCTAAATTAAGCATCTTACAGATAATTACTCCTAGCGCCATTCCAAATGCCGTTTTTATCGTACGAAAGCCTATCTTATAAGGTTTTATCTTCATGAATTAATTAACGTTCCTCACAATGCTCTTCAAATAAAGCTTGAATGTTAGTAATGACGCTCATTGAATCATGACCTTCGATTTCATGTCTTTCAATCATTTTGATGATCTTACCATCTTTAAGTAACGCAAATGATGGACTACTTGGTGGATAACCTTCAAAATATTCACGCGCTGTTTCAGTCGCTTCTTTATCTTGTCCGGCAAAAACAGTAACAAGTTGATCCGGTACTTTATCGTAGTGAATTGCATGAGCTGCTGCAGGACGAGCAATACCACCAGCACAACCACATACAGAGTTAATCATTACAAACGTCGTACCAGGTTTTTCAAACGAAGATTTAACCTCTTCTGGTGTTTTAAGTTGTTGATAACCCGCTGACTCGATTTCTTGACGTGCTTTATTTACGAAATCTTCCATAAACATATTAAAATTCATATCCATTGATATTACACCTCTTCTAAATTGATACACCTATCATAACGAATAAATAAGTGTAAATCTAGTGATTAATTCGTGAAAATTATAAGATGCAAATAATTTACTGGTTACTGATGATTGATAAGGATTCAATTAAATATGAGAAGCACCATCATTCGTTTACTTACTACCTAATCAATAAAATTTACTAGTAAATCCGTTGTTCTAATAACATGATCAAAAAATCAACGTTCCTATTTTATTGACATATTTATTCCGCTTCATTACTATTTACTGTAAACTAAAAGGAGATAACCTTATGCCTAATACAGTTCAAATTAGACCGATACAACGAAAAGATGATCCTTATATACATAAAATCATACAAAAATCACTCGAGTCCTTCAATCTAAATATACCTGGATCTGCATACTTTGATCCCGAACTTGCACAATTATCATCATATTATAATGAACGTGAATATGCACAGTACTGGATAGCAGAACGGGATGGTGAAGTTTTAGGTGGTGTTGGTATAGCACCTTTTAATGAAGAAAGAACAATATGTGAACTTCAAAAACTATACCTCCTGGAGTCTGCAAAAGGTAAAGGTATATCTAAACTATTACTGGACCAAGCATTAGCATTTGCATCAAACCATTATAAAGCTTGTTATTTAGAAACGATGGGTATACTAGAAGTTGCATGTATTCTCTATGAGAAATATGGCTTTGAGTTATTAGAACAGCCAATAGAAGGCAGCGACCATACAGCAATGGATCGCTGGTATATAAAAACACTATGAAAAGAATTATCTCAATCTTCATTATTGTATTATCATTGTTTCTGGTTTTTATAAATCAGGATAGGATTATCGAAAGTTACAAAGCATTACGCATTGAACTCATGCCAGATCCGATGTCAATAAACACTTATGATAAAGGACAATGTACCTACTATGTATTTGATAAAGTAAAGCAAGACGGCAACATGATAGAACGATCATGGCGTGATGCCAAGCACTGGGCGAAGTTTGCTAAACAAGGTGGATATACTGTTAACCATTCACCACGAAAAGGTGCATTACTTCAATCACCGAGAGGAAGGCAAGGTCATGTAGCCTACATAGAACATGTATATCAGAACGGTGCAGTCAAAGTTTCTGAGATGAATTATACCAAGCCATATGAAATAACAGAACGTATTATCTATAAGAAAGATTTATTTAGATATCATATTATCCATCCTAAGATAAATCCAAAAAAAGTACTAACTGATATATAAACAGCTAGTACTTTTTGTATATTATTAATACATTAAGTGATCACCATGCTATAGTAAAATAATCAATTATTCTTCTTCAAACTCTCTTACTTTTACATCTTTTGTCTTTTCATCTCTTAATTGAAATAACATGATAAAACAAATAACGATTAAGCTTGCAGGTATGATAAACGGTAAATAATTTAAAAACTCATTGTCGTGAATCCTTACCAAATAATAAATGAAAAACATCCAGCATGCATTTAAAAATAAAATAAATAGTTTGTCTCCAAAATTCATATTATCCACCTCTTTATTTAATATTGACTGTTATTGAACCCACATTACCTACTTCATGTCTAATACTGTTCTTTGATGATGCTACAATTTCATTCCCTATCGTAATATCTAATTGCTGACCATCAATTTTAAGTGATTTATTAAAGGTTTGCATATGCTTTGATATTAATAAATCATCAACAACACGTGTTACTATACGCCCTCCACCACTATTGTGAATAACAGCTACCGCACCATATTGATTACCATCCATCTCATAATCAGCAATCATAACTTTAAGATTTTTAGGATTATATGGGGACGTTAGAGTTACTACAGCCATTTCTAATGCATTCAGACTTTCAATATATTCATTTGAAATAATATCATCTAATCTTTGTGTATTATGTATAATCTGGTCTGTAAATTTAACCGTAAGATTTGTTTCTTCATCAATCACGCCAGATTCATATTTTTCAAGTTTATCATCTTCGTTATGCCCAGCATAGAATGTCGAAACAGTATTGCCAATGACTGTTTTCTTTGTTATACCTGTCATACCTTCTTCTAACTGGATACCTGTATCCACAATGTCTAGATGATATGTTTTTGATTTCGGGTTATAAATGGCATATCCAAAAGCGTAATTTTTATTTTTGTCATTTTTCTCTTTCTCACTAACAAAAATAGAGTAAAATTTAGGATTTGATTGCTTATCTGGATTTACAATCATACCTTCACTCTTTGAATGAGGAAAAAGTTTTTCTTTAAAATCTTTCATCGCAGTTTCACCATTTGCATACGCGTTACTTTCCAATTGTTTAATCAGTGAGCTCTCTTTTATCGGTTTAGATTTAACTTCTTTTTTTGTTGACTCAGAATACAAGATTCCTGCTGCAATTAGAAAAATGATTATAACGGAAGTTATTACACGTTTTGTGAAAGTCATCTTCATCCCTCCTCGTATTTTAAATTGATATTACCATAGTTTAGCACTTAATTACATATATTATATAATTAACTTAAAATTACAGATTAGTATATAAAAAAACTATCCAACATTCTGGATAGTTCTAAAATTCTATAAAATGGTTAAAAGTGATTACTGAATTGCATTCCAGACTTTCTTAGCTACACCTTTTGGTGATTGCGGATTTTGTCCGGTAATGATATTCCCGTCCTGAACAACTTTCGATGCCATTGGTAAGGTCGCTTTTTTGTAATTCGCACCCTTCTTCTTCAATTCATCTTCTAAAAGAAATGGTACTTTCTTTGTCTTTCTAACCATATGTTCTTCAAGGTTTGAAAAACCAGTTAAATCTATATCTTTCAAAGAATTATCATCGAAATTCAAGAATGCAGCTGCACCATGACATACAGATGATATTACTTTACCATTCTTATTCATTTCATTAAGAATACGAGCAATATCTTTGTTATCCACGAAATCAAAGACAGTACCATGTCCTCCTGTGAAGTAAACCGCATCGTATTCATAGACATCCGCGTCATGAATAGACTGAGTAGTGTCTAATAATCTCATAAATTCAGGATCTTCCATATAGTTCTTAGTCTTATAATCTAACATCAACGTACTCACGCTAAATGGATCAATCGGTATTTTACCGCCCTTAACACTATATAAATCAATATCAACATCTTTATCTTTAAAGTAATCATAGAAATGAACCAATTCACTCAACCATAAACCCGTTTTTTCTTCAGTGCCTTTATAATATTCCGTGTTTGTATTAATGATCATTATTTTTTTCATAATATCTCTCCTAGGTTTGTAATACTTAAGTTTACCCAGTGATAATGAAGATTACTCAATACATTTATTGATTGTTTAAGTATATATTGATTTTAGATCTATTTTTTATTTTTTTTAAAATTAATGAAATATATAATCGATAGTAAACTATAAACAATTGCAACTGTAAACATACTCTTCAAAAAATTAATAATACCACCTGAAAAAGCCCCTGAATCAAGGTCTATATCACTGTTGAATAAAAGTACAAAGAAATCTTTTAAAAATAAGGTATACAGAAATCCTAAAATTATTCCATAGATAAAATGTTTGATTATGTATTTCTCAAAATATGAAAACATGGCGCGCCTCCAAAAGTAATTTAACAATTTAATCCAATTGTATTATATTTTATTATATATTACAATTTGAATAATAACTATTGAAAAATAGAACGGAGTTTTACTATGATTTTTATCAATGGAAAATATACTAATGCAAAAATTATGACTGACAATATTGACGAAGCGGCTTATCATCGCGTACAAAATATGACAAATCTCGATTTTCTAGAAAACACAAATATCGTCATGATGCCTGATGTCCACGAAGGCAAAGGTTGTGCTATCGGGACATCGATCAGAATGGATAAATCAAACGCAATGATTCCGCCCGCTTTTATCGGTGTTGATATTGGTTGTGGTATGATGAGCTATCCTTTAGGCAAATTAGAAGCAATTAATTTTCCAAAGCTAGACCAATATATATCAGAGAATATTTCTACATATCCTAGAATTGATGCTCTAAAGAACAATGTATTTTCTCATATGCATCAAAATAATAAAAATAAAATAATAGATGTTTTAAAACTGATACAGGATAAATTGATATTTCAAAATGTTGATATGGTTACTTTAATTAATTCGGTTGGTACGTTAGGTGGAGGTAATCATTTTGTTGAAATCGGTAAAAATTCAAATGATGAATATTATTTAACGATACACTCTGGTAGTCGTTTCTTAGGTGCTAAGGTTGAAAAACATTACCAGGATTGTGCTGCAGATATGCATAAAAATATTAATGCTGCTCCAATAATCGAAATTTTAAAGGCACAAGAAAAATACCATGCCATTCAACCGATGATCGAGTTTATAAAACAATTAAATCTAGAAAATACTTATGATGCAGAAGTATGTTATTTGAAAGATGATGTATTAAAACAATATATTAATGACATGACAGCAGCATGCATGTTTGCTGAAATCAATCGTTATATGATGACCACAATTATTCTTAATTATTTTAATATCGAAATTGATGAACAAAAAATAATCAATTCACCCCATAACTTTATTGAAGTAAGAGAAGATGACTACATTATTCGTAAAGGGGCTTGTGATGCAAGTCTTGGTAGAGATGTTGTGATTCCAATCAATATGCGCGACGGTATCATTATCGGTAAAGGAAAAGGAAATACTGAATGGAACAACTCTGCGCCACATGGTGCTGGACGCGTATTATCTAGAACTAAAGCGAAACAAACATTAACTTTAGAAACTTTCGAGCAACAAATGAAAGGGATATATAGTAGTACTGTTGTAGAAGATACTTTAGATGAAGCACCGGATGCATATAAACCTATTGATGAAATTATAAATAATATTCATGACACTGTTGAAATACTTGATATCATAAAGCCAGTATATAATCATAAAGGTATTGAAACACCAAAATGGTGGCAAAAGAAAAAGTAAGAATTAGAATGGAGTAAAAATGAAATATTTTACTGTTAAAAATTCAAAACTGGACAATATGAATCTTATAACACCTATTATTTCTTTATTATTAACCTTAGGATTTATCTTTGTAAATATTCATACGTTATCAATAAGACATGAAAAATGGGCTGTTATCGCTTGTTCATTATCGCTTTTTATATTTATAATATTTACGTTTTTAAACTGTTGGACAATATATCTCATCATTAAAAGAAAATATTTTATAAAAGAAAAAAGTAAGTGTCTCAAATCGACACTTACTTAATTTTTTGCGTAAAACTATATAATTTATCAATATCATCTAAAAATTGATTACATATATTACTATCCTGACAAATATAATCGCCCTTTTTAGTATAAGTCCCATCACTATTCGCTTTTGTTTTATTTAGGAATAATGAAACGTCTGATTCATGCTGACAAATTGAACAAAAACCTTTCACTTTAGTTGGAGCTAATTCCCCGTATATAC
This sequence comes from Macrococcus equi, assembly GCF_047426745.1. GTDB lineage: Bacteria > Bacillota > Bacilli > Staphylococcales > Staphylococcaceae > Macrococcoides > Macrococcoides equi. Next base: position 1,867,117 of record NZ_CP179732.1, on the reverse strand, counting down.
TTTGAAAAGCACCTTTACTATCTTTATAGACAATATACTTACGATTTGCAGAATGGTCATTCCATCCGAGATAGCTCATCATCTGAAGATCATACTGATCACTTGAAGGTGTCTTTAATTTCTTTACCTTTCTGAATAACTTCTCCACTTGTTTAGCTGAAGGCATTTCAAAAGGTTCTACAAACTGTTTCATTTCTGAAAGAATCATAGCAGCTTTCGTCTTTGAAAGCCGAATATCATCAAGTCTAGTAATATACTCACTAGCATCTATGCCATTCACAATGTAAATTGCTCGAATTTCGTCTAATATAATATTTTTTTGTGCTTTATTCGTCGTTGGATCATTTGTTTTATAAATCTTAAGTAACTGGTTCACTTTAAACATTACTTGCGCAAATTCATATGCTTTTATCATTATGTCTATACCTCACTTTAGTGATTTGAGTATAGCATAATATTAAAATGATAGTAAAAATTAAAATTGATGTGAGCATCTCCAATTTCGATAAGAAATGTTAGCTCGAAATTGGAGTTCTACCAATTTCAGATTGAATTTATCTACCGAAATTGGGGTTCTACCAATTTCAAATTCTATTTCCTATCATTGATTGTCACAAAATAATTCTCATCTATCTCAAACATTAATCCACCTCAATTATTTTTTTCATTAATTTTTCTATCGTATATAATTCATATATTGAAATGTCTTTTTGAATATACCTCTCAATAACTTCTTTTATATCATCTCTTAGCATTATTAATCTTTTAACCATTTCAGTTTGATTATCAATCAGAGCAATTTCTGTTTCGACCCATGGTGAATGTATTTGATAGTATTCACCTAATGGAGAAATTGAAATTAATGGATTGAACTCATCTTCAACTTCCATAGTATGATATTGAAATTCATCATTACTACTTCCATTCAACCAATCATTCAATTGTAACCAGAATTCTATAATGGCAATATCTTCATCAAAATAAATAGTATTATTATATTTGATTTTCAAATTTGCATCCAATGCCATAAAGTTTCCAGGTTTCGCACGTTCTTCATATGAAAGTTGGTCCATAGGACTTTCTATTAAATGAAAATCAAAATTTAACATTGTTGTACCCTCGTTCCCTGGTGAAAATACAACTTCCAACCATCTTCATTAACCCAGATTGAACTACGGTTTGATTTATTGTTTGTTACTTTATCTATCAATATATATGTAGCTAGCTTACTGTTATCAGAGAGATCTTTCACACGATAATCTATTACTTCAAAATCACTTTCAGGCATCTTAAATCCAATATAATCTGATTTCTTAGTCACTTTTCCTGATTGACCAAACTCCATATAGTAATCATGTAAAATATCTGCGTATTCACCACTTAATCTTCTAGCAGCATCTAGATGTAGCATTTCGTATTCGAGCATAATTTCACCTCATTTATAATTTTCAGATAAAAACATTTTAATTTCGCTACTTAATTCTAATGGATTAGATATATGAATATTATGATTCGACTTATTAATAAATTTAACAATTGAATTAGAACTTAGTTTTGCCTGATTCAATATTAAATTATGCCAAATCTCCTCAAATTTTTTTGCATTATTTTCAGTCATATCATTAGATTTAATATTTTCTTTAATAGTAAAGTTCTTTTCTCTACCTATGACCAGTAATGGATTATTGATTGTAATAAAGCTCTCTTTTAAGTTAGTTGCATCTTGGTTCCAATTCTTAGTTTCGAAATAGAGAACTCTATAAAAGTTTGGAAACATACATGCATTTCGTTTGTTTTTATTAAGATAGATATCATCTTTTAATTGATTATGAGACATCATTGATTTCACTTTGCAATAATTCAACCACGCTTCATCAGAATTTTGATTTGAAGTACTATTTTCATCAATTACATCTAATTGCTTATAATCAACTGAAGTAGAATCAATAAGAATAATGGAATTTTTTGATTTATATCTTGACACATAATCTTGAATACATAGCCCTCCATAAGAATGACCTATCAATGGTGCCTTTTCAATATTATTGTGTTTTATAAATTCATCAATCATCATAGAGGTATTTTTTATCGAAATTTTAGTATCTTCAACTTCCCCATATCCTATCCCTGGTCTATAAAAAACGTAAATTTTATATTCATGTTTCAATAGTTTTATAAAATCATACCATTCATCAACAATACCATTCATCCCTAGTAATAATAATATCGGCTTTCCAGAACCAAATATAAAATATTCAATACTTTGTTTTTTATAACTAAACGTTAGCATCTTAATTCCCCATTATATTTAATGATTATTTTACCAATTATCTACTATCATTAATACTTTCTATATTCTCATTGCTATTTCCAAACCTATAAAGAATTTATCCATATTATGATTTGCGTCACTTAAGCCGTCAACCTCGTATTCATTTTCTGCAAGTACATCACCCGTTACCATAAAGTTATAAAGTTCAAACCCATGGAAGTCACAAACCGCTTGAACACCTGCAAGTTCCATTTCGACTGCAATACATCCATCGTTTTTGCGCATTTCAACATTATTTTTAGTTTCTCTCATCATAGCATCAGTTGTCCATACCTTACCTTGCATATAGGGTAATTCTAATATATCAAATATTTCAGCTACTTTATTACTATTATTAATTTCAATATAATCATTTGCTTTTGCGTAATGATAAGACATACCTTCATCTCGATAACTTTCCGTTGGAATCACAAATTTATTATCCGTCTTTTCTTTATCTAAACTACCTGCTGAACCTGACATTATAAACTGAGTAGCACCAGTTAACCAGTTAGCTTCTATACAAAATTGAGACGCTAGAGTTGATCCAATACCACTTAAATAAAATCCAATATCTTTACCTTCATGAATAAATTTATATATTGGATAACTACCGTTACAAGCATGAATCTCTGCAATTTTTTCACATCTATATATTTCAAATATATTGTCATAAATATTTTTCGATAAAATAATCATACACACATCTAAAATCTTTTTCTGATCCCCATAAAAACTTCTCAAAGTAACAATCGGTTCCGAATTATTATCGAAAGCATCTATTATCATAAAATCACCTCATATTTTTTCAAAAGTGTAGCAATATTCCTTAATAATTAAAATTGACAAATTTATGATTTTGTCCACAATTAAGCTTTAAATAAATGTAAAATACTTTTGACATTTTTGAAATGACTTGCTATATTATAAATGTAAAATACTTTTGACATTTGGAGGTTTGATTTATGATTATTCAACTAATTTTTGCTTTTTTGTTAACAGTCATTGCTTTTATGTTTATCGTTAAATTTTTAAATTTTGGACCTGGTCATAGTGAATATGATGAAAGAACTCAAAGAATAGGAAATGAAGTATTTACAACAACTTTAACCTATCTTATTGTTTTCTGGATATTCTCTTTAATTATGAAAACCATAGATTTTAATAATATTAAATTTGATTATTTAAATGAATATCCAGAATTAATTAATTTAGCATTAGCTACTATTTTAATTATTTTCAATTACATTCGAATCAACAAAAAATATAGTGTCTAAAGGAGAAATCGTCATGAAAGTACTTGGTTTTATATGTATATTTTTATTTGCTGGTCTATGGGGATTTGTGATTAAAAAAGTTTTACCTAAAGATATGATTGAGGGTAACAATAACAAAATTGATGAAAGATCATCTAGAATATTATTAGAAGTTTTTTCTAATACTTTAGTATGGGTAGTATACGCATTATTAATTAGCATCATATTAAAATTATTTAAACTGGGAAATCCAGATAAAGCTATCCTACCTGAATTTCCTGAAGTATTTTACTTGCTTATTATTATAGTTATCTTTTTCATGAGTTTGTTTTATACTAAGAATAGGATAGTGCTAAAGGTTGATGCTATTTGAAAAATAAAATCAAAGAGTTAAGAAAAGAGCTTGGTATGTCACAAGCTGAACTTAGTGACAAAACAAATGTTTCAAGACAAACGATCAATGCCATAGAAAATGATAAATATGACCCTACGCTATCTCTCGCATTTAAATTAGCTAAGTGTTTAAATGTCACGGTTGATGAGTTATTTTCATAAAAACGGAAATATAATTATATTTCCGTTTTATTTTCTTCTAAAATAACTTATAGCTCTCTTCTCCAAAGCTACAACATAATCGCGTTTAGCATTTCTATATTCAGGTGTTTCATCATATGATTGGATAAGTTTAGTCTTTAAATCACTGTAGGCCTTTACTTCCTCTGGATGTTCAAGTAAATAATCTCGAACAGCTAAATGTCGATAGATTTCAGGATGACCTTCTTGATAGATATGTATATGATGTGTTCTATCATCTCCACCTTTTCTTAACAATCTTCTACCTGGGATTCCCCATTCTCCGGCCACATCGTATCCTGCTTCTCCAAATTTTGAATTATAACTATCAATTTGATTTATGTCTTTAACCAATACCATCATATCTATTACAGGTTTAGCTTTCATACCAGGAACTGATGTACTACCAAAATGTTCAAATCTTACAATTTCATCAGGAATCATATCAGAAATTAATAGACATTCATTTTCGAAACTAACTCTCCACTTAGGATCATAATCAGATAATCTTACTTTCATTCTTAATACCTCCTTTTAATATTTAATTAATAATTTCTCTATTCAATCCTATATTTATAAAGAAAAGCACCTACAAGTTGTAGGTGCCGATGATATTACCCTCTACGACTAGAAATCAAAGAATGTTCATTTAAACTAAATGTACTACGTACACGCATCATCTGGTCAATTCGTTCTTCAGCTAAACGCTCTGCAGCTAATGCAGTAGAAATGTTATCACGTTTCGCAATTTCAAACACTTTATCCATTTGGTCATAGATTTCATTTACTTTCTTTGTCGCACGGTCTGCATTATAACCATTTAACTCATCTGCTACGTTAATAACACCGCCAGAGTTCGCAACAAAGTCAGGCGCATAGATGATACCTCTTTCCTGTAACATCGCTGCATGTTTCTCCATATCTTTTAATTGGTTATTCGAAGATCCGCATACTGCTTTAACTTTTAATTGTGGAATTGTTTCATCGTTCAGTATTGCACCTAATGCACATGGTGCAAAGATATCCGCTTCAACTGAATATATTTCATCAGGCTTCACTGCTATTGCACCAAAGTCATTTACCGCTCTATCAATTGATTCCTGGAAGATATCCGTAACGATAAGTTTCGCACCTTCTTCATGTAAATACTTACATAATGTATAAGACACATTCCCTACTCCTTGAACTGAAACCGTCTTACCTGCTAAACTATCATCTCCAAATGCTTCTTTCGCTGTACGTTTCATCGCACGGTATACCCCTAATGCTGTCATTGGACTTGGGTTACCACTTGAGCCGTAACTTTCAGAAAGGCCTACAACAAAATCTGTTTCTTCATGCATAATATCCATATCAGTTACTGTCGTTCCTACGTCTTCAGCTGTAATATATCTTCCGTTTAAGCTTTGAATATATCTACCTAATGCTCTAAATAATGCTTCAGATTTATCTTTCTTAGGATCACCAATCACTACAGTCTTCGCACCGCCTAAGTTTAATCCTGCTGCTGCATTTTTATAAGTCATACCTCGCGCTAATCTAAGTGCATCTTCAATTGCTGCCTCTTCAGATTCATAAGGCCACATTCTGCATCCCCCAAGAGCTGGTCCTAATGTAGAATCATGAATTGCAATAATTGCTTTTAATCCACTTGTCTTGTCCTGACAGAATACTACTTGCTCGTAGTCATATTGTTCTAATGTTTCAAAAATCATTTTATATCCCCTTTTCATAAAATAATTATTTGGTTTAACATCTTCTATTTTACATTAAATATTATTTTTATAAAACATAAATTTTATACATTTGTACTTCTGATATGGATTTTATTTCGAAAACCGAAATTTTATTATCATTTATAATTAATATCCTATTACTTTAAATGATTAAAGCGCTTACAAATTTGCTGAGTAATTGCTTTAATTTATACTTCTTATTATATATTTATCTTTAATTATTATTTTAAAATAATAATAACTTATTGTTAATAATTTTTATTTATTTTGGTATAATGCTATTGGCAGGTGAAAATATGAAAAAAATTATTGCTTTAATGGTTCTTGTTATTCCTATCTATTTTGCGGGTCTTGGTATTAAGTGGATGAGAGATGCTGTGTTTGGAATACTTGTTCCTGAATTACACTATATCTGGCTGCAATTTTTAATTGGGTTTATACTAATGGTTTTTGGTGTGAGTTTTGTAGGTGGTTATATCCTGCATATTGAGAAGAAAAATAAACGCGCTCAGGAAAAGTTCTATAAAAAATAAGAGAATCAATCTTTTATGATTGATTCTCTTATTTTGTTTATATCATTTTTTTGATTCGTATTCCTGTTTAAGTAACACCGCTCGTTCGACTTCATCTGTTATTATAGCCTCCAACCCTGCATTAAGCCAAAATGAAATGTCACGAGCATGATTCACTGTGTACACACGTGCCGGTAAGTTGTAGCTCGTTACTGTTTGCCTTTGATCATCTTTCATATATGTTTTGCCATAAGGATGAACTGAATTGATCCCATGTGATTCCATATACATCCATGGTTCTCCTAATTTCTTATCCGTAAGGAGAGCAGTATGATAGCTTGAATCAAGCTGTTCAATTATTAGTAAGCTATCCAGATTAAAACTTGAAATGATGATACGTTCTTTCATATCATAATGATTTAGCAGCTGGACTAATATATCTTCCAGCTCTCCTTTTGTTATACCTTTTACTTCGATATTTATGACTAAATCTGTTTCGATAATCCAATCCATCACTTCTTTTAAAGTGGGTACTTGTTCATCGGTCACTTTGAAAAGACTACTTTTTATACGTGCATTTTTAATCTCAGTTAAAGTGCATTCATTCACTTTTCCTTTTTGATTGGTCGTTCGATTTAAAGTAGGATCGTGAATCACGACAATTTCATTATCTTTCGTCAAATGAATGTCTAGTTCAATGCCATCTGCACCATGTTCATATGCCTTCTTAAAACTTATCATCGTATTTTCTGGATACAATGCTGCATAGCCTCGATGTCCAATGATTTTAGTCATAATACTCCTCCATGATAAAATCAATTAATTCTCCACTTGTTGGTTTATTAACAATACCTTTTTTATGCATAATCGATTTTAGACCATTATCCCATGCCTTTTCAATCGCATGTCTGATAGAGCGTTCAACATTTGCATTTTTAACATTGTTTTTTTCTGCAATTCCTGGATATAGATCTTTTGTCAGATGAATTTTTGAATGATTATCATTTTTCTCTAAAGTTTTAAGAATATCCACTGCATCGTGTATATATCTAGTGCCTTTATGTTTCTCATTAAAACCTAGCTGTTCTAGTTTATTCTGTTTTATCTTCATCTCATCAATATTACAGATCTGACAAATTCGATTGACGAAATTTTCAAAGTTAATTGGCTTGAGAATAAAATAATCAGCACCAGAGTCTAAAGCCTCAGAAAGGACAGAATCTTTACCAAAAGCACTTAAACAAATAATTTTATATGGATGAGGATTAGGTATATGATCTTTTAAAAGCGTTATACCATCTATGTGTGGCAATATTAAATCAAGTAACAGTAAATCAAATCTACATTCATTAATCATCTTAAGTGCATCTTTTCCGTTATGACACATACCCACTACTTTTATGTTGTGTTTTTCGAGATGATTTTTGATTGAGACTGCTAAGTCCCTTGAATCTTCTATGATTGCAACTTTAAGTACCATATTTCTTCATCCTTTAATTATTTCTTATTTTGATGAATCAATTCTGCTGCATGCTCCAATGTGAGCGGTGTTACTTCAACGCCAGATATCATGCGTGCAACTTCCTTAATTCTGGATTCTCTATTTAATTCTGTAACTTGTGTGATGGTTCTGTCATCCTGTTCAATTTTTTCAATATATAAATGCTGATCACTGATTGCTGCAACCTGTGGTAAGTGAGAAATACATATCACTTGAATATGTGTGGATATATCGTACATTTTTTCTGCCATTTTCTGAGCTACTTTTCCTGATACACCCGTATCAACTTCATCAAACAGGATAGCTGTTTTACCTTTAGATTCTGCAAATATACTTTTAAGCGCCAACATCATTCGACTAAGTTCTCCACCAGAAGCAATCTTTTCGAGTGGTTTTAATGGTTCACCTTTATTCGGACTAATCATGAATTCTAATGATTCAATACCTGTTGCAGTCGGTTCTGTCTTAGTAAATGCCATTTCAAAATTAGCACTTTTCATTTCAAGATTATGTATTTCATCTAATATATCATTACGTAATTTCTGTGCAACTTTTCGACGGGCTTTACTTAAACTTTCACCTAATTCTAAAAGCTTTTCATGTAGCTGATGTATCGTCTCAGTTAATTGAGAAGTCGATTCTTCAATATTTTCAATCGTATTAATTTCCTTTTCTAATTCATCTATAAAAGGTATGAGTTCCGGTAAATTTTTACCATATTTTCTTTCGAGGAACTGAATTTCATTCATTCGTGTTTCTAAGTTATTTAATTCATTTTCATCATATTCATTTTTAGTTAATTCATCATGTAAGGTATGTTTGGCATCATCCAGAATATAATACAAGCCTTCAGATTCTTCCAGTGTCTTGCTGAATTTATCCGGTATAATTTCACTTATCTCTTTAAGTGAGGCGTTAAATTCAAATAATAAATCTAATATTTTATTTTCTTCGCTTAATAAATTAACAGATTTAGTCAATGCATCACTCAGTTTTTCAAAATTTTGAAGTCGGTTAATCTCTTCTGTTAATGTATCTTTTTCATTTGCAATCAATTTCTTTTCTGTTAATTCTTTATGTTGATATTTAATTAAATCTAATCGTTGTAAAAGTTCCTCATCTTTTTGCTGCAAATTTTTAAGTTCATTTGATTTTTCGATATATTGCTGATAAGTTGCCTGATATTCAGACAAGAGGCTGTCATACTGACCTTTTGCATAATCATCTAATAGTGTTAAGTGATATTTAGGTTTCAAAAGTACTTGTGTTTCATGCTGCCCATGAATATCCAGTAATTCCTGCATAATTGTTTTCAGTTCTGAGAGTGTTACTGTCTGGTTGTTTATTTTGCATATACTCTTCCCGGACTTTAATATCTCCCTTTTAACGAGCATAAAATCATCAAGTGGAATATCTTTTGCGGTTAGTAAATCTTTAACACGCTGATTATGATCTATATCAAAAATGCCTTCAACTATTGCTTTGTTTTCACCATGTCTAACCAGATTTTGACTGGCTCTCATACCAATCAACTGTCCAATCGCGTCAATAATAATCGATTTTCCTGCGCCGGTCTCACCACTCAGTACAGTTAATCCATCTTTTAACTCGATTTCTAATGCTTCTATGATTGCAAACTGTTTAATAGATAATGATAACAGCATAAAATTCCTCCAATTAAAGCATGTTAAATATACGTTCTGTAATTACTTCTCCAGCCTTTTTATCCTTACAAATAATTAAGCATGTATCATCACCACAAATTGTACCTACGACTTCTTCCCATTCCAGCTGATCTAATATTGCCCCGATAGACTGAGCGTTCCCTGGTAATGTTTTAAGAACAAGTAGATTATCTGCGCTATCCAGCTTAACAAACGAGTCCATTAAATAACGACCCAGTTTATCTAATGGATGATATTTTCTATCTCTAGGTAATGAATATATATATTGGCCACTTGGTGTGGGTACTTTAATAAGTTGTAATTCTTTAATATCTCTTGAGATTGTAGCTTGTGTAACATTTAGGTTGTATTCATTTAACTTTTCAACTAAATCTTCTTGTGTTTCAATTTGCTGATTAGAAATAATTTCACGGATTTTAATTTGTCTTATTGTTTTATTCGCCATCGTTGCGCCCCCTTATATGTATAATTATACATGTAATTTTAGCACATATAGAATTTTATGTATATGAAAAAACCACCGATCATCATATCAGTGGTTTAGTTCTCTAAATTTTGAAAAGCATTTTTAACTAATTCTATATATACATTTTCGTTGTATGTTTTTTTATCACAAGATGTTGTATCGACACTGTCTGACAGATAAATACCATGTAATAAATATTCAATATTACCTTTCGTGCCTGTAATCGGAGAAAAGGTTAATTGTCGCATTTCAATATTTAATGATGAGCATAGATTTCCAATTTCATTGAGTACATAGACATGTTCAGATTGATCATGAACTATTCCTTTATCAACAAATTCATATCTCGCTTCAAATTGAGGTTTAATTAAAGCAATAATCGTTGTGCCGGGTTGAATAATATCAACCAGTTTTCTGAGAATGACTTCTAAAGAAATAAAACTCACATCAATCGTAATGAAATTAGGTAAAGGGTTAAACTGTTCAGCATTTACATAGCGAAAATTGGTTTGTTCCATAACCGTTACATTAGGATGGATACGTAATCTATAATCTAACTGATTTGTACCCACATCAAGCGCATAGGAATGACTGGCACCATTTTTTAATGCACAATCGGTAAATCCCCCAGTTGAAGCACCAATATCAAGATGAATCACACCATTTAAATTAAGATTAAATTCTTCGATTGCTTTTTCAAGCTTATAACCACCACGACTGACGTATTTTTTACGTTTATCCTTAACTCTAATTTTTGCAGTTTCAGGATCTATTTTTTCTCCGGCGGTATCAATGCGTATATTATCATTAAAGATCAGTCCTGCCATTATCGCTCTCATTGCAACGTCTTTCGTTTCATAGTAATCGTGATCTACAAGCCACTGGTCTATTCTAATTTTTTTCATTTTTACGCTTTAACAATTGCTTAATTTCATTAATTATATTCGCCTTTGAAATACCAATATCATTAAGCAATAACTCCACATCACCATGCTCAATGTATTCATCACTGATACCTATACGTTTTATATCCATTGGCTGATTTTGATCGTTGTAATAGTTAACGACCATTGATCCAAATCCTCCACTTAACATTGATTCTTCTACGGTAATAATGGACTTATTTTCTTTGACTAATTGATCGAGATAATCAGTATCAAGCGGCTTGATAAATCTAGCGTTGACAACTTCAATATTGATGCCTTCTTTGAGCAGCTCATTTCGAACTTCCTCTATTAATTGCAATGTTGGTCCAAAACTTAAAACAGCTATTTCTTCACCTTTATGAAGCGTTTCCCACTTTCCAAAAGGAATAGATTGCAGCGCTTTATCAATTTCAACACCTAGGCCATTCCCTCTTGGATATCGCACAGCAACCGGTCCGCTATACTCATAAAAAGCACTATGCAGCATATGACGCGCTTCATTTTCATCTTTTGGCATCATAATTGAAATGTTAGGCATATGACTTAAAAATGGAATATCAAAGACACCTTGATGAGTCTCTCCATCAGCTCCTACTAAACCTGAACGGTCTATTCCAAACACGACATGTAAATTTTGTCGGTCAACGTCGTGTAACAATTGATCATAAGCTCTTTGTAAAAATGTTGAGTAGATAGCGACATAAGGTAACATTCCATTTGCTGCAAGTCCAGCAGACATGGTAACTGCATGTTGTTCAGCTATTCCTACATCAAAAAATTGTTTAGGTAATTCTGACTGAAATCTAGTGAGTTTACTCCCAACCGGCATAGCGGGTGTAATAGCAACAACGCGCTTATCTTTTTCAGCAAATTCCTGAACCGTATCACTAAAAATCTGACTCCAGGCAGGTGCAGTTGAATTCCCCTTCACTTGTTCACCAGTTTCAAGTTTATATGGTCCAAGTCCATGCCATGTACCAATCTTATCATCTTCAGCTGGTCTGTAACCTTTACCTTTTTTTGTGATGACATGTACGATGACTGGCCCCTTAATACGCTTTGAAGTTTCAAAAGCTTCTTTTAGATCATTATAATTATGCCCATCAACTGGACCGACATATTTTATTCCAAGTTCTTCAAAAAATACGCCTGTAACTACCAGATATTTAAGACTATCTTTAATACGATCAGCTGAATCACGCAATTTATGTCCACCAGGTAACTTACTTAAAAACCCATCAATATCAACTTTTGCACGATTATAATTTTGATTAGTACGTAATCTTCCAAACATATTATGCATTGCACCAACGTTAGGAGCGATGCTCATTTCGTTATCATTTAACACGATCGTCATATCTGTTTTGTCATGTCCAATATGATTTAAGGCTTCCAGTGCCATTCCACCTGTTAACGCGCCATCACCAATTACAGGTATTACATCATAATCATCACCCATAATATCACGTGCTTTGGCCATTCCTATAGCAGCCGATAAAGAAGTAGAAGAATGTCCAGCTTCCCATACATCGTGAGGACTTTCACTAAGTTTCGGAAAACCACTCAAACCTTTATATTGGCGTAACGTATCAAATTTATCGCCACGCCCTGTCAGTATTTTATGAATATAAGCTTGATGGCCCACATCAAAAATGATTTTATCTTCAGGACTATTAAAACTACGATGGATTGCAATGGTTAATTCTACTACACCTAAATTCGCACCAATATGTCCCCCTGTTATCGCACATTTTTCTATAAGAAACTGACGTATATCGCTACTTAATGCGATTAATTCATCATCAGTTAAATCTTTTATAAACGATGGATCTTTTATTTTCGATACATCCATGAATTCCCCACCTACATCTCTTTTACTTTAATATGTTTCCTATTATATCATTGTTTATGAATGCATGAAAAATAAAAAAAGCCTTGTAAAGGCTTTTATTTATTCCGATTGACAATAAAACCTACTAATTCCAAAAGTGGTTCTTTGTAAACAGCAACCTCATCAACCATTTGTATAGTATTTAAATGAATTTCTTCAAGCTTTTTCTTTGAAGCATCCAGTCCCAATAAAGAGACATAGGTACTTTTTTCATTCTGAATATCACTACCCACTGCCTTACCGATGATATTAAAATCTCCTTCAACATCTAAAATATCATCCTTAATCTGAAACATTAAACCGATATTTCGGCCAATCTGATCAAGTAATTTAAGTTTATCCGGATTACTTTTCATAATAATACCTGCGGCATAAACAGCAGCATGAATTAAATCACCCGTTTTATGGTGGTGTATCGTTTCAAGCATTTCTATTGAAATGCGTTTATTTTCACTTTCCATATCGAGCATTTGTCCAGCAACCATACCGTTTGAACCTGCAGCATTCACTAAAAGTTTCATTAACTCAAGCTTAATATCATTGTCATAATCACTTATGATAATTTGCTGGAAACTATCTGTTAGTAACGCATCTCCTGCAAGTATTGCAGCCGCTTCACCGAATACTTTATGATTGGTAAGTTTCCCTCTTCGATAATCATCATTATCCATAGCCGGCAGGTCATCATGAATTAGCGAATACGTATGTATCATTTCAAGCGCCAGACCAAAAGAAATTGCATCAGTTGGCTTGCCACCCATACTTTCCAGTGTTGTCATCAATAATAAGGGTCTTATACGTTTTCCGCCAGCGTCCAGTGAATATTTGATAGACTCAGATAATTTATCAGAAACAGAATGATTTAGATAAAGATTTTGAAGATTTTCATTAATCAATGCGATATAATCTTTATTCATCTTTATCTGCCTCTTGCAGTTTAGCAATTTTATTTTCAGCTTCTTTCAATTTATCCTGACAAGCTTTAGATAATTTGACGCCCTCTTCATACAATTTTATAGATTGTTCCAGCGAAACATTTTCATTATCTAATTGCTTTACAATTTTTTCTAATTCTGCCATCATCGTTTCAAAATCTTTCGCCATAATTACACCTCTGTTGAATTCTTCTGCGTTACTTTACTTTCTAACTTACCATCTTTCATCTCAATTTCAACTGTATCTCCTATAGAGATGTCATCGATTGAACGTATAATTTTATCATCGTGTCTAGTAATACTATACCCACGTAATAGTGTTTCAGTAGGACTCAAGCTACTTAATAATGCGAGTTGTCCTTTGAAGTTAGAAACTTTCATAGAAATTGTATATTTAATCATGCGATCCATTTGGTTTTCTATATTTATTATTGTTGTCTCATGCTGTTTTACTTTATCAATCAATAACTTTGATGATAATTGTTGACTTAATGACTGAACAATATGACGTTGTTCCTGCATATGACCTGAAATTAAATACTTCATTTTTTGATGCAACTCATCGACTCTCTGAACATTTTGTTCAACAAGCATATAGGGATTGTTAAATATATAATAACCGATCAATTGATTCAGTTGTTGATTGTGTTTCTTAAGTAACGAATTGATTTTATGATCCATAAATTCCTGAGATTTAAGAATTTGTGACGACAATTCTTTAACATCAGGCGTTGCAAGTACTGCAGCGCCTGTTGGTGTAGGAGCTCTGAAGTCAGCAACATAATCTGCTAATGTTGTATCTGTTTCATGGCCTACAGCTGAGATAATTGGCGTTTCAGCACTATAAATCGCTTCAACAACTATTGATTCGTTAAATGCCCATAAATCTTCTATTGATCCACCACCACGACCTAAAATAATAACATCTGCACCAATCTTATCTGCATAATTAATATTTTTTACAATATCTTCTTTAGCACCTTTACCTTGCACGAGTGTCGAAATATAAGTAACTTCTGCTAGTGGATATCTATTCATAAGCGTCGTACGAATATCCTGCACTGCAGCACCGGTGCTTGCTGTAAGCACGGCAATATGTTTGGGATATTTTGGTAACGACTTTTTATGTTCATCAGCAAAATATCCCTTATCCTTAAAATCTTTTTTTAGTTGTTCAAACTTCTCATATAGCAGTCCAATGCCATCGAGTTGCATGTGATTAACATACAATTGGTAGTTGCCGCGGGACTCATACGTTGACACTCGTCCGGATATCAATACACTGTCCCCTTCTTTAGGGGTGAATGTAAGACGTGACGCATCGCGACTAAACATCATCGCTTGAATAACTGCACCATTATCTTTTAATGCAAAATAATGATGCCCACTGGAATGTCTTTTATAATTTGAAAGTTCACCCTTAATAAATACTTCCTGAAGATAAGGATCACGATCAAATTTAACTTTAATATATTTACTTAACGCACTAACCGTTAAATATTTCTCCATATTATCACTACGCTTTGTTTTTTATGATTTCGCTTAATACACCATTGATGAACTTATAACTATCATCATCACTATATGTTTTAGCTAAATTTACCGCTTCATTGACAACCACTTTATCTGGAGCATCTGAATATAATAATTCATATGTACCTAGCCTTAAAATTATACGGTCGATTTTATTGATACGATCGATTGTCCATTGTTTTAAATGTGGTTTTATTTTTTCATCAATTTCATCCTGGTTTGATTTGACACCACGTACAAGTATGTCACAAAATTCATCTTTTAATGGAGCCTCAACGATAAATTCAGTTGCTTCCTCGATAGTAATATCGTGCTCTTTTGTTTCCAGCTGGAATAATATTTGAATAGCATGTTGTCTTGATTCTGTTCTTGACATATATTTCTCCTTCAAAAATTTAGAGGATGCAAGCATCCTCTAAATTAATTTTCTTTAAATTTTACACTAACGATATGAATATTGATTTGTTTTGGACTAATCGCTGTCATATTCCCTAATGCATTTTTAATCGATTGTTGTACTAAAGTAGCTGTTTTTGAAATTTTTGTACCATAATCAAAGGCACAATATGCATCGATATATATTTCTTCATCTTTAACATCGACATTAACACCTTTTTGGTTTTTAACACCTAATTTATCGAGAGATTTGTTCTTTTGAACAAGTGATACACCTTTGACTTCAGATACAGCGATTGAAGCAATCACTTCAATAACGCTTGGTGCAATTTCAACTGTACCTAAATTGCCTTTTTTATTTGTTTCAATCATTGATATATGCCTCCCATCTCATATTAATACTATAACATGTTTTAAGTATAATATTAAATGCAAAATAAAAAAACGCTTATGCGTTTTTTTATGTAAGAATCTCATTTTGTTCAAGGAACTTTGTGCTATAATCGTTTGATTTAAAGATATCATTATCCATAAGTGCAAGATGAAATGGTATTGTTGTATCAACACCAGCTACAACAAACTCATCTAAAGCACGTTTTGCACATTCAATCGCTTGTTCACGCGTTGGCTGATGAATAATCAGTTTTGCAACCATTGAATCATAGAATGTTGGTATTTTATAATTCGGGTAACATGCGGAATCTATTCTAACGCCATATCCACCTGGCACGACATATTGTGTGATGAGCCCAGGCGACGGCATAAAGTTTTTGTATGGATTTTCTGCATTGATTCGCAGTTCAATCGCGTGTCCATTTAACGCTACATCTTCTTGTCTAATCGATAGCGCTTCTCCTGATGCTATTTTAATTTGCCATTTCACTAAATCTATACCTGTCACCATTTCAGTGACTGGGTGCTCAACTTGAATACGAGTATTCATTTCCATAAAATAATACTGTTTTGTTGCTAAATCATAGATGAATTCGACTGTACCGGCACCTTCATAATTTACTGCCTCTGCTGCACGAACAGCAGCTTGTCCCATCGATTCACGTGTTGTCTCATCTAATACAGGTGACGGTGCTTCTTCAACAAGTTTTTGCATGCGTCGTTGAATGGTGCAGTCTCGTTCACCAAGATGAATCACTTTTCCATACTTATCAGCGAGTACCTGAATTTCAACATGACGAAATTCCTCTATAAACTTTTCTAAATACAGTCCAGGATTACCAAAAGCAGTAGACGCTTCTTGTTCCGTCATCATATATCCATTTCTTAATTCCATATCATTACGTGCGACACGTATCCCTTTACCACCACCACCTGCTGTAGCTTTTATGATAACAGGATAACCCATCTCATTGGCAATATTTATAGCATCATCAACATCCTTAAGCAGACCATTGCTGCCCGGGACTACAGGGACATTCGCTTTTATCATTTCTTGTTTAGCAACATCTTTGATACCCATTTTTGAAATTGAATAATGGCTTGGACCAATAAATTTTATCTGACACGCTTCACACATTTCAGCAAAATTTGCATTCTCAGCTAGAAATCCGTAACCGGGATGAATGCCGTCACAGCCTGTTGAACTCGCTATCATTAATATATTAGGTATATTCAGATATGAATCTTTCGATTGTTTTGGTCCAATGCAGTAAGCTTCATCTGCTATTTGAGTATGTAAGGCATCACGGTCTGCCTCCGAATAAATCGCTACCGATTGAATATTTAACTCTTTTAAAGCACGAATGACACGTACTGCTATTTCACCACGATTCGCAACCAATACTTTTTTCATCATTACTTCACCTTAAATAAAGGTTGTCCGTACTCAACCATTTGTCCATCTTCAACTAAAATTTCAATAATTTCACCTGAAATTTCTGCCTGAATCTCATTAAATAGTTTCATCGCCTCTAAAATACATACTGTGCTATCCGCATTAACCTGATCACCAACCACAACATATGGTGCACTTTCCGGTGATGGAGATTTATAGAATGTGCCTACCATAGGTGCATTGATTGTTTTACCTTCTTCCTGAACAGGCAACTCAGGTATCTGCTGATTAGCCGGTGTTACAGTTTGTGCAGGTGATGTTGGAGCCACTTCATAAACCGTCTGAGGTGACGCATGTACAATCTCTTTCTCTTTTTTTATGACTATCTTATAATCATCCTGCTCTAAGTTAAGTTCTGTTAAATTTTTAGAAGCATCTATTAAATCTACAAGTTTTTTGATATCTTCAAATTTCATGATAAACCCCTTTTTTATACAAGATTTTATGACTAGTTACTAATTTATTTTATCTTAGTGGTCAGACCAATACAAGCAAAAAATAAAAGACATGCAAAATTGCATGTCTTAAAATTTATCCACGAGAAACATATGAACCATCAGTTGTATTGATGATTAATTTATCTCCTTGGTTAACGAATAATGGCACGTTTAATGTATAACCTGTTTCTACAGTCGCTTGTTTAGTAGCTCCTTGAGCTGTATCCCCTTTAATACCAGGTTCAGTTTCAGTTACTTCTAATGTTACGGTATTAGGTAATTCAACGCCTAAAGTTTCTCCTTCATACATTTGAATGTGAACTTCCATATTTTCTTTCAAAAATTTTAATTCATATTCAATTGTGCTTTCAGGTAATTCTAATTGTTCATATGACTCATTATCCATGAATACATGTTGATCACCTGAAGCATATAAGTATTGCATGCGCTTGTTGTCAATTTGTGCTTTTCCAACTTTTTCACCCGCACGGAAAGTTTTTTCCTGAATAGCACCAGTACGTAAGTTACGTAACTTAGAACGCACGAACGCTGCACCTTTACCTGGTTTAACATGTTGGAATTCAATAACTCTCCAAATGCCATTATCTACTTCAATTGTTAGTCCTGTTTTAAAATCATTTACTGAAATCATTATATTTCCTCCTAGTTTAGCTCTCTTATAAAATAATAAGGTCTTTTGTTGATTGTGTAAAGCGCTTTAGACCATTTTTCGTAACTAATACATCATCTTCTATGCGCACGCCACCCAAGCCTTCAACATATATTCCCGGCTCAAGTGTGACACACATATTTTCTTCAAGAATGTGTGGAGATTTAGCTGAGAGCATCGGCCCTTCGTGAACTTCTAATCCAATACCGTGACCTAAAGAGTGACCAAATTGCTCACCGTAGCCATGGGAAGCAATGACATCTCGTGCGATTTTATCCGCTTCAACCCCACTCATACCTATCTTAATGTCATTTAAGGCTTTCAACTGAGATTCCAAAACGATATTGTAGATTTCTATCATTTCTTCTTTTGGTTGTCCAACGGCAATAGTACGTGTTATATCAGAAATATAACCATTATATAGCGCACCATAATCAAAAGTAATCATTTCTCCAGACTGAATTACTTTTTCGCTTGCAACACCGTGGGGTAATGCTCCGCGAATACCACTCGCAACAATCGTATCAAAAGATGAACTCGTAGCTCCAAGTTCGCGCATTTTCATTTCCATCATATTATTTAACTGCATTTCCGTCATACCTGGTCGAGTGATTTTGAGAATATAGTCAAAAGTTTCATCTGCAATATCTGCAGCACGCTGAATGATATCTATTTCGTATGGATCTTTAATCATTCGAATACGTTCAATTTCTCCAGCTACGTTTATCAGTTCATACTCTTCATTTAATAATGACTGGTGATCCTGATAAGAAATTAAATCTCCTTCAAAGCCTATTGTTTTAAAGCCGTGAGACAATATAACTTTTTGAATTTCATCAAGTAGCGACTTAGACTGTTTCACAATTTGAAAATCTTTTGCCTGGCTTGCTGCCTGTTCAGTATATCTAAAGTCTGTCACTAATATTTTATGTTTGTTTGCTATAACTAATGCGCCACTTGTGCCCGTAAAACCAGATAAATATCTTCGATTATATGGTGAGAGAATAATGATTGCATCTAAATTTTTATCTTTAAGCAGCTGATTTAATTTTTCAAATTTCATATTTTGTTACCTCTCTCTTTATATTCTTTTTTATACTATTATTAATATGTTACCATAGTTATACATACTATTTGAATTGAGGCGCTACAAAATGAAAAAAATATTAATACTAATGTCGACAGGTTTATTACTAACTGCCTGTGGACCAAATGAAAAAGAACAACTTAACAATGAGAAAGCCAAACTACAAAAAGAGGTAAAAAACATACAAGATAAATTGGATAGTGAGAAAACAAAAAACGTTTCTAAGAAAAATACGATTAATTCACTTGATAGCAATTTAAAACAAGCTAAAAACGGCAGAATGGTGACCAGCGAAGCTTATACACAGACATTTAAGGATTATACTAACAATATTAGTGAAGCACTGGTCGCTTATTCAAGTATAGATAAAAAATTGACTTCTAGTAATAAGAACGTTGATGTTGCCCAGTCTCTTAATGATATAAAAACAGATATAGATGATGCTATTAAAGCATATGAATCTCCTTTTAAAGATGCTAATCCCCCTGCTGCATTTGAAGATATTCATAGTCAAATTGAGTCAGCAAATAAAAATATGAAAAACGGTATTGATACTATCGTTAAAAGTTATGATGATAAAGATCAGACTGGGATAAATGAAGGCAAACAAACATTACAAAAAGCAATCGACCTTATCAGTGGATTGGAAATTAAATAGTATAAAACCAGGCAATCAGATTAATTTGATTGCCTGGTTTTTTGGTTACTCTTATCACCTGCGATATGTCCATTCATCACTCTTATATTTTTCACTCAGCTGATTAGTTTCCGCAATTAAGTCATCTGTCAGTTCGAAAGGGACTAACTTTTTGTTTAATCCTTTTTCAAATCCTTTAAAAAATGCATCTTCCATCATTTCAATTGTTATTTCCTTATCAGTAAGATCTTGAATACTAACTGCTTTCGAATAAAATGCCTGCTTCATCTTCTCTTTAAGTCTTGGATGACTATAGATGAACAAGTCAAATAGTTCATCGACATCAATCGACTGTAATATCGATCCATGCTGTAATATCACACCCTTTTGGCGAGTTTGGGCACTGCCCGCAATTTTGCGTCCTTCTACCACCAGCTCATACCAGCTGGGTGCGTCAAAACAAACTGAACTTCTTGGATCTTTTAACTTTGCACGCTGCTCATCAGATTTAGGTATAGCAAAATATGCATCAAATCCCAGCTCTATAAAACCTTCTAATAATCCTTGTGAAATAACGCGATATGCTTCTGTCACAGTTTTAGGCATCTCAGGATGACTCTCAGGTACAATAACACTATAGGTAAGTTCTTTGTCATGTAATACGCCTCGTCCACCCGTAGCTCTCCTTACAAGACCATATCCACGCTCTTTAACTTTTTCTATATCAATTTCTTTTTGTAGTTTTTGAAAATATCCTATTGAAAGGGTTGCCGGGTTCCATCCATAAAAGCGAATAACAGGAGGTAATTTATTTTCAGAAACAAAATTTAACAATGCTTCATCTAAGGCCATATTAAAATATGGATCATTTTTATGAGTGTTAATAAACAACCATTCTTCTTTTTTTAAATTATTCATCATAAACGCTCCAATTTAATAATATCTAAACATAAGTAAAATAACTTTGAAATCCATTGATTTTATTACTATAATAAATCTATGATAGCAAAAGGAGGACAACAAATATGACAATCTGGTATATTTTAGGGATTGTACTTCTTGCTTTGATAGTCTATATTTTTATTAATTTCTCTATCAATCGTAAAGCTGTTACAGAATTAAGTCAAGATGACTTTAAGAGTGGATTACGAAAAGCTCAGGTAATTGATTTACGAGAAAAAGCAGATTATGATTATGGACATATTAACGGGGCAAGAAATATTCCAATGACCGTTTTTAGAACACGCATGTTGGGGCTACGTAAGGATCAACCGATTTATTTCGTAGATGCTAATGGTATATCAAGTTACCGTGCAGCTCGTATGCTAAAAAAACATGGTTACAATAATTTATTCATGCTAAAAAATGGATATAAAGACTGGAAATATGATCTTAAAACAAAAAAATAATTTAAAGGGGTGAGACGATTTCGTCTCACCCCTTTAAATTTTAATTACTTTTCAATCGAACCATTATATTTTAACACAGGCTTACGTGCAGCCATCGTTTCATCAAGTCGGCCAATGACAGTGTGATGTGGAGCCTCTAAAATAATATCTGGATTTTCTTCTGCTTCTTTAGCAATTTGAATCATTGTATCGCAGAATGAATCTAACGTCTCTTTAGATTCAGTTTCAGTCGGTTCAATCATCATACATTCCTCAACATTTAATGGGAAGTAGATTGTTGGTGGATGGAAGTTGAAATCTAACAGACGTTTTGCCATATCTAACGTTCTAACGCCTAATTTCTTCTGTTTTGTACCACTAATTACAAACTCATGTT
The DNA here is from genome assembly GCF_047426745.1 of Macrococcus equi. GTDB lineage: Bacteria > Bacillota > Bacilli > Staphylococcales > Staphylococcaceae > Macrococcoides > Macrococcoides equi. Next base: position 1,844,931 of record NZ_CP179732.1, on the reverse strand, counting down.
TACAATGACGGTCATACGGTAATACAAAGTACTCTTGTAGACGTCTCATCATGTAGTTCGCATTTAATACAGCAACTTCAGAAGCTTCTTTTAAACCATCATAACCCATTGTACGGATATATGTGTAAGCACGTAAGTAAATACCGAAGTTTCCGTAGAATGGTTTAACTCGACCGATTGATTCTGGTCTGTCATAGTCAAATTTAAATCCATCTTCTGTTTTAATAATATGTGGTTTTGGTAAGAAAGGTACTAAATCAGCTTTAACGCCAACTGGTCCAGAACCTGGTCCACCACCACCGTGTGGTCCTGTAAATGTTTTATGCAAGTTTAAATGTACTGCATCAAATCCCATATCTCCAGGACGTACTTTACTCATAATGGCATTTAAGTTTGCACCATCATAGTATAATTTTCCGCCCGCAGCATGCACGATTTCACGAATTTCTAAAATATCTTCTTCAAACAAACCTAATGTATTTGGGTTCGTTAACATGATTGCAGCAGTATCTGGTCCTACAACACGTTTTAAATCTTCAATATCAACTAAACCAAATTCATTTGATTTAACAGTTACTGTTTCAAATCCTGCAACAGTAGCTGACGCTGGATTTGTACCATGCGCTGAGTCAGGTACGATAACTTTTGTACGGTTATGGTCACCATTTGCTTCGTGATAAGCACGAATCATCATTAATGCAGTCCATTCACCATGCGCGCCTGCTGCAGGTTGTAAAGTAACTTCATCCATTCCAGTAATTTCTTTTAAATGTTCCTGAAGGTCGTAAATAACCTCTAATGAACCTTGTAAAGTTTTTTCATCTTGTAATGGATGTGCATTTGCGAAACCAGCCATACGTGCTACTTTCTCGTTAATTTTAGGATTGTACTTCATCGTACATGAACCTAATGGATAGAATCCAGTATCAACACCATGGTTTTTATTAGAAAGTTCAGTATAATGACGCATTAAATCTAACTCAGCAATTTCTGGTAACATTGCACGTTCTTTACGAATAAATTTACTATCTAAAATGTCTTCTACTTTTTTATTTTCAACCTCTAAATCAGGTAATGAATAACTATAACGATTTTCTTTTGAACGTTCAAAAATTAACGGAGAGCTTCCCTTAAGCATTGAAAACACCTACTTTCGCGATAAATGTATCGATCTCTTCTTTCGTACGTAACTCAGTAACAGCAATTAACATATGGTTGTCATATTTACTATCTACTTGACTTAAGTCATATCCACCGATAAAACCATCTTCTAGTAATTTTTCATTAATTTCAGCTACAGGTTTATTGAATTTAACTACAAACTCATTGAAAGTAGTACCTGGCAATACTGTAAATCCTTCAGCAATCATTTTTTCTTTCATATAGTTTGCTTTCTGTAAGTTTTGATTCGCCATTTCATACGTACCATTTTTACCTAATGCACTCATCGCTACAGATGCTGCTAATGCATTTAATGCTTGGTTTGAACAAATGTTAGATGTCGCTTTGTCACGACGAATATGTTGTTCACGGGCTTGTAATGTTAATACGAATCCACGATTTCCTTCGCTATCTTGAGTTTGACCAACTAAACGACCAGGCATTTTACGCATTAATTTATTTGTTGCAGCAAAGTATCCACAATGTGGTCCACCTAATTGTGCCGGGATACCGAATACTTGAGCATCACCAACAACGATATCTGCACCAAATTCTCCAGGAGGTGTTAATAATGCTAAACTCATCGGGTTACTTGAAACGACAAATAATGCTTTTGTCCCTTCAGTGTAAGATTTAATTGTTTCTAAATCTTCGATACTACCAAAGAAGTTAGGATACTGAACCATTACACAAGCAGTGTCTTCATCAATAGCTGCTTTTAATGCATCTAAGTCAGTCACAGTGTCTTTAACATCAATTTCAACAACTTCTAAATGTTGACCTGTTGCATAAGTTTGTAATACTGCACGAGATTGATCGTTAACTGCTTTAGAAACGATAATTTTTTTCTTTTTAGTGTGACCACATGCTAACATTGCCGCTTCAGCAAATGAAGTACCACCATCATACATTGATGAGTTAGCACAATCCATACCTGTAAGTTCAGCAATCATCGTTTGAAATTCAAAAATTGCTTGCAATTCACCTTGAGAAATTTCTGGTTGATATGGTGTATAAGCAGTGTAAAATTCACTACGTGAAATAACATGGTCAACTACAGTAGGAATATAATGATCATATACACCGGCACCTAAAAATGATGCATGTGTATCACTTGTAATATTTTTATTGGCTAAAGCTGATAATTCTTTTAATAAAGGTGTTTCAGCTTTGCGTGGTTTAATATTTAAATCACCTTTAAAACGTACTTTCTCAGGAATATCCTGGAATAGTTCTTCAACAGATTGGATACCAATCGTATCCATCATTTCTTTTTTATCAGTTTCAGTTAATGGAATATAACGATGACTCATTTTTTCAACCCCTTAATTTTTATGGAATGGTGTTTTAACAACTTTTGCTGGAACTAATTTTTTACGGACTTGTACGAATACCTCGTTATCAATTTCAGTTTCTTTAATATCAATCAATGCTAATGCAATTGAACGACCTGTAGAAGGTGATTGAGTACCGCTTGTAACATACCCAATTTTTTTGCCATCTTTATCTTGAACTTCATAGTCAGTACGTGCAATCCCACGTTCTAACATTTCTAATCCTGCTGATTTACGTGTTAAACCTTCTTCTTTTTGTTTAGCTAATACTTCACGTCCAATAAATTCACCTTTATCTAATTTTACACTGAAGCCCATTTTTGCTTCATAAGGTGTGATATCAGTAGATAAATCTTGACCATGTAATGGTAAAGCCGCCTCTAAACGTAATGTATCACGTGCACCTAATCCACATGGCACGATACCTAAATTTAATAAACCTTCCCAGATAGCAACTGTATCTTCAGCAGCACAATAGATTTCAAAACCATGCTCGCCAGTATAACCCGATTGACTAAAGATAACATCCTTACCGAAGATTTCAACATTTTGAATGAATTCAAACATTTTTAATGATGAGATATCTTCTTTTACTTGATCTTTTAAAATTTCTAATGCCTTTGGACCTTGAACGGCAATTTGTCCATATTCTTTTGAAACGTTAGTAACAGTCACACCATCAATTGTGTGTTGTTGTAACCATTCAAAGTCGATATCAGTGTTACCCGCATTTACAACGAGTAGATATTTATTATCATCAAGTTTGTAAGCTACTAAATCATCAATGACACCACCATTTTCATTACAAATCATTGTGTATTGAGCTTTTCTGTCAGTTGTTTTAGTAATATCATTTGTTAATACTTTTTGAAGGTACTGCTCAGAATTTTCACCCTCAACAAGAATTTCGCCCATATGACTTACATCAAACATACCTACATTTTCGCGTACCGCAACGTGCTCTTCTTTAATACTAGAAAATTGTACAGGTAAGGCCCATCCAGAAAAATCAATTACTTTCGCACCGTCTTCAATGTATTTGTCATACAATGGTGTTTTCTTTAATTCAGTCATGATTATCCTCCTAAAGTAATATTTAAAAAGCAGCATAGCACAGTGCTATGCTGCATTTTTTCAAGTAACGTCAGAAAATTATCCTTTTGCCTGAGAGTTTATAGCTTGCCCCTTCGGCGATGATTACTCATTCTCTCTAATTTTCATCTTCCGTTTTTAAATGATTAAGTATTCTCTGCACACTGGAATTAAGGTCTGTATCGTTATCTACCTTAATGTATGCGATTTCATTATAGCGTGAAATTCTGCTGTTGTACAATCTTTTTAATTCCTCTTTAGATTTGTGATTTGCATTCGGTCGATTAGAATCTCCTGCAATTCTATTATACACAGTATCAATGTTCGTATCTACCCATAAATTCATTTTATTCTCTCTTAATAAACGTAAATTGTTCGGATTTTCAACTATCCCACCACCTGTGGCAATAACAACGTTCATGTTTATGTATGAAGTTAAAGCTTCGTTTTCTTTCTTTCTAAAGAAGTTTTCACCGTATTTATCAAATATTTCAGGAATATTTAATTCTAAATTTTTTATGATAACTTCATCCAGGTCAACAAATGGTAATTTTAATTCCTCAGCTATCAACTTGCCGATAGTAGATTTGCCGACACCCATAAACCCTACAATAACTATTGCCATTTTATCCTCCTAAATAAAAATAGCTATTTCATTTTAGAAATAGCAGTTATTATCTCATTATAATAATATTGTTCGAGATTATCTAATGTATTTAATTTTAACATGTAACGTGTACTAAAGTAACTGAGAAAGAAAACTGTAAGCATTAAAAGTATTAACATGGAGGGAAATATAAATCCTTTAGATGACCTGGTAAACAACATCTTTGTGTTTCTCTCGTTTGATTGTAAGATAAATGCCATTATTCTTTTCTTCAAATCTTCCATCTGATACTCCTTCCAGCATAATAATATATCCACTATTGTTGAGCTTACGTATGATACGTTGATTGTGATATTGATAAAGAATAACGTTCGTATCCTGATAGATGAATAACTGATGATTGATAACTTTAACATAATCTGCCTTTGCCAGTTCATCATATAGATCCTTTTGAAACATTGCATTATTAACATCGAAATGATCTGTGCTTTTTCCACTTAGCTGAAAAATATGTATGTATATGAGTGGCAGCAAACTCATAATCAATACAATAATCGATAAACTGATAAGCATTTCAACCATCGTAAAACCCTTACTTTGAGCGGATACAGTACTTCTCAACTTTTTCATAACAAATATAATCACCTTCAATAGATGCTGTTCTTTTATTAATTACTATTTCAACGTATGCAACACGATAGTTTTCCAGTGAATCTTTCTTTTTCTCGTAAACTCTAGACATATTTAAATACATTGGTAGTAAACACAGCGTAATGATTGCAACAACAGAAAAAGATAACAAACTATCAATCAACATAAACCCTTTATATTTTTTCAATTCTCATTCTTCCTCTGTAAAGCTGAATCACAATCTGATAGCGTGAATCATTAATAGAATATTTTATTGTACCACCTGTCCTGACACCATTCTTCTTAAATATTATTTCAGTGTTGGTGATACTATTACCTTCATAGATTCTGCCATGACTGATTGTGTATTGCGCATTAATACCTAGTACTTTTGATCGAATAAATATTGTATCGCTTCCTGGCGGAAACGATACAACAATAATTTCTCCAGTTTCATAAGATTTTGTCTGATAATAATTTAATAATGAAATGATTTCATCATTAATTTCCTCTTCATTGTAGTGTATTTCTTCAAATTGCGATTTCGGAATAATAATAAGAATGATAACGACAACCGATAAGACGAGTATTGATTCCAGATAACTAAATCCATCAAGCTTTTTGAACAACTGCTTCGCCATCTTCAATTTGAATTGGGTCACCATTTTTACACTTCACTTGTGTATCCTTTAAGAACTCCGGAACTAATTCATTAATGCTTGCCGGTGTTTTACCATTTTGCAGCTTAAAGGCTTCTATTTGACCTTGGACCATCTTAACCTGTGCCTTACAGCCTGTATTTTGTACATTATCAGATTGTTTAGCAATATTTGGGATAATCACGATAATCAATACAGAAATCACCAATAAAACCAGCAACATTTCAATGAGTGTAAATCCGTCCTTCTTTTTAAATTGCTTAGAAAACATCTGCATGAAACGATTCAAATAAGTATTTAACATTTTTAGTCCTCCTACTGGATGCCTTCCATCATTTGAAGCATCGGTAATATAATCACAAGATACATAGCGACGATTAACAAACCTAAAATAATAAAGATGAGTGGCTGTATGCTTTTAATCAACTTGAATATTTTTTGTTCAAACTTTTTGAATATATATTGGCTATAGTAATTAAGTTCTCTATCAAGCTTTGAATTTTTTTCTCCATGTTGCATGAAATGAATCATTGAAGGTTCAAATAAAGACATTCTTCTAATCGCCTCAGGAAGCGTATCTCCTTTTATTAGACAGTCATTTATTTTACCTGCAATATATCTTAATGTCGGATCACTATCCTGTTGAGCAAGTATTGTGATGATATTTTTCATCATGACACCATTACTTAAAAAATAGGAGAACTCTGAACTTACGCGATAGGTTGTATAGAGTCTGTACAGATTATTGATGATAGGTATTTTTTTGATTGTATTGATCTGTCGTTCAATTTTTGATTTTTTAAATACAAGGAAGTAATAAATAATAAGAAGAAAGATTAATATCAATGTATAGATGATTAATTGTGGTATCAAATATAAAATATTTGTGAGTATTATAAGTTCCGGGCTCAGTTCAACGCCCATTGAACTATACATACTTTTAAATTGAGGTAGTACTGTTTGATTTACAGTGATAATTAAGGCAATAAATATCATAATTAAGATAAGTGGATACTGTATCGTTTTTATAAACTGTTGCTTTAATTGACGTTTCGAAATATTGTAATCATAGCAATGTTTCAAAGTTTCATTCACATTGCCAAAAGATTCACTAAAATAAACCTGCATGACAACATGATTGGAAAATTGTAGCTTTTTAAGACATTCAGATAGAGATTTTCCTTGCTCCAGATCAGTAATGATGTCTTGTTTAACTGACTTTTTAACACCTTCATATTGAGAAAACAAAAAATTTATTGCTTCATATTGAGTAAAACCGTTCTGCGTCATTTCAGCTAAACGCATTAAAAAATCATCTTCATAAGATTTAAGTTTATTCCTACTCAGTAACATAACGTTCATGCTCCATTAAAGTTATCTCATTATTATCAAGCATCTTATTTAATTGATTATTAATAGAGAGATATGAATCTAATGATTGATTAGATAAATAATTGCGACATTCGCTCTTATTTAGTTGTTCGTAAACACGTCTTCTACCAGAATGAGTGTTTACTAATCTTTGATTTATTATTCTTTCAACACTCTGTTCAAGTTCAACTTTTGAGATGCCCATTTCCATCAATCGATGTATTGCCCCTAAACAGGAATTTGCATGTAGTGTCGATAATACTAGATGGCCACTTAAACTCGCATTGATTACATTTTTAGCCGTATCTGCGTCCCTTATTTCGCCAATCATAATAATATCCGGATCACATCTTAATATTGCTTTGAGCGAATTCTGATAGGTGATATTCCCTTTTGCGTTGACGTTAATTTGTATCATACCTTCAATCCTTTGTTCAACAGGATCCTCTATCGATATCACTTGTTTACTTAAATTTGCAACTGCATATTGAAGCAGATGATACATTAATGTACTCTTACCACTACCCGTTGGTCCACTTATTAAAATGAGACCACTACCTTTATGCATTAAATGTAATAAATCATCTTCAATATCTGCTTTTTCATTAAAATTGGTAGGAATTATCCTTAAAACACATGCTTCATGACCTACCGAATGAGGTAATGTAGAAGCACGCACATTATAATGAATAGCATTTAAATCAAAATTCAGGGTTCCGCTTTGTGCTTTATTTTTTTCAGAAACATCAAGGTGGGTGATAAACTTTAGATAAGACAATAATTTTTCAAATTGATTGATAGCTATTTTGTCATAATCATGCATATCACCATGGATTCGTAATTTGATTAATACATGCTTTTGACTGGGTATAAAGTGAACATCTGAGGCTTGTTGTGATATTGCATCTTTTAATATTGAAGTAAATAGTTTTTCCATAAATCCCTCCCTACAGTAATATCTTTTCAAATGCTTAAAATATTTTATCCTTTTAAATATTCTTAAGAATAAATAATTTTATTTAATAGTTCACAAAAATTATCCATATATTTGCAATAACATTTTTTACGAAATTAGAGGTTTACTTCTGAATTGCATATCTTTATAATAATAAGTGATATGAAGAGTTTGATTATAGGGGGAATAACCATATGGATAAAGTTTTCAAAACTTTAGGGTTCTGGACAGCAATATTTGCAGTAATGTTCTATGTTGGCGGTATGTCAATGATGTCATTCATATTCGTTGCCCAAACTGGATTTTTTGTTTTATTGGGTTACTTAAAATTATCTGAAAGAATGTATATGTATATTTTTGCTGCGTACTTAGTAGTTTGTTTCGTAGGATTCACTTACTATTCAACATTCTTATTAGAGCCAAGTTTTGGCCATCACGAATAAAACCTTCCAGTACGGAAGGTTTTTTTTCTTTGATATTTAATATCCATTAATAAATGGATTATTTTCTTTTTCATATTTAACAGTTGTGTAAGGTCCGTGTCCTGGACAAATTGTCATAGTGTCATTTAAAGTTAATAATTCTTGCTGAATACTATTTAATAGCTGCTGTGTATTGCCCTCATATAAATCAGTTCGTCCAATCCCTTCACAAAATAATGTATCCCCTACAATAGCAAAATCTTCAAACACAAATGAAAGACTTCCTGGTGAGTGTCCCGGGGTATTTCGTACATTAAATGCAAAACTTCCAATCTTTTTGCTTCCTGGCTCAATAATCATTGGTTTTGTTTTTGCGATGACAGGTGATAGACCATATTGCATAAACTTTTCAGAACCATTTTTTTCTGTATCAGTTAACCAGTGCTTTTCAATGTTTGAAACATATACTGGCACATTAAAATGCTCACAGATAGCATCAACTGCTCCAATATGATCAAAATGTGTGTGTGTCAAAATTACAGCAATAACTTGTTTCTGCAATTGGCCAATCGCCTCGATAATTTTTTCAGCTTCATCTCCTGGATCAACAATAAGTACATCAGAATTATTATGAATCAAATAGCAATTGGTTTGAATTTGTCCTAGTGGTAACTTTATTTTATCCACATTCAGTTCCTCCTTAAAAATTTACTCGACAAAGTTATTTATTAATTATACAATATTAATGATAATAAAAGTAATTTCATGGGGGTTATATTATGCCGTTTATTAACACAGGCGAATTATTTGAAATTTTTGGTACAAAAATTCATATTGGTGTAAACATCTTTGCTATTTTAATGTTAGCAGTATTTTTCCTTTCAATCAAAGCATTACTTAATGCATTGAAAGATAAAAATGTATTAGGTATTATCTTTGGATTATTAGCAACACTATCTTTTGGTTTCTTTTCTTTAATGACTATCTTTACATATGGTTACCCGATTTTACATCACTAAGTATAATAACCAGGACAATCGTCCTGGTTATTTTTATTTTAAATGTTTTTTCACAGCATCAATTTTCTCATTCATCTTACGCAACTTATCTCGACGATCATCAATTCTTATATTCGTGCAGACACGCTCTACACCTTGATGAAAGGGTGATTCATGTATCGCTTCTAAAGCCATTAGACATTCATGTAACTCTCCCTCAATCAAAGTGCTCATTGGTGTTAATTGATAATCTATCTTTCCTTCAATTTTTAGTTTTTCTAAAATCTTTTGAATTTCAGCGATATATTTACTCACACTGATTGATTGTCCATCTAACGGTATTACCACTACATCGATTATTGCCATTATATTTGCTCCTTTATAATATATTGTTTTATTAATCCTGCAGCCCCTATGATACCAGCATCATTTCCTAATGTGGCAGTTACTATTTTAGTATTTTGCAGTGCTGGTCCAAAGGTGATATTTTGATATACATTTTCTATATGTTGAATTAAAAAGTCACCCGCTTTTGAAACTCCTCCTCCGATAATAATATACTTCGGATTAGTGACTACACTAAATACACTTAATGCATAGGCTAAATTAGCCGCTACTTTTTTTATAACATAAGTTGCAAATTCATCTCCAGATTTAGCTGCATCAAATACCATCTTTGCCTGAAGCGTTTTTCTCAGTATCGGTTCTTCAATGGCTGTTTGAAATTGTAACTCTTTATAATAATGATATGCTAAATTCACAACACCTGTAGCACTTGCAACTGTTTCCAGGCATCCTTTGTGACCACAATTACATTGAAAACGTTCTTTAAAATCCACTTTAAAATGACCTAATTCTCCACCTGAGCCATTATGACCGTGTACCAGCTCATTGTTACAAATAATGCCTCCACCAACGCCCGTCCCTAGAGTCACACATATAACATCGGGTTCATTTTGTCCTGCTCCTTTAAACTTCTCACCAAGTGTCGCTACATTGGCATCATTATCAACTATCACAGGTAGATGTGTAAATTCCTTAAATTGTTCTTTAATATTAATTTTGCCTTTCCAGTTTAAATTTATTGCACCGTTAACTTCACCTGAGCTAAAGTCAATAGGCCCAGGTATACCTAGACCTATCCCCATTGCATCATCCATGTCATAACCTTTTATTTTTGCATTCAAGACAAATGAATCATAAACATTTTTAAGAATACGTTCTCCATTGTTTTCAGTATTGGTAGGAATTTCCCATTTATGTACAATATCTAACGCTTTATTCAAAACACCTAATTTACACGTTGTGCCTCCAATATCTGCTGATAAAATAATCATATTTTCCCCATCTTCCTTTGATTTAATATCAATCTCGACTGAATGAACTGTTCGTTTGATATGATTCCTGCCTCATGAAGTGATTTCAACTCCTGATTCATCATCTCAATCGTATCATGTTCATCTTTAAAATATATTATAATACCAAATTGTTTTAATAACTGTTGCACATCATAAAACGATTGCATTTCATCACCTATAATCCTTATACTCTTGTTCGAGCTTAATATACTTTGGTAGATCATTAATTTCTATCGCTTTTTTTATATATTTTTCAGCTGAGTCATAATCATCTAAGGCGCGCATTGCTAACGACATCTGATAATTTAACTTATCACTATCAGGATATCTTTTTAAACCTTTTTTCCACTCAGCAATACCATTAGACAAACTTTCCTGCTTTGTTTTTAATAAACCCATTAATACATATGTCTCATCATTCTCATAACCATTATTAAGCGTATTTTTCAAAATCTCTTTGGCATCCTGATCGTTACCTTTAGCTATTGCGTGTGCTGCATATTCATTGTATATATGATGTTCCTGCTGAGAGAATATATTAAAAATTAGCAATAGAAGAATCAAGACCAAACCTGCAATAATCCACTTCATATAACTTCTTTGTAATGGCATCATATAAAGCAATAATGCGATACAAAATCCTCCAAATAATCCACCAAAATGCGCTAGATCATTAACATTTGCAAATAATGAACTGATAGCAAGATAGATTAAACTTCCTATAATAACCTGTAAAATAAACTTTTTATTAAATTTACCACTAAAAGATATATAGACCAAAACTGCACCTAATAATGCACAAATGGCTCCGCTAGCTCCTACTGATATTGATGTAGTGTCAAAAGCTAGTGAAAATAAGTTTCCAATTATGCCACCACCAAAGAAAATCAGAAGATACTGCCATCTCTTGAACAAGTATTCAACAATCTTACCTATAATAAATAATGACATCATATTAAATAATAAATGTTGAATATCAAAATGCAAGAACATAGAAGTTATGACGCGATAATAATCTCCGTGTACAAAATTAAAGTGTGTTAGTCCACCTTTTTGAATCAATAAATCTACCTTATGAATCACATGCCATATACTCATTACGATAAAGCAAATAATATTTAATGTAATCAGTAAATACGTGAGCGGAGTGAATTTAATCATCGCCACATCTACAGGACTCTGCTTTATTACTCTACGTTGATACCAAGATGCAGATTGTGGTTTAGTTTTACTTGATATAGAACGAAATGGAGATTTAAATACTTCTCTGACACTTGCACTATCTGGACATGATATTACTTTAATATTTAGTGGCATATCATTTAATTGTTGTGTTTGATTAATAAGGATGATGTCATAGGATTTAACAGATTGTCCAACCAAACTTTCTATTTGCTGATGGTGATCCATAATTTTTTGAATCATAAATAAAGTTGATTGTGCAGTCTGTTTACCTAGTATGACACGTTTCAAGTTCTGATTTTTTCGACTATATAACCAAACATCATCCATTTCATCAGAAACAGTAATAAAGTCATAATCTGTATATTTTATATATTCATATATACATTTCCAAACAAATTTTTCAGTGATCATGCTTTAACCTCTGCTTCAATGATTCTATCTTCCGTTATTATCCAATCTACAGCTATATCATGCTCTTCAGTAATAACTTCATCTAACTGTAATTCAAATATCAAACTCATTGTCTGGCCATCATAATTACTTAAAAACTTATCATAGTATCCTCCGCCATATCCAATTCGATATCCTTGTGTATTAAAGACAACACCTGGGACGATTAATACTTCCGGATGAGTACCTAAATCAATTTGATGATCCATTATATCTATGCCGTACGAATCCTTAGTTAAATCCTCTGGACATGTATATCGCACAAATGACATCTGTTTTGATTGATAATCACAAAGCGGGACATACACCATCTTCCCTAATATTTGTGCATATCGGATAATAAAGCGGGTATCTAATTCATGCGCCATACTTAATGTAATGCCAATCGAATTAGCATTTAAAAATATAGGATGATGCAGTAAGTGCTCAATAATTTTGTTTTCTTTTTCATATTTTTGCTGATTATTTTTTAGTTTTTCAAGCATCGATAATCTTTTCTTTTTCTTTGCATCTTTTAGCGTCATATTATCACCTCATACATATTATACAATAAAGCAAAAAGAAAGAAACAAACATAAAAAAACAGACATGAAAATCATGTCTGTTAAAAAATTATTTAGTTTCTCTGTGTAAAGTCTTTTTATTGTCTCTTGCACAGTATTTTGACATTTCAATACGTTCTGGGTTATTACGTTTATTTTTTTTAGTAATGTAGTTTCTTTCTCCACATTCAGTACAAGCTAAAGTAACATTAACGCGCATAGTTGTTCCCTCCTCACGTTTCTAAATATCCATACGACTTTTCTATAATAACATGTGTCGCATGATTTATCTAGTCCTAATTTGTGAATTGGTTAAATCTTTCTCCAGTAATCGTGAAATATATACTTTCAGCAATATTAGTAATATGATCACCAATTCGTTCCAGGTAGCGACCAGCAAGATGAGCTTGACCTGAAATATATGGATCATTATCGATTAAGTAAGTTGTATTGATGATTTCTTTATATAAATCATCAATATCCTGATCTCTTTCAATAATTTCTTTAACTAAATTTACATCTTTGTTTGTGTAAGCCTGATCTAAATCAGCTAACATCAATAAACTTAATTTGCCCATTGTTTTTAAACGTGTAAGGATATAAGTATCTTCAAACTTTACACGTTTACGAATTTTAGCAATGTTTGCCGCATTATCTCCAATACGTTCTAACTCAGAAGCTATTTTAGTACTTGAAAGAATTAACCTTAAATCTGTAGCAATAGGTTGCTGTTTCGTAATCAGTGAAATAATTTGTTCATTAATATCATTTTCCATCTCATTAATGACTTCATCATGTTTGATAATTTCACGTGCATGATTCACATCACTATCACTCAGAACTTGTACACTTCGCTCAATCACTGTATACACTTCTTTAGCTAACAACTGAACAGAACTTGCTAAATGATTTAAATTTTCTTCGTATATTTCTCTCATAATATCACCCGAATCTTCCTGAAATATATCGCTCTGTTTGCTCATCAGCTGGATTAGAGAATATTTTATCAGTTGTATCGTACTCATTTACATAACCATTTAAGAAGAAAGCAGTCTTGTCTGAAATACGAGCAGCTTGTTGCATATTATGTGTAACAATAATAATAGAATATTGATCTTTAATTTCCTGTACTAACTCTTCAACTTTCAATGTTGAAATTGGATCAAGTGCTGATGTTGGTTCGTCCATTAAAATAACATCTGGTTCAATTGCTAAACAACGCGCGATACAGATACGTTGTTGCTGTCCACCTGAAAGACCATAAGCATTTTTATCAAGTCTGTCTTTTGTTTCATCCCAGATTGCAGCACCACGTAATGATTTTTCAACGATTTCATCAAGGATTTTTTTATCAGTAATTCCATGAATACGTGGACCGTATGTGATATTGTCATAGATTGATTTTGGGAATGGGTTTGGCTTTTGGAATACCATACCCACACGTGTTCTTAAATGTTCGACTTTATAACTTTTATCAAAAATATTATCTCCACGATATAAAATTTCACCTGATGTTCTTACACTAGGAACAAGTTCAATCATACGGTTTAATGTTTTGATGTATGTTGACTTACCACAACCAGATGGACCGATGATTGCTGTTACTTCATTTTCTAAAATATCTAAATTGATATTTTGTAAAGCATGGTGATCACCATACCACAAATCTAAGTTTTTTGTTTGATAAACAATATTACGATTGGTTGGATTTGGCGTTTCACCTGTCACGATATTTCTTTCTTTTTTTACTGGTTGATTCACTGTTTCAGTAGTCATAATAACTTTTTCATTGTTTTCTACTGTATCAGTTACTTTAACTTTTTCACTCATATTTAGACCCCTCTCAAATTTAGACTAGAATTTTTTCTGATATTTATTACGAATAAAGATTGCGATTGAGTTCATTGCGATTAACATAATCATTAAGACAATAATGGCAGCAGATGATACGAATTGAAATTCTTCTTTAGGAAGTTTAGCCCAAGTAAAAATCTGCATCGGTAAAGCCTGGAATCTGTCCATAATGCTGTCCGGAGTTTTCATAAAGATTGTTGGAATACCAATAACTACAAGTGGTGCTGTTTCACCAATTGCACGAGAAAGTGCTAAGATAGTACCTGTTAAAATACCTGGGATTGAAGCTGGTAAAACGACATTTGTAATTGTTTGCCATTTAGTCCCACCTAAACCTAACGATGCTTCACGAATAGCCCCGGGAACTGCTCTAATAGCTTCCTGACTTGATACAATGATAACTGGTAAAATCATCAGTGACATTGTTAAAGCTGCTGCTAATACAGATTTACCTAATGACAGTGACTCAATACCAGCACCACGTACAAATAATGTTAAGCCTAATAATCCAAATACTACTGATGGTACTGAAGCTAAGTTGGCAATATTTACCTTTATAAAGCGTGTAAATGCATTGTCTTTAGCGTATTCTTCCATGTAGATTGCAGTTGCAACACCTAAAGTTATTGCAATCGGTGCAATCGTCATCATTAGCCATAATGAGCCAATTAATGCACCTTTAATACCAGCTTTTTCTGGTGTTGTTGAAGAGAAATTAGTAAAGAATTGTGGTGTTAAATACCCAGCACCTTTACGAATAACATCAAACATTAAAATTGCAAGAACGACTAAACCAATAATTGTACATAAGAAGAAAATTGATTTAACAATATTATTTTTAGAAAGTCTACCAGAGAGTTTCTTTTTTACTGTTTCCTGATTAATTAATTCCATCTTAATACTCCTCTCTGAATTTTCTAGTGATCCATTGTGAGATGAAGTTCATGATTAAAGTAAATACGAACAGGGTAAAACCTACTGCATAAATACTATAGTAGATATCAGAACCGAAAGTAGCATCACCTGTTGCAACTTGTACAATAAACGCTGTCATAGTTTGTAAAGAATTCGTGAAATCTAATGAAAATTCTGGTGAACTACCCGCTGCAAGTGAAACAATCATCGTCTCACCTATTGCACGACTAATTGCTAATACGATAGAAGCTAAGATACCTGATAATGCAGCTGGGAATACTACTTTTAAAGCTGTTTCTAATTTCGTTGATCCTAAACCAAGCGCACCTTCTCTAATTGCTTTTGGCACTGCACTCATCGCATCTTCTGAAAGTGAAGCAATCATTGGAACAATCATAATACCAATTACTAAACCTGGGCTTATTGCGTTGAAACTACCTAAATCAGTCCAGAAAGTACGTAATAAAGGAGTTACAAAAGTTAATGCAAAAAAACCATAAACAATAGTTGGAATACCAGCTAAGATTTCAAGTATTGGTTTAATAATTCTTCTTGCTGTATCACTTGCATATTCACTTAAATATAAAGCTGCACCTAAACCTACTGGTACTGCAAAGATTGTAGCAATAATTGTAACTTTTAAAGTACCTAAGATAAGAGAAATAATACCGAATTTTGGATCCTGTCCAAATGCATTCCATTCTTTTTCTAAGAAAAAGTCTGCAAATGAAACACGTGTAAAGAATGTTATCGTTTCAGTAAGTAAAGTGATTAAAATACCAATAGTCGTAAGTATCGAAATTGAAGCGATTATTGCTAAAATGGTTGGAATCATTTTTTCAATAACATTTTTCGAAGACCCTTTGCTCTTGTTTTGAGCAATTAAATCCTGTACAGAAATTTTATTTTCCATATTTTAGACTCCTTCATTTTAAAAGGGACGAAAAATTTCGCCCCTTTGAAAAATTTCTTATTTTGATAATAATTATAAAGTTAATAATTATTTAACTGCATCTAATTTCTTTAAATCTTCTTCATATAATTTATCTTCTAAAGGAACATATCCAGCTTCTTTAGAAGCATCTTTAGCTTTTTCTAAAGTGAATTTTAAGAATTCTTTAAATGCTTCATTCTTTTTAATAGAATCGTTTTTAGCATAGATGAATAATGGACGGCTTAATGGGTAAGATCCATCTTTAACTGTATCTTCAGTCGCTTCAACACCTTCGCCTTTTCCTTCTTTTTGAATCTTAACAGCTTTTAAGTTATCTTTGTTTTCTTGGAAGAAGTTATAACCGAAGAATCCGATTCCAGCTTTGTTATCTTCAACAGATTTAACGATTACGTTAGTATCTGCATTTTTCTCAGCTTTGATTTCACCTTTATCTAATACTTCTTCACTAAAGAAGTCATAAGTACCATGAGATTGGTCAGGTGAGAATGCTTTGATTTCATCAGCTGGGAAATCAGCACGAACATCTTTCCAAGTTTTAGCTTTACCAGAGTAAATTTTAGCTAATTCATCAAATGTTAAATAGTCAACGAAATCATTCTCTTTGTTAACTGCAACTGTTAAACCGTCAGTAGCAATTTTAAATTCAGTATAATCAATTTTTTTATCTTTTAAAGCTTTTTTCTCTTCGTCTTTGATGTCACGAGAAGCGTTAGAGAAATCAGTTTCACCAGCGATGAATTTCTCAAAACCACCACCTGTACCTGAAGTACCGATAGCTACGTTTACATCTGGATATTGACCATTAAATTCTTCATTAATTTTCTCAATGATTGGAGCTACAGTTGTAGAACCGTCACCTTTAACTTCGCCTTTAAGATCTTTAGCTGCAGTTTCAGTTGATGCACCTTTGTCTTCAGAAGCTTTATCTTCTTTTTTGTCAGCTGCTCCACCACATGCTCCTAAAAGTAATGCAGTACCTAAAACAGTTGTTGATCCTACTAATTGCCATTTTTTCATTTTGAAAGTCCTCCTAATTGAATAGACGAATAATTTGTATTTGTTTAGTACACTACTTACTATAGTGGACGATTGTTAATTGAAAGTGAATGTATTGTAAAGATTGTGTAAAGAAAAAAGACAAAGCTTTTAAGCCTTGCCTTTTACTCAAGAAAAAATATAAATTTAGAAAAAATATAGACTGAAATAATTATAAATCATCAATCACTTCGGTTAGATATCGTATTTTGTGCACCAGAACTGCCTGTTTCAACCTTCTTATTTGCTATACCCTTTTTACCGTTAAAATATTCATTAATTATATCTCTTCCTAAATCTCCGCCTGGAAGCCAAGGTGGTGGTACAGGTTGATTAGTATATATAATTGCAAAACTTAATTCTGGTTTATCCATTGGTGCATAGCCAATATACGTTGAATTAACTCGTGATTTTCCATCCTGGAACACTTCTGCCGTTCCTGTTTTACCTGCACTTTTAACAACTGTATTGGCAAAACTTTTATATCCGGTTCCTAGTTCATTATTGAAGGCCATATCAAAACCTTTTTTAACTTGTCCGATTTCATCTTCCGAGTTATTTATTCTATTTAATACTTTACCTTTAACACTTTCTTTAATCGGTCCAATTTTATCTGTTTTTGAAGCTGATCTTATTTCTTTCACTAAATGTGGCTGAATACGATAACCATTATTAGCTATCGTTGATACGTATTGTGATAATTGTAAGGGTGTATACGTATCATATTGACCTATAGCTAAATCCAGATAATTCCCTGGATTATCTTTTAGAATACCGGATTGTCCAGTTACTTCATTCGGTAAGTCAATACCGGTCTTTACGCCTAATCCAAATTGATTTAATCCTTTACGTAATTTAAGTCCTGCATCAGTAATATCAGCTGGTAACGACATATTTGGTGAATATTCTAATCCTGCCATCTTTAATGCCGTTTTAAACATATACACGTTTGAAGAATGCATCAATGCTTCTTTATCATTAATGTCTATTTTTCCTGTAGGATTAAAGTAAGAACGTTTTTCAACTCCACCTTTGAATACTAGTGGCTGGTCGATCATTTCTTCACCAACGTTTATAGCTTTATTACTATATCCTGTTAATAATGTTGCACCTTTTACAGATGAACCAACTGCATACTGTGAAGTAAAAGTGCCATAGTGATAATCAGATACATTGCCCTCTTTATCAATTTGACGACCTGCAAGTGCTAAAATATCACCATTATTCGGATCCTGCACTACAACTAATACTTTATCCATCGTTTTTGCATTCATAGAACGTAATATTTGAATATGTTTGTCAACTAATTTTTCTACCTTTAATTGCAAATCAATATCTATCGATAATATGAGGTCATTACCTCTGGATCCCTCTGATATAACTTCAGAGTTAATAATTTTTCCTGACTTATCAGTTAAATAACGCATTTTTTTCTTCTTACCACGTAAAACATTTTCATATTGAAATTCAAGATAACTCTGACCTACCCTGTCATTTCGCGAGTATCCTTTTGAAAGATAATAATCTACAAGTTCTTTCGGTAAGCCTTCTTCTTTAGAAGAAACATTTCCTAGCATTGTGCGTAACGTTTTGCCATACAAATATTTTCTATCCCAATCCATCGTAGTATTTACACCCGGTAACTCACTTAAATTTTGGGAAACCAATGCATATTCTTTTTCAGTAACATTTTCATTTCTAATGATTTGAGGACTCAATTGACTACCACTACTCATCTCACGGTAGATTGCTGCAACTTCTAATTCATCTTGCGTGAGTGATTTTAATTTGTCAGCAGTCAATTTTTTATATACCGCTTCATTAAATTGATCTTGTGAAATTTCTCCTGATTCAAATAGTTGTCTCTCTTTTTTCATCAATTGATCAACCTTATCAGAATGCGTCAAAATATAAAAATCCTGTTTATCTCTTAATGTCAATGCTGTTGTAGGCATAGACATTAATTTATGAAGTTTTTTTGCTGTATTGAGCATCTCAGTTCTGCTCGTCATACGGTCACGCGTATATGTAATTGCTTTTTTTGATGTATTATCTACAATCAATTTACCATTGCGATCATAAATTCTTCCTCTGGGAACAGATTCATTCACCTCTATATTCTCATTATTATCTACAGCTTTTTTATAAGATTCACCTTTAACAATTTGTAGATAACCAAGTCTTAAGACGAGGATGATTAATAAAGAAACGATCGCCATAAAGATGACACTGATTCGACGATTGGTTATTCGTTTTTGTTTAAGTTCGTTTGATTCTTGTTTTACACGTTTCAAGGGAAATCCTCCATCACTAACATTTATCCTTTAATCATATATGAAATAAGTTATATTTTCTATATTTTTAATATAAAAGCCAATAATAAAAAAGCCATTTCGGAAATGAAATGGCTTTAAAAAATATATGATTATTTAGCAGCAAGATAAAGTTCGTTAACTTTTTCCCAGTTCACAACATTCCAAAATGCTGAAATATAGTCAGGACGTCTGTTTTGATAATTTAAATAATATGCATGTTCCCAAACATCAAGTCCAAGAATTGGCGTTTTACCTTCCATTAATGGATTTTCTTGATTTGGTGTAGATACGACTTCTAATTCGCCATTATTTACAACTAACCAAGCCCAACCTGAACCGAAGCGAGTTTTAGCAGCATTAGCAAATTCTTCTTTAAATGCATCAAGTGAACCGAATTTAGCATTGATTGCATCTACTACTTCACCTGTTGCTTCTTTACCTGGAGCAAGCAATGTCCAGAATAATGAGTGGTTATAGTGTCCTCCACCATTATTTACAACAGCAGTTTTCTTATCAGCTGGTACTTCATTAATTTTTTTCATTAAGTCTTCAATTGAAAGATCAGCAAATTCAGTTCCCTCAACTGCAGCATTTAAGTTTGTTACATAAGTATTGTGATGTTTAGTATGATGGATTTCCATCGTTTCTTTATCAATGTGTGGTTCTAATGCATCATATGCATAAGGTAATTTTGGTAATTCAAATGCCATAGTCAATCATCCTCCTAAAGTTTAATTACATATTTATCATAGCAACTTAAGATAGCGTTCACAACTACTTTGCTTATATATAAAATCTATTTTTTTTGATAAGATTAAACAAAGTATATTTTTTGAACTGGAGGATCATGATTTGTATATAAAAAGTATCAAAAGGTTATTTCATCCTAGTCAATATCCATTGTTCAGGACTGTAAAACTACGATATATATTCCTGCATATTTTTTTAATCGCATTACTGTTTTCAATACCCAATAGTCTTCACTTCTTAAATGTAATCAATTTAGCGAGTGAGTTAATCGATAAAAACCAAGATGATATTCCTGAATTCCAAATAAAGGATAATCACCTCAACATTTTCCAACCAAGAGACATACGTGTTAATGATTATGTGATTCGCTTTAGTACAGAAAATTCGCATCCAGCAGAAAATATCATTATTTTTCAGAAGGATGGCATTCAGGTTGATCGATTTGCATTTTTAAGTTATCAAAATCTGCCAATGTTTCACGATAAATCATCATTCATTGATTTCCTTAAAACCTATACGTCATCACGTTACTTTTATTTTGGACTGATTATAAGTATTTTACTTTTTATTCAATTTACCACTACAGTGATAAAAATCATACTGGTAAGCAGTGCTGCACATCTTTTAGCGATATTAACCAAAAAAAAATCAAGATTTATGAACTGGTTGAAAATCATTACTTTTATTATCACAATACCGTCTATTATTTTATTCCCGAGTTTAATTATACCTTCAAATAAAGTGATATTAATAATTATATCCTGGATACTACTTATATTCTTAGTTAGTGTTACTATTAAGAAATTACCCACAAGCAAAAGATTGCTAAAACAATAATCAAAAGAATACAATTTAACTTTAATATTCTATATAATAATGATGTTATGACAAAAATCACATTTAAATTCAAAGGAGTTTTACAAATGCCTGAAATTACACATAGAAGAAATACCCGTCCAGTTAAAGTTGGTGACTTAACGATTGGTGGCAGTGATGAACTCATCATTCAAAGTATGACAACAACAAAAACACATGATGTTGAAGCTACTGTTGCTGAAATTAAACGCTTGGAAGAAGCAGGTTGTCAAATTGTCCGTGTTGCATGTCCAAAAGAAGAGGATGCCTTGGCCATTGCTGAAATTAAAAAGCAAATCAATATCCCCCTCGTTGTTGATATTCATTTTGATTATAAATTAGCTTTACTTGCTATCGAGGGTGGAGCTGATAAAATCCGCATAAATCCCGGTAATATCGGTCGTCGTGAGAAAGTAGAAGAAGTTGTTAAAGCTTGTAAAGCAAAAGGTATTCCGATTCGTATCGGTGTAAATGCAGGTTCATTAGAAAAGCATATTATTAAAAAATATGGTTATCCTACAGCGGACGGAATGGTTGAAAGTGCCCTTCATCATATCAAAATACTTGAAGACCTTGATTTCCATGATATCATCGTATCAATGAAAGCAAGTGATGTTAACTTAGCCATCGAAGCTTATACTAAAGCTGCCCAGGCATTTGATTATCCACTACATTTAGGTATTACAGAAAGTGGTACATTATTTGCAGGTACTGTTAAATCTGCTGCTGGACTTGGTGCGATAATGAGTTTAGGTATAGGTAATACTTTACGTATCTCATTATCAGCAGATCCTGTTGAAGAAGTTAAAGTGGCGCGTGAATTACTTAAATCTTTTGGCTTAGCAAGTAATGCTGCAACGTTAATCTCTTGTCCTACATGTGGAAGAATTGAAATTGATTTAATTTCTATAGCAAATGAAGTTGAAGAATATATTTCTACAATTAAAGCACCTTTAAAAGTTGCTGTTCTTGGATGTGCCGTAAATGGTCCCGGGGAAGCACGTGAAGCAGATATTGGTATTGCCGGAGCTCGCGGGGAAGGTCTTTTATTTATGAAAGGTAAAACTGTGCGAAAAGTACCTGAAGAAACAATGGTGGAAGAATTAAAAATTGAAATTGATAAATTAGCAGAAGAATATTTCAGAAAACAAGCAGAAGAAAAAGGTAAAGTCGAGCAAAATGTAAATGAGTAGAAAATTTCGAATGGGTATTGATATTGACGGTACAGTTACATGTCCGAAATCATTAGTACCTTACCTGCAAAAATCATTTGATCAAAACTTTAAATATGAAGATATCACAGAGTATGACCTTTCTAATGTACTAAATATTCCTGAAGCTGAAATTTATCAATGGTTTAAGGATCATGAACATGATATGTATAAATATTCTCCAGTTCATCAGCATGCTGATGATGTTCTTGCAGAATGGTCAAAATATTACCATCTTATCTTTATCAGTGCTCGTCATGATTATTTAAATGATTTAACGATTGAATGGTTCAAAACACATAAGGTCCCGTACCATCATATTGAATTAACCGGTTCTCACGACAAGATTGCGACAGCTAGACGGCTTCAAGTTGATGCATTTTTTGAAGACAAACTTGATAATGCGATTGAAATTAATAAAGCATTAAATATTCCCGTCTATCTGTTTGATACACCATATAACCAAAGTGAACTACCCAAAGGTGTTACGCGTGTCAAAACATGGCTGGAACTTGATCAAATAATAAAAGAAAAATTTCCATATTAAAAAGGACTGAGCAATCAGTCCTTTTTACATGTTTCGCATAAACCATACAATTCAATTTTATGACTATGAATTTCAACATCATCTAATTCTTTCTTAAAAGAATCAATTGGACAAAATTCTACAACGCGTGTTTCTCCACAGCTTTCACATATAAAATGATGATGATGATGTGTGCTACAAGATAATCTAAATTTCTTTTCTCCATCTAATTCTGTGACTTCAATTATATCCAAAGATTGAAATAAGTTTAGATTTCTATAGATCGTATCAAATGAAATACCGGGATATTTATCATTTAACGCTTCCTGCATTTGCTTTGCATTCAAATATTTTTTTGAGTCATGTAACATTTTAATCATATCACGCCGTTTATCTGTATATTTATGACCGTTGTTTTTAATTATTTTTATCGCATCATCAATACTCACCTGTCATGCCTCCTTTTTCAATTTTTTTATTTATAAATAAAGAAATAAGTAATATCAACACTAATAACATGACAATCACACCACCTGGTGAGATATCCAGGTAAAAAGCAATTATTAAACCTAGAATGACAGACGTCTCCCCGATTAATACACTCCATACCATAAGTTGCTTATATCCTTTCGCAAATCGCATGCTGCTGGCAACTGGTAATGTAATTAAACTGCTTACAAGTAATATCCCAACAACTCGCATGGAAGCTGAAATGACAAGCGCAACCATCAACATAAATAGAATATGTACGTATTTTGGTACCCCTATAATTGACGCATATTCTTCATCGAATGATAGTATAAAGAGTTCTTTGTATAATGCATAAATAAAAATAATCACAAGTAAAAATATAGTGAAAATAATTAAAACATCATTTAATGTTACTGCACTGATACTCCCAAATAGATAGCCAAATAAATCCTGATTAAATCCATCCGCAAATGAAATAAAAATTACGCTAAGTCCTATGCCAAAACTCATAATAATCGGAATCGCTAGTTCCTGGTAGTGTTTATAGATTGTTCTGAGTTTTTCAATAAGTAATGAACCTGTTACGGAAAATAATATACCCGTCCATATTGGATTAATGGTAAATGATAATACTTTCGTTAAAAGCATACCAAATGCAATACCACCTAAAGTGACGTGACTTAAGGCGTCAGCAATTAGTGACAGTCTACGGACTACTATAAACGTACCAATCAAAGGTGCTAATATACCAATTAGCATACCACTGATAAAAGAATATCGTATAAAATCAAATTGTAATAATGCATCTAATAAACTCATAAACAGCACCCGCGATCATGACTATGGTCGACAAACTTTACAGGATGTCCATAGATTTTTGAAATTTCAACTTCGTCTAAAGATTTAAATTGATGTGATGTTCCGTGAAAATGTAAATGTTGATTTAAACACGCAACTTGAGTCGCAGTGTCAACTACAACACCAATGTCATGTGTTACTAATAATATGGTGATACCTTCCGTTTTTAACTGTGCTAATAATTCATAAAACTTTGCAACATGTTTAGCATCTATCCCTACAGTTGGTTCATCCAGTAATAAAACTTTGGGATTAGAAATTAATGCACGCGCAATAAAGACACGTTGCTGTTGTCCACCTGATAATTGAGAAATATTCTTATCTTTCAGATGATCTATATTTAATCTTTTTAGCATCGCTTCAACTAAATTATTATCCTGTCGTGTAAACTTCCTGAAAATTGGTTTAACTTGAATTAAACCACTTCTCACTACTTCAAAAACTGTCGCTGGAAATCCACTACTACTTGCATTTGCCTTTTGAGAGACGTAACCTATACCGGTTAATTTCTTATAATGTTTCATATCCTTTCCGTTCATAAGAATGCTACCATTCTGAACTTTCAGGATGCCAAGGATGAGTTTTAATAATGTTGATTTACCTGAACCGTTAGGGCCCACTATGGCTAAGAAATCACCAGGATAAATACTGATATTGATATCAGTTAATGCAACTTTATCAGGATAACGGTGGGATACATTTCTTATTTCAAATATCGGCTCCAAATATATCATTCCTTTTTGAGCTAAAAAACAAGCATTAATCATAGATTAATCCCTGTTTATTAGTTTTATTGATTAATAATTTTTTCAAGTAACTGTGCATCAAACTGATTATTTTTGATCATTTCAATCTCAAATTTATAAGGGGGTTTTTTATTCTTTTTATCATCCCCTACCTGAACGTAAGGTGTTTCTAAAATTTTCGGAATCTCTTTAAATGCATCATGATACACAACTTTAGATAAGGCATCAAATCCAATATTTCCAAACCCAAAATTCTCATGTCTATCTTTACGTGCACCTTGAACGTTCTTTGAATCATTGACATGCACAACCTGAATACGGTCAAGGCCGACAATCTTATCGAACTCTTCTAAAACTGAATCGAAGTCATTAACGATATCATAACCTGCATCATGTGTATGACAAGTATCGAAACATACTGATAAACGTTCATTATTTGTGACACCCGATATAATTTCTGCAAGTTCCTCAAAAGATTTTCCACATTCAGAACCTTTACCTGCCATCGTTTCAAGTGCAATCCTTACATTGTTATCATTTGATAGAACTTCATTAAGCCCTTCGATAATTTTTTTGATACCCGCTTCTTCACCTGCACCAACATGTGCACCGGGATGAAGAACAATATCTTTTGCTCCAATAGCTTCTGTACGTTCAATTTCCTTTTGGAGGAACTCAACACCAAGTGCAAATACTTCTGGTTTAACTGTATTTGCAATATTAATAATGTATGGTGCATGAACAACAATATTAGAAAGATTATGTTCTTTCATATATGCTAAGCCTGCTTCAATATTTAAATCCTCAATCGGTTTACGTCTCGTATTTTGAGGAGCACCTGTATAAATCATAAATGTTGATGCGTTGTAACTTGCTGCCTCTTCAGCTGCAGCAAGTAACATCTTTTTACCACTCATTGACACGTGTGATCCAATTAACATAAAATGACCCTACCTTTTTTTATTTTCTCTGTTGGTACGTTTCGAATGTGCTTTCTTCTCAGATCGTTTAAGTTTATCCAGTTCATATCGGAATTTCTTCTTATAACCAGGTTTAACTTTTTTCTTACCTTTGAGTTTATGTTTTAAGTTCTGCTCTATATTGTCTTCTTTTTTCTTTCTCGATTGTCGTTCTGTTCTATCTTTAATTTCAACCAATTCACCATTTTTCACATCGCTATGGATAAATGAAAAGCCACGTTTCTCTATTTGGTTGATTAGGTCTTCTTCATCAGGTGTATATATTGTAATAGCTACCCCTGTATAGTTGCCTCTACCAGTACGTCCGACACGATGCGTAAAGAATGCAATATCTCGAGGGATATCATAGTTAATGACATGACTGACACCATCGATGTCAATACCTCGACTTGCGAGGTCACTCGCAACAACATATTGATATTCCAGATTCTTAATACGTTTCATTTGTTGTGTGCGTTCTCTTGGAGCAAGTCCACCATGAATAACGCCAACTTTTATCCCTTGATCTAATAAGTATTCAGCGACTTCATCCGCTCGTTCACGACTATTCGCAAAAATAATCGCTAAATAAGGGTTAATCGTCGTCATCACTTTAGATAATTGCTCTTTTCGGTCATTACTTTTCGTAGGTACCAAATAGAATGTAATATTCTTATTAGTTTTTGAATCAGGTTCAATTTCAATAAACTCAGGCTTCGATAAGTACTTATTTAAGAATGGGTGTAATGCTTTAGGTATTGTTGCAGAGAATACAGCAATTTGTGCCTCTCGTGAAACATTCGCTGCGATTTTATCTACTGTTGGCAAAAATCCTAAATCTATCATTAAATCAGCCTCATCAATTACTACAGCACGTGCTAAATGGATGTGTAATACATTTTCTTCAGCCAGATCTTTAATGCGATTTGGTGTACCAATAACTATTTGTGGTTGCACCTTTGATTTCTGAATATCTTTATTCTTATCTGTTCCACCGATATATAATCCTGCTTTAATACCTTCTGTAAATGATATTAAATGCTCACAAGCATCATAGAGTTGTTTAGCAAGTTCTCGCGTTGGTGCAAGAATAATTATCTGTGGATGTTGTACGTTGACATCTACTTTATTCACTAATGGCAATAGAAAAGCATGTGACTTTCCTGTACCAGTTTGTGATTGTCCAATTAAGTGTGTTTCTTTTTTTAATTTTGGAATT
Organism: Macrococcus equi; assembly: GCF_047426745.1. Classification (GTDB taxonomy): domain Bacteria; phylum Bacillota; class Bacilli; order Staphylococcales; family Staphylococcaceae; genus Macrococcoides; species Macrococcoides equi. The sequence goes on along the minus strand of NZ_CP179732.1, from coordinate 1,817,498 downwards.
ACTCTTCTTTGGATTTCTGTGGGCTGGTTGAAATTTAAATCTTCCACCGCTTCTACTAAATATGGTGCAAGTTCAAATAACTCAAATGGGTGTTTGTCCATCATAATCCTCCTTTAATGTTCATCTCATGTATTATATAGGAAAGACTACGAAAAAGAAAGCAATCATTTCTGAAACTAAAATATTCTGCTCGTTATAATTTATTTGTTATACTATTAGTTAAACAGGTATTAGGAGGAAGTTGTATGGAAATAATTAAAATTACACCCCGCGGATATTGTTATGGTGTAGTCGATGCAATGGTTATTGCTCGCAATGCATCTTTAGATAAAACGTTACCCCGCCCTATCTATATATTAGGAATGATTGTTCATAACAAACATGTAACTGATGCTTTTGAAAGTGATGGTATTATAACGTTAGACGGACCAAACCGATTAGAGATATTAGAACAAATCGATTCAGGAACGGTTATTTTTACAGCACACGGCGTCAGTCCTGAAGTTAAAGCGAGAGCAAAAGAAAAAGGATTAGTGTGTATAGATGCTACATGTCCCGACGTTGAAAATACGCACGAGCTCATTAGAACCAAAAAAGCAGAAGGTTATCATGTAATATATATCGGTAAAAAAGGACATCCAGAACCTGAAGGTGCTGTTGGGGTTGCACCTGAAATTGTACATTTAGTTGAAAATCTAAATGACGTAGAAAATTTAGATGATACTTTAAAAGTGAAAAAACTCATTGTCACGAATCAAACGACTATGAGTCAGTGGGATGTAAAGCATCTTATGGATGAACTTGAAAAAAAATATCCTCATATTGAAGTGCATAAAGAAATATGCCTTGCAACACAGGTTAGACAAGAAGCGGTGGCCAACCAGGCAGGTCAAGCAGATGTTCTAATCGTTGTAGGAGATCCAAAAAGCAATAACTCGAACCGCTTAGCGCAAGTTTCTAAGGAAATTGCCCATACGGAAGCATATCGTATCTCAGATATAAGTGAATTAAAACTAGAATGGCTTGAAGGAAAATCAACTGTAGCAGTGACAGCAGGCGCATCAACGCCTACACCTATTGTTAAAGAAGTCATAGATTATATCAAAGCTTATGATCCACTCAATATTCAACCTATACCGGATCATTCTGCTGTTCCGACAGAAAAAATATTGCCAAAAATAAAAAATGCAACGCCTGTTAACATAATGGAATAGTCATCAAAACTGATTTGTAAATAATACAAATCAGTTTTTTTATACATATTTTATCCATAAATTAATAAAAGTAGACATTGTAAAAAAATATGTCACCTTTTATAATATAGAGAGATAATTTTTGTGTAAATATACCTGAAATGAGTGAACGTTAACGATGTCCATAAAAGTAATAATAGCCTTAACATATTTTATATTATTGTCACACTTTTTGTTTAATGATCCATTAATATTATTTAATGAAAAATACTCGGAACGACAACATTCTATCTATGCAAAAGAGTATCATAAAACACCTGCTAAATTAAAAAAATATGCTGATGGTCGATTTAATACATTTAATATGGACGCCTCACTTTCATATAAAAGAAATATCAAGCTATGGACCAATGATATTGTTGATAATATTATTATCAGATCAAATATTTCTTTCGAGGAAGCAGCAGAAGTTAAAGATAGTCTCGCTTATCAAAATGCCATGAATCCAAACCTTCGAAACCAGGTTGTGCTGAGAAGAGACAACGAGCGCCCAATGATATACCCGATGAAACTCAACTATGCTACACAGACTGCTTTTAATATCGGTCAAATCATTAATGTGTATCAATTAAATGTCAATATGTTAAAACTCGTGAATAAAGAAAGACTCGCACTTCATCTAAAACCATTGAAATATGACAAGTTGGTCTATCAAGGGGCACAACTCCGTGCAAATGAACTTGCAGCATATGGGCATATTAATATTAATGGATTACCCCATGTTAGACCCAATAATACTCACTTTTCAACTGCCTTTAATATTCCACGAGCAAATATTCGAGTAGGGGAAAATACAGGAATGAATTTTTATCGTGGTAATCCATTTGAAGTTGTCTCTGAAAAATATATGGCTGAGAAATTTTTTAATCAATGGAAAGCATCGCCCCTTCATTATCAGAATATGCTTAGAAATGATTATAAGTATATGGCAGTATCAATCAAAGCGAACCATTATAATAATATTGAACGAGGTAGATATTCATACTTTTTCGGTGTACAAGGATTTAGTAAAGCGTATAAGAAATGAACCTAAAATTTCATAATATGTTTAACTATAAAAAAAGAACAATTCCAGGTGAATTGTTCTTTTTTGTTATATAAGTTAAATAGTTTTAAAAGGATTTGTATTAATTTCTGATGTAAATATACGTACATCTATGTACTGCTCCAGCAAACTTTTTAGTCCATCTTTCATTACATATTCACTATAATGACTAATATCTAAAGTTGCCTGACCACTCATCAATAAGTCATGTGCTTCATGATATTTAATATCACCTGTCATAAAGACATCAATACCTTTTTTCTGAACTTCCTTCATATAGCTTACTCCCGCACCGCCAATAATTCCTACCGTTTCTATTCTTCTATCAGTGCCTATCATTTTTACTGTATCTAATTTCAAGGTATGTTTCGTCAACTGTGCAAATTCAGAAAGTAACATAGGATGTGATAATTTAGCTTTTACACCTGTCCCAAAATTTGCTTCCTGGTCAAACGCTATGATATCAAAAGCAGGAGTTTCATAAGGGTGAACACTTTGAATCGTTTCAATCACTTTTTGCTTTAAATTTTGCTTGAATACACATTCTATCTTTACTTCTTCTTCATAATGAATATCACCTTTGTTGCCTACAAAAGGATTAGCATCTTCTAAGCCTCTAAACTCTCCAGTACCTTTTAGAGAAAAGAAACAATGATCATAATTTCCGATTTTTCCCGCACCTACTTCTGCTAATGCTGATTTTAGTTGCTCAGCATACTCTGTAGGTACAAAAACCTGAAGTTTGTGCATCGTCATTTGTGATGGTATTAATATTTCAATATCTTGTAACGAAAGCGTTTCTGCGATCATTGTACTCACACCTTGTGGATGTGCATCAAGATTAGTGTGTAATGCTATCAAATTAATTTCCGATTTGATAAGTTCATGTATAATCTCACCGTACCCATTATTATGAATAGATTTAATACCGCTAAAGATAAGTGGATGATGGCAAATGATAGTATTTATATTTTTACTTTTAGCTTCAAATACAACATCTAATGTGCAGTCAAGCGATGTAAGTATTCCAGTTACTTCTCGCTCAGTATCTCCAATCAGTAAGCCAACATTATCCCAGTCTTCAGCAGTATTTAATGGAATTTCCTGATTTATGATATCAAGTAACGTTTTAGTTTTCATAGTCCAGCACCTCTTTTAGCATCATTATTTCTTTTTTTATTTGCATGCATTTTTCTGCATGAGCCGTTTCGTCCTTTATCTTTTTAAATACTTTTGTTAAATGCTGATATTCACGGTCCCATTTTTCGTAGAAAATGTCATTTTTATTGTTCATTAATAATGGTCCGAATTTCAATTCCGAAGGATTATAATGAATTTTTTTTTCAGCATGTTCAGCTACTACAATTTCATAGATATGCTTCTTTTCTTTAATTATTTCTTCTGCGATAATTTCATATCCTAATTTAACAAGCGTTTCACGTACGGCTTCAGTATGAATATTGCTTTGCAATATTAAACGAGGAAAATTATTTAATTTTTCTTTTCCTTGAGTTAATATTTCAGCGATTAAAGGACCACCCATACCACATATTGTAATAACGTCTACTTCCAATGACTTAATCACTGATAATCCACTTCCTAGTCGTACATCAATTCTAGCACTTGCTCCATATTTACTTACATTTTCTACCGCTGCTTCATAGGGACCTATGACAACTTCACCTGCCACTGCGTTTTCAATCAGTTTATTTTCCAATGCATATAAGGGAAGGTATGCATGATCTGATCCAATATCTGCTAATGTTTGGTGCTTAATATATTTTGCAACGGTCTTTAATCGATTATTCAAAGGTATCATTATTTTGTCCTTTCAAAAAAAAATCTTTTGCACAAGGCAAAAGATTTTCATTTTTTATTATTTTGCTCCATCTTTTAAGAACTTAACTAAAGTGTCTAAATCTTTATCAGAAATTTTTGATTGGTCATGTGCAGGCATAGACCCTTTACCTTCACGGATAATTTTTGCTAATTCCTTTTCAGGTTTCTTGTTTCCTGCTAATTTAGGACCCATTCCACCTTCTAAGTTTTGACCATGACATGAAGTACAGTTATCTTTCGCAAAAGTTTTAGCATCAAACTTTTGTTCAGTTTTTGCTCCACCTTCACCTTTTTCTTCAGCTTTGTTAGCACCATGTGCAGACAAGAAGAAGATTAAGCCTACGCCCATAAGCATAATAAGTAAAAATGGAATTACTGGATTACGATTCATTTAAGTTTCCTCCCTTTAATTTCACCATATACATATCTATTTTATATTAAAAATAGTGATTGTCAAAGACTTTTCACAATTTAAATTGATATTTTAATCCATAAAGTCTTTTAATCGTTTGCTTCTAGAAGGATGGCGTAATTTTCTCAATGCTTTCGCTTCAATCTGTCGGATACGCTCACGTGTTACCCCAAAAACTTTTCCGACTTCTTCTAATGTACGCGTTCGCCCATCATCTAAACCAAATCGTAATCTTAAGACATTTTCTTCTCTGTCAGTTAATGTATCTAAAACATCTTCCAATTGTTCCTTTAATAATTCATATGCAGCATGATCAGCTGGACTCTGTGCATCCTGATCTTCTATAAAGTCTCCAAGATGGCTGTCGTCCTCTTCACCAATTGGTGTCTCCAGTGAAACAGGTTCCTGCGCAATTTTAAGTATTTCTCTCACCTTTTCAGGTGGTAAATCCATTTCCTCACCAATCTCTTCTGGTGATGGATCACGCCCTAAATCCTGTAATAATTGACGTTGTACGCGAATTAGTTTATTGATCGTTTCAACCATATGTACAGGAATACGGATAGTTCTTGCCTGGTCTGCAATCGCACGAGTAATCGCCTGACGAATCCACCAAGTAGCATAAGTTGAAAATTTAAATCCTTTCGTAAAGTCAAACTTTTCAACTGCCTTAATTAGTCCCATGTTACCTTCCTGAATCAAATCAAGGAACAACATTCCACGACCTACATAACGTTTGGCTATACTTACTACTAATCGTAGGTTAGCTTCTGCAAGACGTGCTTTAGCTTCTTCATCGCCTTGTTCAATACGTTTCGCAAGTTCAATCTCTTCTTCAGCACTCAATAAATTTACGCGTCCGATTTCTTTTAAATACATACGAACAGGATCATTTATTTTAACACCTGGAGGCGCAGATAAGTCATTTAGATTAATTTTATCATCTGTATCATTTGCATCTTTTTCATTTATCAAAGTAATATCATTTTCTGCTATTGCTTCAAAAAACTCATCCATATGGTCAGAATCCATCTCAAAATTCTGTAATTTATCTGCAATTTCTTCATGGCTTAAATGCCCATTTTTCTTACCTAATTCAATCAGTTGTGCCTTTACTTGATCTAAAGTGAGTAATTCTGATACTTTCATCGTTTTAGCTGTTTTTTTTGCGGCCATTGTTAAACCTCCCGGAATGTCTAGTGCCTTTTTGTTCTTTGATACTGGATAATCTCTCTTAAGAGCTCATCTCTTCTGTCAATATCACCTAACTCAATCGCTTCCTTTAATTCTTTCTTTAAAAGATTGAGTCGCGAAAGTTCGTGCTGTTCTTCATTAAAAACATATACATAATCATTTATTTCTTCATTTGATGGTTCTGAATTCACTAATAAACTATCAATTGAAAAACATACTTCATGAACTTCATTTGGAATTTTGTCGATAAAGTGACTTAATTTAAAGACATCCTCATTCTTGTAATACCCCAATAACGCTTCATAAATCACACGATGATATGTATTGGTAAAGTTAGTTGGGGGTATTTTATCTTTGAATTGATCAAATAAATGTTTATCGACCATAAAATGTTTCAGTACAACACGTTCAGCAGTGTCAACCTTTGATAAGGTCTCTTGATTAAAATTAATATTTTGTTGAGTAACTTTTCTTGTAGGCTGATTTTTTTGAACCTGATATTTTAGACTGTCAAAATCTACTTTAAACAAATCACTTGCTTCATGCAATACTTTTTTCTGTAATACTTCAGAATTCATAAGTTTAGCATCCTGAATGATATTATTCAAATGTTTTTCATATGCTAAATCATTGTTCTTAATTTCAGTCAAATAATGCTGCATATAAAAACTCAAGTAATTTATTTTATTCGTTTGGAAATACTCTAGAAATTGTTTTCCTCCAATTTCTCTAATCATTTCATCAGGGTCTTTCCCATGCATCATTGGTACAACAAATACATTTAAGCCTTCACCAAGTAGCGTTCGTCCAACTTTTAAAGTCGCTTCGATACCTGCACGGTCTCCGTCATACATCAAAGTAATATTTTGTGCTAATTTTTTTAAAGTAAATACATGTTCCCTACTTAAAGCTGTTCCCATTGTTGCGATAGCGTGATTTATGCCTACTTCACCTAGCTTTAAAACGTCCATGAATCCTTCCAAAAGAATTACTTCATCGGCTTGTCTAATAGATTTTCTGGCTACATCAATGTGATAAAGAATATTTCGTTTTTGAAAAACTGGTGTTTCAGGACTATTTAAATATTTCGGCTCACTACCATCAAAGCTTCGTGCTGAAAATCCAATTGTATCACCACGTGCATTACGAATCGGAAACATAATACGATTTCTAAATCTATCAAAGTAACTAAAATTTTCTTCATTTCGACTAAGCAAGCCTGCTTCGTAAGCTAGCTTTTCATCATAGCCACGTTTTTTCAAGAATTCTAAAGCAAAATTACTGACATTCGGACTAAATCCTATTTTTTCTCGTGCAATCATCTCATCATTTATCCCGCGTTCATGCAAATATGAAAGTGCAGGCTCAGCTTCCTCAATCGCCTTCAGCACATAGTGATAGTAATCCTGTAGTAAATTATGAATTTCAATCATTTTAGTTTGTTCGTTTTGCACAACGGGTGCATCACTCACTGTATCTATAGTGATATCTACATTGGCACCAAGTATTTTTACTGCTTCAATAAAGGATACATTTTCAATCTGCTCTATAAACTGAAAAACATTGCCACCTTTTTTACAGCCAAAACAATGACAGATTTGTTTTTCCACCGATACAGAAAAAGAAGGTGTTTTCTCATCATGAAAGGGACATAAACCGATATAGTTACGTCCCCTTTTTTCTAATTTTACATATTGACTGACAACATCCAATATATCATTTTTCTCTCTAATTTCATCGATTATTTTAGGATCAATCTGCAAACTTACACCCCAACTATCCCACTTAATTATTTGAAATAATTTTTATTATCTCATTTGCCGTCTCTTCAATAGCTTTGTTAGAAACGTCAATCACTTCACATTTTATTTTACCTACAACTTCTTCAAAATATTCGAGTTCTTCTAAAATTCTTTGGTCCTTTGCATAGTTCGCGTCATTTTTTAAACCTAATTGAGATAAACGCTCCACTCTAATTTTGTTTAATTTTTCAGGATCAATTTTTAGCGCGATACACTTTTTAGGATCAATCTCAAATAATTGATCAGGCGGGTCGACCTCAGGCACTAACGGAACATTCATAACTTTATAGCGTTTATGAGCTAAATACTGACTTAATGGAGTTTTAGAAGTTCTGGATACACCAATAAGAACAATATCAGCTTTAGATAGCCCTCGAGGATCTCTACCATCATCATACTTAACAGCAAACTCGATAGCTTCAATCTTTTTAAAGTAGTCTTCATCTAGTTTATGCACCATACCTGGTTCATTTAATGGTTTCTCTTCTAATGCTTCTTCTAAAAGACCCATTAACGGCCCCATCAAATCAACATTTTTTATTTGGTGTTGATCGAGTGCTTCCTGCATATATGCACGAACTTTTGGTTTAACGAGCGTATAAACAACAATAGACTTTTGTTCTTTAGCTAAACTAATGACCTCATCGATATTTTCTTTTGTTTCAATATAGGGCAAACGAATTGTTTCGACAACATTATTTAGCATGTTAAATTGTGATATACAAGCTTTTGTAACGAGTTCTGCTGTTTCGCCAACTGAATCTGACGCGATGATTAATTTAATTTCATTCATACAATAAATTCTCCTTATTCGTCTTCGATTAGAGAAACAAATGCTCTCGTTATAGTAGTTTTGCTTATTCTTCCAGTCACTTCATAATGACCGTCCTTTTCAATGACAACTGGTATTGAATCAATTTGTTTATCAATAATTTGTTTAGCCGCATAAAATAACAGATCATCTTTATAGCATACAGAAACATTCGGTACTCTCGTCATATAAACATGGATTGGAGTAGAATGTATCTCCTGCCCCCCCATAGATGCACGTAATAAATCTTTTCTGGAACAAACCCCAACTAAATAATTTTCTTTATTCGTAACAAACAGTGTTCCCACATCTTCTAAAAACATGGCACAAATGGCTTCATATGTACTTGAATCCTCATGAATCACTATAGGGACAGATTGAAAGTCTTTTACTCTATATTTTTTTATGGATTCGGATAGTAACTGGGTGCTGGATTTACCAGTATAGAAGTAACCTACACGCGGTCTAGCATCTAAATAACCTGCCATCGTAAGTATTGCTAAATCAGGTCTTAAAGTGGCACGCGTTAAATTGAGTTTTTCAGCAATTTTCTCACCAGTTATGGGGCCATTATTTTTTACAATTTGTAAAATCTTTTCTTGTCTTTTATTTAACTCTATGACAATCACCCCAATAGTAGACATAGTTTCTTAATTTTATTATAGCGACTATCAAAAAAATTTACAAATGAATCGTATATTAATTGAGCTCAATGCATTTTCATGTTATATTTTATTTAAGCGAGTTAAGGATGGTGAAAGCTTAACAATCAATTGGCGCAATGAATATTTTAATAACTAAGAGCGAGTAAACACTAATTTGGGTGGAACCGCGGGTAAATATACTCGTCCCAAGGCAAAATTTTGCCTTGGGACTTTTTTATTTCAAATTTTTGTTTACTCAAAAAATAAATGGAGGATATCATTATGACAGAAAACAAGATGGAAACAATTGTAAACCTCGCTAAACATCGTGGCTTTGTATTTCCTGGTAGTGAAATTTATGGTGGTTTAGCTAACACTTGGGACTACGGTCCGTTAGGTGTGGAATTAAAAAATAACGTGAAGCGTGCCTGGTGGCAAAAGTTCGTTCAGCAATCTCCTTATAACGTTGGACTTGATGCTGCTATACTTATGAACCCTAAAACTTGGGATGCAAGTGGTCACCTATCTAATTTCAATGACCCAATGATCGATAATAAAGATTCTAAAATTCGTTATCGTGCAGACAAATTAATAGAAGATTATATGCATGCACAAGGCGATGAGCATTTTATTGCAGATGGTATGAGTTTTGAGGAAATGAAACAATTTATAGATAATAAAGGCATCGTTTGTCCCGAATCTGGTACAGCAAATTGGACAGATATTCGCCAGTTTAACTTAATGTTCAAAACATTCCAAGGTGTTACCGAATCATCTACAAATGAAATTTTCCTACGTCCCGAAACAGCTCAAGGAATTTTTGTTAACTATAAAAATGTTCAACGTTCAATGCGAAAAAAATTACCTTTCGGTATTGCACAAGTTGGTAAATCATTCCGTAACGAAATTACACCAGGTAACTTTATCTTCCGTACACGAGAATTTGAACAAATGGAATTAGAATTTTTCTGTAAACCTGGCACTGAAATCGAGTGGCAGGAATACTGGAAAAACTTTGCTGCGAAATGGTTAAAAGATTTAGGTGTAAAAGAAGAAAACACAAAAATGCGTGATCATGACGAAGATGAATTATCACACTATTCAAATGCTACAACTGATATTGAATATAAGTTCCCATTCGGTTGGGGTGAATTATGGGGAATTGCAAGCCGTACAGATTTCGACTTAAATGCCCATATGAATGCATCTGGTGATGATTTTAAATATCACGATCAGGAAACTGGCGAAAAATATGTACCATATGTCATCGAACCATCTTTAGGAGCTGATCGTGTTACATTAGCCTTCCTTTGTGATGCGTATGATGAAGAAGTACTGGAAGGAGACGATAAACGAACAGTATTGCGTTTCCATCCTGCACTTGCTCCGTATAAAGCTGCGATCTTGCCATTAAGTAAAAAGCTTTCGGCTGAAGCAATGAAAGTATACGAAGAATTAAGTGCCTACTTCTCAATTGATTTTGATGAAAGTCAATCTATCGGTAAACGTTACCGTAGACAAGATGAAATTGGTACACCATTCTGTATTACATTTGACTTCGATTCATTAGAAGATAATCAAGTGACAATACGTGATCGTGATACAATGGAACAAGTCCGTATGCCAATTAGCGAAGTAAAATCATTCTTAGATGAAAAAATTAAATTTTAAATTTAAAAGCACTCATTAACCATGAGTGCTCAGATTGAAGACAAACTCATTTTCATTACATGAGTTTGTCTTTTTTTAAAGGCTATATTCTCATTTATTCGAAGAAATTTCTTCGAAATTTAAATTATTGACTATAATGCTAAGCCAATTGAGTATCTTTGATAACCCAATTGGCTAACTTTTTTAAATTCATGCATGCACAAATAAGCGTGGTTTCCATGGACACTTTTTTCAATCCTCTAAACTTTGTCCATCTCATACCATGCTGTTCTTTAGCGTCACCAAATCTTCTTTCAATAGTTTGAGACCTTAATTTATATCCCATTCTTCCTTCTTCTGTATGTCTTATTTCTTCAACATCTTCTAAGTATTCTTGCCAAATATGTCTTTGAATTTGCTTTTTATATTGTTTATTTTCTGTACATTTATTTAGAAATGGACATTCTTTACATACATTTGGGTTAGAATGATACAATTTAAATCCTTCACGATCAGTACGTGTGTATTTAAGGGGGTGATTTGCAGGACAAATATATTCATTGTAATATTCATCATAAACAAAATCATTTTTTCTGAAACGGTCCTTTGGACCTCTTGGTCTAGTATATGGCATGTAAGGAGTGATTGACTCTTTAAATAAAAAGTAAGCATTAAAAGGTGTTTTATATCCAGCATCTACAGCCAAGGTTTTAGGTTTAATTCCTTTATCTTTCATTCTAGAAATCATAGGTGCCAATTGAGTACTATCATGAATATTAGCTGGTGTTACGTGGTGATCTACAAAAAATCCATTTTTATCAACACAAGCATGTAAACTATAAGCAAACTGTTTCTCACGTTCACCTTTAACATAGTAACCAGCGTCAGGATCTGTGAGACTTTCTTTCTTTTCTTTTTCTTCTGTCTTATGAGTTGGGGTGAACTCCTTTTTTCCTTCAGATTTACGAACCTCGTTTATTTCTTTATCTAATTCATCCTTATAATGAGCGACTGATTTTTTTACTACAACTTTTCTAAATCTATGTTTATTAGCATTTGCTTTTATATGAGTAGAATCAATAAATAAAGCTGAGGTATCAATCAATTTATGTTGCATCGCCAACTGTAGAATGTGTTCAAATATTTCTTCAAAAAGTGTATTATCACTGAACCTTCTAATATAATTCTTACCGAAGGTAGTGAAATGAGGAATCTTATCCTGAAAACTGTATCCAAGATACCAACGATAAGCAACATTTGTTTCGATTTCTTTTATTGTTTGTCTCATTGATTTTATTCCGAATAATTTTTGTATTAATATTATTTTTACTAAAATCACAGGGTCTATACTTGGACGACCATTATCAAGACAATATTTATCTTCGACTAGAGGATAAATAAAATTCAAATCCAATACTTTATCTACTTTTCTTAGTAAATGGTCTTGTGGAACTAAATCTGAAATTGCAACAACCTCTAATTGATTTCTTTTATCTTCTGATTTACTCAACAAAATAATCACCCCAAATCATTGTTAATATTATTGTATAAAAAAAGACTGAAAACTTCATCTCCGAAGGAGACTTTGTCTTCAGTCTGAGCACTCATTAACCATGAGTGCTTTTTTACATTCTATGCAATTGTTCAATTATTTTTCGTGATTTCAAATAAACACCTGTAAATTCATCGTACATTTTAAACACCAAGCCTTCCATCTCTGACACGAGTTTAGCATTGATATTCATATCTTTGAGCTTTTCAATCGGTACTTCATTGAGTAAATAAAGTATGTACAATGCACGATTAGAGATGTTAATCGCATGAGGATCATCTGTAATGCCAAATTGTGTAATAACACTATTATACTTAAAGGAATAGGCTATAAAATCTTCATGATTCATTGAGCCATCATGTGTACTATAGCTAAAGTTGGGCTCGTACCCATACAGCGGCATCATTTTTAAAGACACAAAAAGGGCAATCAATGCTTCATTATCCCCTGAAGAGATTCTATCCAGACCAAACTTTAAATATTGATATACGAACTGATTACTTATCTCCTCAGTAATACCTCTATCAATCAGTTCAACAATATACTGCGCATAGGATAATTTCATAATATCACTGCGTATTGCATAATGACTGTCTAACGTATCAACTGAACTAAGTGTACCCATCCCTTTAAATTGGTTAAAAATAAAAATGTTCTCATAGAATAAATCTAGTCCTGATCCATACTTCGAAGACTTACGTGCATTTCTTGCCATCACCGCAACTTTGACACCCGCTTCATTTAAAAAAGTGATAATCAAATGATTATCACCATATTCAACCCTCTTAATAACAATACCAACAGATTTTTTAAGCATTAATATTCATCTTCTCTATATCCAATCTGACGGATAAAGTTCGGTTTATTGCGCCAATCTTTCTGCACTTTAACCCATAACTCCAGATATACTTTAGAGCCTAATAACATTTCGATATCTTTACGTGCATTTTGGCCAATTTGTTTTAGCATTGAACCTTTTTTTCCTATGATTATCCCTTTTTGTGAGTCACGTTCAATATAGATGGTTGCCTCAATATCAACCTTATCCTCAGAAACACGGGTCATCTTTTCTACCTGTACTCCAATTGCATGCGGTATTTCCTGACTTGTTAGATGCAAAGCTTTTTCTCTAATTAGTTCAGCAACAATAAATTCTTCTGGATGATCTGATATTTGGTCTTTCGGATAATACATCGGTCCTTCAGGCATATAGCCTTCAATGACTTCAACTAAACGATCAACATTATTACCTTGCAATGCAGAAATCGGAACGACTTCAGCAAAAGGCAATAAATCTTTATATTTTTCAATTTCTTTAATCAATTGATCTGGATGAATTTTATCAATTTTGTTTAGCACTAAAAATATTGGCGTTCGATTGGATTTTAGTAATTCAATAATAAATTCATCTCCACGTCCTAAACTTTCTTCGACGTTTACCATAAATAAAATTGCATCAACTTCTCTTAAAGTATTTTTAGCAATTTTCATCATATAGTCACCTAAAACATGTTTAGGTTTATGAATACCTGGTGTATCAATAAATATAATTTGTGATTGTTCAGTCGTTAACACACCTTGTACTTTATTACGAGTAGTTTGCGCTTTATCTGACATTATCGCAACTTTTTGCCCAAGTACCTTATTCATAAATGTTGATTTACCTACATTGGGACGGCCTATTATGGCTACGAATCCTGATTTAAATTTATTTGACATCTTCTAAATCCCTTCCTGAAAAACCTAATGGTAATAATTCATCTACTGTTTGTTTAATAACTTCACCTTGAATATTTGTTAAAAATACCGGCATATCATCTTCACACATCTCTTTTATGACTTGTCTGCATGAACCGCATGGTGAAGATGGTGTCTTAGTATCTGTTGTGACAACGAGTGCTTCAAAATCACAAGGTTTGTATCCTGCAGCGATTGCAGAAACAAAAGCAGTGCGCTCAGCACAGATTGTATCTCCGTATGCTGCATTTTCAACGTTACATCCATTAAACGTCTTGCCATCCTTACATATTAAAAATGCACCTACTTTAAACTTTGAATAAGGTGCATATGCTTGTTCTCGAGCTTTTAGAACTCCTTCAAACCATTCTTTTTTCATTTTACACTCTCTTTTCATCATTAATTTTGAGGATTAAAATAACGCCAGTACATAGGGCAGAAAAATGATTAATCCAATAATCGCACTCATGAGTGAGGCTAATAGTACTGCCAAAGCTGCTGTATCCTTAGCATGTTTTGCTAACACGTGATAGTCCTCTGTTACAAGGTCAACAACATATTCCACCGAAGTATTAATAACCTCCATAAACAATACCGAAAATATCGAAATAATGATAAACATCCATTCAGTATGACTGATTCTAAAAAAAATTGCAGCTAGTACTACGATGAACGCAGCGATCAAGTGCAATATAAAATTTTTGTCTTTTTTTAAGAGCGTTAAAAATCCTTGTAATGGATATGCAAATCGTTTCATCATTATTCTCTCGTTAACCCATATGCGTTTAATATTTCATTTTGTCTGCCAAACATCTTTTTCTCATCCACTTCATTCATATGGTCATAACCAAGTAAGTGCAATAATCCATGTACGCTTAAAAAACCAAGTTCTCGTTCTATCGAATGCCCAAAATCTTCAGCTTGTTCTTCAGCACGTTTCACACAAATAATGATATCACCTAATACACGTGGTGCATCGGGCATCTCATAATCTTCATCTTCCCCTTCTTCAAGCGCAAAACTAATCACATCCGTCACACTATCCTTGTTTCGATATGATTTATTAATTGTCTGGATTTCCTCTTCATCAACAAATGACACTGCAACTTCTGCATCCTCTTCAATTCCTTCTTGTTCTGCAGCAAATTGAAGAAGCTTTTCAATCTTATCTAACTGAACTGCTGTAATCAATTCATTTTCATCAATAAAATCAACTGTTAACATTATTCATCACCCTCATATGCGTTAATTATTTTCCCTACTAATGGATGTCTTACAACATCAGCTGAATCAAAATGGTGCACTTCAATGCCAGATACTTTACCAAGTCTCTGAACTGCTTCAATCAGACCACTTTTAACACCTTTCGGTAAATCAATCTGCGTTTCATCACCCGTAATAACCATTTTCGAACCAAATCCTAATCGGGTTAAAAACATCTTCATTTGTGCATGGGTAGTATTTTGTGCTTCATCAAGAATTACAAAAGCATCCTCTAAAGTTCTACCTCTCATATAAGCAAGCGGTGCTATCTCAATCACACCTCGCTCCATTAATCTTGCCGTATGTTCAGTACCTAACACAAAATGCAGGCCATCATATAAAGGTCTGAGATATGGGTCAACTTTCTCCTTTAAATCACCTGGTAAAAACCCTAATGACTCTCCTGCCTCAACAGCTGGGCGAGTTAGTACTATACGTTTTACTTTTCCATTTCGGAGAGCCTGTGCAGCCATTACAACAGCTAAAAAAGTTTTACCTGTTCCAGCAGGACCGATGCCAAATACGAGATCATTATGTTTAATATGTCGTACGTAAAGTCTTTGACCTAACGTCTTTGCACGAATCGATTTTCCGTAAGCATCTTTTGTAATTTCTTCATCATATAAATCGGAAAGATATTGCAATGTGCCATTCTGAGCCATCTGGACTGCAGATTGTACGTCACGCATAGTGATGACAGTCCCTTTACGAATAACATCCAGCAAACTCTTCACCACATGTTCAGCAATCGTTATCTTATCTTCTTCACCGTAAATTGTGAGCTCTTGCCCTCTCGTATGTATTTCAACATCAAATGATGATTCTAAAAATTTTAAATGTTCATCTTGATTGCCAAGCATAGCTTGTGCTTCATTAATATTATCAAAGCGGATAATTTGCGACATCCAAAGACTCCTTTAATGTTTAACGTTTTATTTAACTGTATCAAACTCATCAGTAACACACAATTAATTCTTACTGAAGCGATTCACTAATTGCAGAATTCGTTAACGCTTTAATTTCTGAATTAAAATTTTGTATATTAATCTGTGGATTGATATGCATGAGTTGATGAATAAATTTTTCTGTTTCATACGGTCTGACAACAATCTTCTTTTCTTTTATTATAATTTCAACATAGTATACTTTATTAAATTTTACAATGTTTAATACCTGAATATTTTTGATATTAATCTGATACTTTTCAAATCCTTTTATTATCGTTAAATAATGTGATTTGATAATATATCGTTCATTTAAAATAACATATATCAGAATACATCCAATAAGCAGCGAAATTATTCCACTCTGCATAGGATTTAAATAAAAAGCGAGTATGATTAACAATACTATTAATATTACAGTAACTTTCTGAAACGTATTAATGATACTTTTATATTGCATAACATCACCCTCTTTTATTTTATCAAAAATACAAAAAAATAACTAAGATACTTATGTATCTTAGTTATTAACGACGTGCTTTAGGAGGTCCTAATATCTCACTATAAATGATGCCTTTTAAAGTATTTTCAGGAGTAAAATCAATAATCGAACCAGCATTATCAATATCGTTCTCCATTCGAATCATATTAATACGATTCATTTTTTGTCTAGGAGAAAGATGAGGATCTGCTTCAACTTTAGCTATACGCTCAGCCAAAGATAACTTTTCTTTAGCGACTATCTTTTCTTCAAATGCTTGAATCTTTTTAGCAGCTGAACGTTCAACCTGTTGTTTTTCATCTTTTAGTTCTGAAGCCTTATTTTGTGCTTTACGCTTAATATTATTATTCTGTTTTTTATCATTTGTTAATCTTCGTTCGTTTTCATTAACCATTGCTTCTGGGTGTTTTTTAAATTCAGTAAACTCTTTTTCCAGAGATTCCATCGTTGTTTGAATTTGTTTCATAACTTGCTTAGAACCTTGTTGCGTTGTTGAAACTTTACGTTTTACATTTGGATTTTTTTCCTTATTAGATTTCTCTATCAAAGAAGATACAAGGCTAATAACAGAAAAAATAATAAATATGATAAAACCTGTACTCATCTTATCACCCTTTATTTTTTAGGCGTTTCGTTATTGTTAGGATCCGTCATTTTGTTAATTGAATTTCTCATGCCAGTATCTGATTCAATATTCTTTAAATTATAGTAATCCATAACTCCGATATTACCTGATTTCAATGCTTGTGCCATAGCAAGAGGAACTTCCGCTTCTGCCTCGACAACCTTCGCTCTCATTTCTTGTACTCGCGCTTTCATTTCCTGTTCTTGTGCAACGGCCATCGCGCGACGCTCCTCTGCTTTCGCTTGTGCAATATTTTTATCCGCTAAGGCTTGTTCAGTTTGTAAATCTGCACCGATATTTTTACCGATATCTACATCAGCAATATCTATCGATAGAATCTCAAATGCAGTACCGCTATCTAATCCTTTACCAAGCACTGTTTGAGAAATCATATCTGGGTTCTCTAATACCGAAGTGTGTGATGCACTAGAACCAATTGTTGAAACAATACCTTCACCAACACGTGCAACAATCGTTTCTTCACCCGCACCACCGACTAATCGCTCAATATTTGCACGAACTGTAATTCTTGCTTTCGCTTTCACTTCAATACCGTTCATTGCAACACCCGCAATAAATGGTGTTTCAATAACTTTAGGGTTTACTGACATTTGAACCGCTTCTAAGACGTCACGACCAGCAAGGTCAATTGCCGCTCCACGTTCAAACGGCAAATTAATATCTGCACGTTGTGCTGCAATAATCGCATCAACAACGCGGTCAACATTACCGCCAGCTAAGTAATGTGACTCTAATTGATTTGTTGTTAAATGCAATCCGGCTTTATGCGCTTTGATTAATGGATCAATCACACGTCTTGGTGATACTCGACGTAAACGCATCCCTACTAATGTACCAATACCAACTTTAACACCTGCTGCTAATGCTGAAATCCACAAACCAACGGGTACAAATGAAAATAAAATCATCAGGAAAATCAGAACAATAAACGCGATAATTCCTATCGTAACTAATCCAGCCATTTCTTTCACTCCTTAAATTTAAATTTCTCTTACAACAACTCTGGTACCTTCAACTTCTATAATTCGCACATTTCTATCACGCTTAATAAATGCACCTTCACTAACCGCATCCACCCGTTTACCATCATGGATGATAATACCTGACGGACGTAATTCAGTTAATGTTGTAGCTGTTTGATCTAAAAGATAGCTGCGATCATCATGTGAGGTATAACCCGATTCTTTATTGGTAGACTCATGCAAGACAACCTTTGAAAACAATGGAATATTCTTTTTCATTACTTTAACAAGTATCACCCATTCAATGATTGCAATAATGAAACAAATAGCAATAAAGAAGCACATTTTAGTAACATTATCACCAATGAGTAAAAAACTTGTGATGATACATCCAGTACCTATAATGCCAAGAATCGCACCAACGACGAATAATTCTAAAACAACAAGTGTCACACCACCAAGAAATAAAATGATTGATAATGCTTCCATCTGGTTATTATAGAGATTTAGTGCCAGGAAACAAATGGCCGCAATACTACATAGGATGCCTGTAAAATTAAATCGTTCAGAGTATAATTGCCATAAACCAAAGAAAATCATCATCACCATAAGTAACAATATCACGCTATCATAACTATTAATTTCCAATCAAACACCTCCTTTATTTCATTATAACCGATTGCAAAAAATAGTCTTTATTACATCATAAGATTTAAGGTAAATTTAAGGTTGAGAGGCTATCATTAAAAGCGATTAAACGAAAAAAACACACCACAGATTGTGGTGTGTTACTCTATAAATAATATTTGAGGGAGCAATTATTATTTAAATTTACGTTTACGAGCTGCTTCTGATTTCTTTTTACGTTTAACACTTGGTTTTTCGTAGAATTCACGTTTACGTACTTCTTGAATAGTACCATTTTTAGAAACAGTACGTTTGAAACGACGTAAAGCATCTTCGATAGATTCGTTTTTACGAACTACAGTTTTAGACATTTAATTTCCCTCCCTCCAAATATCAACGGAACATATTAAACATAGATTTATTTAAATAAATATTTCTATGTACTAAAATATTATAATGGATTATTAAACTGTGGTCAACAGTCATTTTTTAATTTACAGTAACTATATTGTTTTCCGAACTTTTTTTATAGATATTCGGTATTACTTTAACAAATTGTCCTTCATTTACCGGGTAACCTGCTTGAGTAATCTTAACTTTAACCAGTTCACCAATCAGACTTTCATCTGCTTCAAATTGAACTTTTAAGTAGTTATCTGTATATCCCACAAGCATTCCACCTGTACTTGCTTTCTCTTCAGGAATAACTTCTAATACCTCACCCTCAAATTTTGCAGCATACTCTTTTGCTAATTGATCACTCAATGCAATTAAGCGGTGAACACGTTCGTTTTTTACATTTTCATCAATTTGATCAGTCATTCGGGCAGCTGGTGTCCCTGTACGCATCGAATAAGGGAAGACATGTAGCTCACTAAATTGATGTTCTAATATAAAATCATACGTTTCCTGAAACTCTTCTTCAGTTTCACCAGGAAAACCTACTATAACATCGCTGGTTACAGCTAACCCAGGCATAATTGCATGTAATTTTTTTAGACGTTCTGAAAAATGAGCCATCGTATATTTACGACGCATACGTTTAAGTACTGTATCACTACCTGATTGCAGTGGAATGTGTAAATGACGTACGACTTTTGAACTTTTATCAATCACATCAATGACTTCATCAGTTAATTGACTTGCTTCAATAGAAGATATTCTAATACGTTTAAGCCCATCAATTAATTCAAGATCACGGAGTAATTGTGCTAAATTATAATCTTTTAAATCTTCACCATATCCACCGGTATGAATACCTGTTAATACAATCTCCTGATATCCAGATTGTACGAGTTGCGTTGCTTGACGAACAACCTCTTTTGGATCTCTTGATCGCATTAAACCACGCGCCCAAGGTATGATACAGAAGGTACAGAAATTATTACATCCTTCCTGAATCTTGAGCGATGCACGTGTTCTATCCGTAAAGTAAGGGACATCTAATTCTTCATAAGTTCTATTTTTCATGATGTTTGTGACACCATTAATTGGTTGACGTTCTGCTCTAAATTGTTCAATATAAGGAAGCATTTTATTACGGTCTTGCGTCCCTACAACAATATCAACACCTGCGATATCCATAATTTCTGCTGATGAGGTTTGTGCATAACAACCCGTAACACATATAACCGCTTCAGGATTTCTTCGAATCGCACGACGAATGACCTGACGACTTTTCTTATCGCCGGTATTAGTCACTGTACATGTATTAATGACATAAACGTCTGCATTTTTTTCAAAATCAACACGTTCATAATCTGCTTCTTTAAATAATTGCCATATGGCTTCTGTTTCATAATGGTTAACTTTACATCCCAGTGTATGAAAGGCAACAGTTGACATCTTTTCACCTCAATTTATTTTGATCATTAAATCACATTATATTAAAATACCATTATTTTTTAATAATTTCAATCTTATAATGCTAAAACAGTGCAACGGTTTTTTACCATTGCACTGTAATATAAAAAGAAATTATTAAGATAACTCCAGATGATAACTTATCGCACTTAATAGATATAGTGGTGCTGTTTCAGCACGTAATATTCGAGGTCCTAGTCCGATACAAGGTGCGTTGAACAATTGAATTTCTTCAGAACTAAATCCACCTTCAGGACCAAATATGACAAGGACCTTACTACCCATTTCCATTTCTCTTAATGCTTGATGTAATGCTGATGATTCTTTTGCCTTTGCACTTTCTTCATATGCAATTAATACTATATCGAACTGTTCAAATAAAGCTAACAAGTCATTGCTACTTTTCACCACATTTATAGTTGGTATAATTTGACGGTAGCTTTGCTCTGCAGCTTCTTTTATAATTTTTTGAAAACGTTCTAGCTTTTTACCTATCTTTTTATCATCTAACTTTAATATTGTATGATCAGAGATAAATGGTATAAAACTATGCGCACCTAATTCCGTGGCTTTTTGAATCATCCATTCATATTTATCATTCTTTAACAGACCACTTGCTATTGTAATTTGAACTGGTAATTCAGTATAGATATCAAGAGGTTCAATTGTCGTGATTAATATTTCTTCGCAAATCTCATTAATTTCACAAATAAAACTTTCATTCAAAAAATTAACGATAAGTTTATCACCATGATTCTGACGCATCACATTTTTGATATGATGAATATCATCTTTATTATTAATTTTATACTGTTGATTTAAAGAAGCTTCCTGATTTAAGAAATATCTTTGCATCCTATGCCTCTTTTCTCGCAGCAATCGCAATCCAGCCATTGTCACGAGTGATTTCCATGATAGTATATCCCACACGCTCTAAATGTTCTACAATCATCTGTTCCTTCTCTAAAATGATACCTGAAGTAATGAGTAAACCATTATCATTCAAAAGTTTATAACTATCATCAATCATAAGATCTACAATATGCGCTAATATATTCGCAAATATTACATCTCTTTTTTCAGTCTCACCGGTAAGTAAGTTACCAGGTTCAGCTTGTATTACATCTGCACAGCCATTTTTTTCAAAATTATCAACTGCAACTCTTACAGCAACACTATCCAGATCAAGTGCTTTTATTGGACCAGCACCTAATTTGTGAGCTGCAATACTTAATATTCCAGAACCCGTTCCAACATCGATTACAGATTGTTTGGGTTGCACATACTTCTCAATCAGTTTCAGACACATTGAAGTTGTGGCATGATCCCCTGTACCAAATGCCATACCAGGATCTAGTTCAATGATAAACTCATCACTATTTTTTTGATTATAACTTTCCCAACTTGGTACAACTACAAATCGTTCTGAAGCTTTAAATGCATGAAAATGATTTTTCCATTCATTCGCCCAATCTTCTTCCTGAACTTCACCCGTTGAAAATTCTAATCTCGTCACTTTTACATCTTTTAAATCATTAATTTTTGATTTAATGTCATCAATAATACGGTCATTATAATCATATTCACTGAAGTAGACCTTTACGCGTACATCAGATTCAGGGTAATCAGCAGGGTCCAGTTCATAGATTTCACCAAATGTTTCAATGCGTCCTTTTTTTAGTTCTAAGCTATCTTCAATAACGACACCATTTGCACCAACTTCATTTAAAATATCAGCAATAAATGGTTCAAGCTCATGGTTAATCATTAATGTAATTTCTTTATAATTCATGTTTATTCTCCTTTAAAGAAGCGCTTTGTCTTATCGAAAAAGTTAGATGGCTGCTCTTTAATATCAGTGCCATCTATCTCAGCAAATTCACGTAACAATTCGGCTTGTCGATTAGTCATTTTAACCGGTGTTACTACATTCACTGTAACATATAAATCTCCTTTTCCGTAACCATGAACATTTTGTATACCTTTTTCTTTTAATCTGAAACGTTTTCCAGTTTGCGTTCCAGAAGGAATAGTAATCATAGCCTTACCTTCTAACGTTGGCACTTCAACTTCATCTCCAAGTGCAGCTTGTGCTATTGAAAGATTCAATGTATAGAAGATATCTTCACCTGCACGTTCAAAGTGTTTATGTTCGGAAACTTTAAACACAACATATAAATCACCAGCCGGTCCACCATTTATGCCTGGTTCACCTTGACCAGCTAAACGTATTTGCTGACCTGTATCTACCCCTGCAGGCACTGAAACTTTAATTTTTACATTCTTAATAACACGTCCTGTGCCATGACAATCCGAACATTTTTCTTCAAATGATTTACCCGTTCCGCCACAATCAGGACAAGGGCGTTCGGTTCTAACGCGTCCAAAAGGTGTGTTTTGTTCAACCTGTACATTACCTCGACCGTGACAAGTGCTACAAGTATTTACTTTAGTACCTGGTTTAGCACCCGTTCCATTACATGTATCACATTCTACTTCTTTTTTTACCGAGATTTCTTTTTCAGCGCCAAATACAGCTTCTTCAAATGTAATATTCATTTGGTACTGAAGGTCATCACCTTTTCGAGGTGCATTTGGATCGCGACGTGCTGCACCACCAAAAAATGAGCTGAAGATATCTTCGAAACCTCCGAATCCTCCAAAGTCACCACCACCAAAACCGGCGCCTTGGCCCATGCCTGCATGGCCAAACTGATCGTATTGTGCTTTCTTTTGTTCATCACTTAATACTTCGTATGCTTCTGCAATTTCTTTAAACTTTACATCAGCGTCTGGTTCTTTATTGATATCTGGATGATATTTCTTTGATAACTTTTTATAGGCACGTTTGATTTCTTCTTTAGATGCACCTTTTTGAAGGCCTAACACCTCATAATAATCTCTTTTCGCCACGATTCATTCTCCTTTATTTCTAAAAGTAAATTTAAGAAAAGTCAAAGCCAATAAATTGACTTTGACTTTTAAGTATTACTTATTATTTTTTATCGTCATCTTTAACTTCAGTGAAGTCAGCATCTACAACATCATCTTGTTGAGAAGCTTCTGGCTGTCCTTCAGCTCCTTGTTGAGCTTGAGCCATTTGCTCATAAAGTTTCATAGATAATGATTGAACAACTTCATTTAAAGCATCTTTTTTCGCTTTAATTTCTTCAATATCATTACCTTCTAATGCTTTTTGTAAATCCGCTTTTGCAGCTTCAGCTTTTTCTTTTTCTGATGCTTCAACTTTATCTTCTAAATCTTTAATAGCTTTATCAGTTGCAAAGATCATTTGATCTGCTTCGTTACGTAAATCTACTTCTTCACGGCGTTTTTTATCTGCTTCAGCATTTGCTTCAGCATCTTTCACCATACGTTCAATTTCTTCATCACTTAATGAAGAAGATGATTGAATTGTAATTTTTTGTTCTTTTTGAGTACCTAAATCTTTCGCTGTTACGTTAACGATACCGTTTTTGTCGATATCAAATGTAACTTCGATTTGAGGTACACCACGTGGTGCTGGTGGAATGTCTGTTAATTGGAAGCGACCTAATGTCTTATTGTCTGCTGCCATTTGACGTTCACCTTGTAATACGTGAATATCTACTGCTGGCTGGTTATCAGCTGCTGTTGAGAATACTTGTGATTTTGATGTCGGGATTGTAGTGTTACGTTCAATTAATACTGTAGACACTCCGCCCATTGTCTCAATACCTAATGATAATGGTGTAACGTCTAATAATACGATATCTTGAACATCACCAGTTAATACCCCACCTTGAATTGCAGCACCCATCGCTACTACTTCATCAGGGTTAACACCTTTATTTGGTTCTTTCCCTAATTCTTTTTTGATCGCTTCTTGTACAGCTGGGATACGAGTAGAACCACCAACTAATAATACTTCATCGATATCTGAATTAGAAAGACCTGCGTCCTTCATTGCTTGACGTGTTGGACCCATTGTACGTTCTACTAGATTACGTGATAAATCTTCGAATTTCGCACGAGATAATGTTACTTCTAAGTGTAATGGTCCAGCTTCACCCGCTGAAATGAATGGTAACGAAATTTGAGTTGATGATACACCTGATAAATCTTTTTTCGCTTTTTCAGCTGCATCTTTTAAACGTTGCATTGCCATTTTATCGTTTGATAAATCTAAACCATTTTCTTTTTTGAATTCTTCTACTAAGTAGTCAATGATTACTTGGTCGAAATCATCTCCACCTAAACGGTTATCACCGGCAGTAGATAATACTTCGAATACACCGTCACCTAATTCAAGAATAGATACGTCGAATGTACCGCCACCTAAGTCAAATACTAAAACTTTTTGTTCTTTATCTGTTTTATCTAAACCGTAAGCTAATGCTGCTGCTGTTGGCTCGTTAATAATACGTTCAACTTCAAGACCGGCAATTTTACCAGCATCTTTAGTTGCTTGACGTTCCGCATCGTTAAAGTATGCAGGTACTGTAATAACAGCTTTTGAAACTTTTTCCCCTAAATAGCTTTCAGCTGTTGCTTTTAAGTTTTGTAAAATCATCGCTGAAATTTCTTGAGGTGAATATTGTTTACCATCAATATTTTCTTTATGGTCTGTACCCATATGACGTTTAATTGAAATGATTGTATTTGGATTTGTAATCGCTTGGCGTTTTGCTACTTCACCAACTTGTGTTTCACCATTTTTAAATGCCACAACAGACGGTGTCGTGCGGTTACCTTCTGGATTTGCGATTACTTTTGGTTCGCCACCTTCTAATACTGCTACACATGAATTTGTTGTTCCTAAGTCAATACCAATTACTTTACTCATTATATAATTCCTCCATTTGTTTAAATAATTAATAATAGATTTCTTAAAGATAAAATTTAATCAAATAAATCAAAATGTTTATTCATTTACCTTTACCATTGAAGCACGTAATACACGTTCTTTCAATTTATAACCTTTTTGTAGTTCTTCTAAAACAATGCCTGACTCTTTCGTGTCATCTGATTCCTGCATAACAGCCTGATGAAGATTTGGATCAAATGGTTTATCTTGTGCTTCTATAACTTCCAACCCGTTTTCCTTCAATGAATTCAACAAGCTTTCATAAACCATTTCCACACCTTTATGCAGTGATTTAAATTCATCACTTTCACCTTTTTGAGCCAGAGCACGTTCAATATTATCAATTGCAGGTAATATATCTCTTAAGACACTTTGAGCACGATAAGCTCTTTCTGTATCAAGTTCTGCACGTGTTCTCTTTTTATAGTTTTCAAATTCTGCATATAATCGAAGATATTTCTCTTCTGCTGCTTCCTTCGCATTTTTCAATTCAGTTAATTCATCCACCGATTCATCAACTGTTTCATCTGAATCGACTGGGGCTTCTGGTGCAATCTCTTCAGTAACATCTTGTTCAACAGATGTATCTTCATTATTTGTTTCATCTAACTTTGTTTCTTCATGTTTTTCTGACAAGATATTTACCTCCTTATAACAAGTGATTAATACTTGCTAATTTATTAAAGACTTTCCGGTAACTCATTTGTGTTGGACCAATCACTGCGATTTTTCCGTTTGCATTGTTCAAATGCACAGGGGTTGTCACAATTGAAATACCTTCTAAGTTTTTATCTATTTCCTGACCTAAAGTTACTTGAATATTATCAGAATGCATCTCCTCTAAAACTTGAGGTAAATGTTCTGAATCGATAAACTTCAAAGTCTCTTTAACAGCATTTAAATTATCAGAATCTATAAGTTCATACAGATATTCTCTACCTTCAAAATAAATCGAATGAGATGTTGTATGTGCTTTTTTTACGATTTCAGACTTTAAATGCGTTAGTGGTAATTGTTTAAATCCATGATGTCTTACATCTAAATGAATATTACCTTCAATAATTGCTAATAAATTCTGATTCAAGTAATTATTCATGCGTTCAATCTCTTGTCTCGTTAAACGTACTTGCCATGAAATTTGTTGATGTTCAACATTACCATTTTCATAGACAATAATTAATACCAAGTTAGTTGGTGTTAAATACGTCAGATGAATTTGTGAAATTGATCGTTTGTCGATTTCTGTCGTCGTTGCAATTGATAAATATTGTGTATCCATCGCGATATCTTTAGCGAGCATCTTAAAATCAACATAGTTTGTATGATCACTAAAGAAGTTGTCTTCGTAAGGAAATTCTTTTTGCAACGCTTCAACATAAAATTTGTAACCTGCCTCAGAAGGAATACGACCACTGGATGAATGCATCTTTTCGATTAATCCATGCTCTTCAAGTCTTTTCATTTCTGCTCTGATAGTTGCAGGACTCACATTTAAATTATGTTGTTCAATCAGTTTCTTTGAACCAATAGGTGTTCCACTATCAACAAAATCCTCAACAATTACGTTCAATAAATGTAATTGTCTATCTGTTAGCATAATTCACCTCGTTAGCACTCTCTTACCTCAAGTGCTAATAACAATTTATCAAATTGGTCAAAGTATGTCAACATATAACACTTAAAATTTTTAAATTCAAAAAAAGCTCCTAAAAACCGTGTTATTACACAGTTAATAAGAACTTTTCAAAAACATCGTTTCCTCGCATACGCCCTATTTCGGTTAATTTTATATGATGATTTTCTATAATAATTTGATCTTTTTTTAGCAATTCTCGACAGACAGTGCCAAACACTTCCTCAAATGATATATCATAGCGCTTTTCAAAATCGCGAACGTTCACACCTTCATTCAATCGTAGACCTAAAAACATATGTTCTTCCATCGAAGCGTATTTATCTACTTCAATTATTTCCTTAATAGCATTGCCTTTATGCATCGCTTTTATATAATGCGGTACAGGAACAACGTTAAAATATCTCTTTCCCTCTACATAACCATGGCTGCCAGCTCCAGCACCATAATATTCCTGGTTCTTCCAGTAAACTTTATTATGTTTTGATTCAAAATCACCTTTTGCATAATTAGAAATTTCATATTGATTAAATCCATTGCGCGATAAATATTCCATCGTCAATTCATACATGTCCTGTGCTAACGTTTCATCCGGCATTTGCAGTAACCCTTTTTTATATTGATTAAAAAATTGCGTCTTAGGTTCTAAAATTAATGAATAACTGGAAATGTGGTTAATCTTAAGTTTAACTGCCTGTTCTAAATCGTACAAACATTCTTCTATAGTCTGAGTAGGTAAATGATACATCAAATCAATACTGACAGATTCAATACCTAAACGGTTTGCTTCGTTCACGGCACGTAAAACATCACTCTCTATATGTGTTCTACCAAGCATCTTTAATAGCCTGTTACTAAATGTCTGCACACCTAATGATAATCGATTTACACCATACTTCTTCATAACAGCAATTTTTTCTGCTGTCAGTTCATCAGGATTTGCTTCCACCGTAAATTCACTATTTATTTTAAAGCGTTGTGTCACAAATTTTAGCAGATATTCTAACTGGTGTGATGTAAGCGCTGTAGGTGTGCCTCCTCCAATAAAAACAGTATATATTTCTCTATCTTCAATTTGATTGAGCTCTTTTAAAAGTGCTTCTAAATATTCATCTACCGGCTGATTTTTGATTAAAAATTTATTGAAATCACAATACGTACATATACGATTACAAAATGGGATATGTATATATATACTTCTCATATTATCTCCTTAAAACAAAACACGATTGTAATTTACAATCGTGTTTATTGTTATTCTTCGTCCATTTTTAGTACTGCTAAGAAAGCATCTTGAGGTATTTCTACCGAACCGACTGCTTTCATTTTCGCCTTACCAGCTTTTTGTTTTTCTAAAAGTTTACGTTTTCGTGAGATATCTCCACCGTAACATTTTGCAAGTACGTTTTTACCAATAGATTTAATATTGGTACGTGCAATAATCTTTTGTCCGATAGCAGCTTGCACAGGCACTTCAAACTGTTGGCGAGGGATTAATGTTTTTAATTTTTCAACGATGACTTTTCCGCGTTCATATGCGAAATCTCTATGGACAATAAAACTTAATGCATCAACACTTTCACCATTCAATAATATATCCATCTTCACTAAACGACTTTCCTGATAACCGATTAATTCATAATCAAATGAAGCATAGCCTTTTGTGTTTGATTTTAACTGATCAAAGAAATCAAATACTACTTCTGATAATGGAATTTCGTAAATAATATTCACACGAATATCATCCATATAATCCATCGTCTTGAAATTACCGCGTTTTCTTTGACATAATTCCATTACTGAACCTACATAATCATTAGGAACCATAATACTTGCTTTAACATACGGTTCATAGATTTTATCGATTTTTTGTGGGTCAGGCATCTTAGATGGATTGTCTACAATAACTTCAGACTTATCTGTCATTTCACATTTATAAATTACAGATGGCGCTGTTGCTATTAATTCAATACCAAATTCACGTTCGATACGCTCCTGTATAATTTCCATATGTAACAAGCCAAGGAATCCAACACGGAATCCAAATCCTAGCGCTTGAGAAGTTTCTGCTTCAAATTCTAATGATGCATCATTAAGTTGAAGCTTCTCTAACGCTTCACGTAAATCATTATATTTACCTGTATCAATTGGATAAATTCCACAGAATACCATTGGATTCATTTTTTTGTAACCTTGAAGTGGTTCTTCAGCAGGATGATCGGCTAAAGTAATTGTGTCACCAACACGTGAGTCCGCAACATTTTTTATTGATGCAGCGATATAACCTACATCTCCTACTGTTAATTCATTAACCGGTAATTGTTTAGGTGTGTTAATGCCTACTTCAACTACGTCAAATGTCTTGCCTGTAGACATCATTTTGATTTTATCACCAGCTTTAACTGTGCCATCAATGATCCGAATTGATGAAATAACGCCACGATATGCATCGAAAGCACTATCAAAGATAAGCGCTTTGAGAGGCGCTTCAGGATCACCCATTGGTGCGGGTACTTTTTCAACGATTTGTTCTAAAATTTCCTCGATACCAATATTCGCTTTGGCAGATGCAAGAACCGCTTCACTCGCGTCTAAACCAATAACATCCTCTATTTCCTGACGCACACGCTCTGGTTCTGCAGCAGGCAAGTCAATTTTATTAATAACTGGCAATAATTCTAAATCATTATCTAAAGCTAAATAAACATTCGCTAATGTCTGTGCTTCAATCCCTTGTGCAGCATCTACAACAAGAATGGCTCCTTCGCAAGCAGCAAGACTTCGTGATACTTCATATGTAAAGTCGACGTGTCCAGGGGTGTCGATCAGATGAAAAATATATGTCTCGCCATCTTTAGCGGTATAATTTAATTGAACCGCATTCAATTTAATTGTTATACCACGTTCTCTTTCTAAATCCATAGAGTCAAGCAACTGAGACTTCATTTCTCGTGATGCTACAGTTTTAGTATTTTCTAATATTCTATCAGCTAATGTCGATTTACCATGATCGATATGCGCAATAATTGAGAAGTTTCTTATTTTTTCCTGACGGGATAAACGCTGTTCATTATTCATGTTTTTTGCCCAACTTTCTTAAATTGTACGTATATTTGATTATAACAACTCTTATACAGTAGTTCAATTAGTTTTAAAATATAGATTGCATATAGCGTGTGTTTTTGATAAAATATTTCTTGTTGCAATCAAAATATCTATTTTAAGTGCAAGACATTTCTAGGAGGTGACATTATGCCAAACATTAAATCTGCAATCAAACGTGTTACAACTAACAATAAAGCACAACAAGCTAACATTTCTCAAAAGAATGATATGCGTACTGCTGTGAAAAATGCTAAAGCGGCAATTGAAAACAACGCTGACAATAAATCAGAATTAGTACAAGTAGCTGTTAAAAAGATTGATAAAGCTGCAAAAAGCAACTTAATCCACTCTAATAAAGCTGACCGTTTAAAATCACAAGTTATGCGTAACAAATAATTAATACCAAACTGTGCATAAGGTCTTGAGACTTTACACATTTTAAAACCGAATCGGCATTATAGATTACTCTATAATGCCAGTTCGGTTTTTTTCATATTTTATTTCCTATATCTTTAGAATAAATAGTTCTAAAATCAAAACTTTATCAAGATAACTTGATTTCAAAGCATAATCGGTATCCGCACATTCCTTCATTATATCTAACAATTTATTAATCTCTAGCTGTTTTACTTTTCTTAAAGACAATTTAACTCTGTAAGGATGTACTTTTACCTGCTTAGCAATCTGAGCTTCACTGAATCCCTTTTGTGATAAAATTTTAACTTGATAAAATAAACGGTATTGACTACTTATTAATGCAAGTAATTTAATTGGTTCCTCTTTCATATTAATTAAATCTTTCATCAAATGAATCGCTCTTTTTTTATTTCCCTGTGTAATATAATCCGTTAATAAAAATACATTTTGCTCCAGACTACGGCTTACCACTTCAGAAACATCCTGCTTAGTAATGACTGGTGTATCTCCTGTATAAAGAATTAATTTGTCCATTTCTTTAGTAATATTACTATAATTTAAACCAGTAAGCTGAATCATTTCATCAAGTGCATCTGCTTTAATATCCTTAAAATGTTGATTGAGATTTTGCTTAATCAACGTTTTTATACCTGATTCATCTA
Organism: Macrococcus equi; assembly: GCF_047426745.1. Taxonomy (GTDB): domain Bacteria; phylum Bacillota; class Bacilli; order Staphylococcales; family Staphylococcaceae; genus Macrococcoides; species Macrococcoides equi. Next base: position 1,786,089 of record NZ_CP179732.1, on the reverse strand, counting down.
ATGGTTCAATCTTTTCAATGGTATGCAATTTTTTGATACGTTTAACAATTTTTTTTCGTTCATCTAATTTATCCTGTAACACTTTAAAAATAACTACATTCGGACCTTCAAAATTTTCAAGAAAATTCACAACTTTATCCAGATTAATTTCGTGTGCTGTCTTTACTTTCTCACCAGTAAAAATAAAACTGTTGTTTATGATAATGACTTTCTGATCACTTAGAAAAGGCAATGTCATCGCATCTTCTGCAATCATTTCAAACGGGGTTTCCTGCATATCATAGCGGCTAAAATTAAATTCATCAGGCACACTAATATACTGTTCTATAATTTTTTCAACCTTTTCTTCTACAAGTGGCTTTGTCGAGCCGTAAACTAAATAAATGTGACTCAAAATGAGCACTCCTAACTTAAAAATCTTAATTTCATTATAGCTTTTTTTAGCGCATTATCATATACTTAAATAGATAGAAAAGTAGGGGGTTTTTAAAAATGAATCATTTTGAAAAAAACACACAATCTAAAAATAATGATGTTCAAGACTCAGGTTTCGCATTTTTATTAGGCTTTGGTGGATTTGCAACAATTTACATTATTGCTCAAATCTTCGACTTAGTCGCTAAATAATTTTTAAGAAGCGAGCATTCGCTTCTTTTTTTATTGTCTTTTAAATATATTTTGATACTGAGTTTCAATTTCCCCGGTGGATAAATCGATTGAAATTCTTCCATCTGTTTGCGTATTGAATATTTTGATATGATGTTGTCTTAATAACTGAATCGTTTCATCATGAGGATGATTATAACGATTTTTTCTCCCTGCCGATATTATACCGTACTCCGGATATCTTTTGATTAAAGCTTCACTCGTGCTTGTATTACTCCCGTGATGACCAATCTTTACGATGTTTATTCTATCAGTGATTTGAGATAAAATTTCTGCTTCGAATACTTTCCCTAAATCGCCCAAAAATAAAATGTTTCTACCAGGTTTTGCATATTTTAATAAAGCTACAATACTATCATTATTTTCCTCGCCCGTTTCACCCGAATTATAAAGTTTCAACTGATAATTCTTTCCTACCAGTAATGCCCCTATGTTGTCATTGTGATTCGTTTCAAATAATAAATCATTCACATCATAAAGCTCTACTTTTTTCTTTTCAGCTAATTCAATCACTTTTTTATATTTTTCACTGCCAAAAGCATTTGGATTTAAGATAATGCTTTTAATGACTCCTGCTTCAATCAAATGTTCAGTTTCACCGAAATGATCCATATCTGGATGCGTTAGGATAAGTGCATCAATTTTTGAAATACCATTATATTTTAAAAAAGGGATAGTCGTTTTCTCACTTATATTCTGTGCATTCTCTCTCTTTTCCCAAACTTCTCCAAAATCAATTTGTCCGCCTGTGTCTATCATTATTACCTTATTCTCCAGTTCCATCACAATAGCATCCCCTTGTCCAACATCTAAAAAATGTATTCTATCATGACGATTACTTATAGAAACCAAAAATAATATCGTTATTAATACCAGTGCAGTAACTTTGTGTGAAATCTTTACCGAAAACAACTTCAAAATAGCTACCATTAAGATGACATAGAAAACAATCGATTGATGTTTTACAACTAGTTCAAGATGTGAAAAATTTAAAAATAATTTAGTTAAATAATCATTTAATATAAATGCACAGTCAACTATATTTAATAAAAATGGCGACGTTAACCGTGTCATGAATAATATAAGTACAAATGTACAGCATGGAAATATCACTACTGAAAATAATGGGATGTATAATATATTTGTAAATAGGCCAATAAAATAATTATTGTTAAAGTGGTAAAGAAGTATTGGTAATGTAACGAACTGTGAGACTAAATTAATAAGAAGAAATTGAAAAAATTGAGATGTATCTTTATAAAGGGGCAAAATTAAAATAAAGCTAAAGCAAATCACATAAGATAACTGAAAACCAATATCAAAGATTGAAAATGGATCGTATAAAAGATTGATAATGAAAGTTAAAGATAGTAAATCACTGATCTGTAGTCGTTTATCAGGGTTAAAAATGATAAGCAGTATAAAAATTGTTGAGCGAAAAACAGATGGCTGTCCACCTGTAAATACCATATAGATAGGCAGCAGTATAACAAGCATTAACTGGCACATGGCAAGTGGTAATTGAGCGCGGCGTAGGAAGAAATATAAAAATACCGATATCACAGCGACATGACTACCACTAATTGCGTAAAGATGGTAGATTCCTAAAGTCTTAAGTTCATCCATATCATCTTTACTCAAATACGTTGTGTCACCTAATGTAAGTGCTATAAGATAGGCTGAATGCTTAACCTGCGAATGATGCATTTCAAGTGCGATATTTTTTCGGTAAAGTTTTATATGTTCTGTTAATGATAGTTTACTAGGATGACACGCTTGCCAATTAATTTTAGTAAGTTTTAAGCTACCTACTTTATGATTGTGAAATAGAAATGTATCATAATTAAAACCTGAATAATTAGTATTGGGAATAATGTGTTGGAATTCAACAAGTGCATGACATCTTTTGAAGAATAGCTTCCTTTGCATTAAATAATTTTTTTCAGATTCATTTTGTATTTTATAGAAAAATTGATAGGCTTTGTTTTGAATTTTCATGCTACCTGTCAAAAGGTTGCCATCCACTTTCAGTTCATCAGTTAAACGAAAGTCTATATCAGCATGTTCTTTAGACTCATAGTCAAATGGTAATTCAATACGCTTAAAGTCATTATGACTATAAAAATATAATGGAATAAAGAATGCAGCAATGAACACAGCAATCCAGTTGACCATCTGTTTTTTAATGATGTATAACGATGCAAAAAGTAACAGGATAATCGCAATTATTTTACTGTGTAACCATAAAAGAGCTGAAATTATCAGTATGACGACAACGAATCCCACGTGACCTCCAGTCCTTACATTTGTTCAAAATAAGCAGCGACATGTTGTGGATTGAATTCTATTTTTTCAAATGTAACATTTGCTTTATTTAATAATTCAATCGCATATGGATGATTTTTATAGTCACTTGCATAATATATTTTTTTGATACCTGCCTGAATAATGGATTTAGTACAATGAATGCACGGGAAGTGTGTCACATAAATATCTGCACCTTCTGTTGATACACCCATTTTTGAGCATTGTAATAAAGCATTCATTTCAGCATGTATCGTACGTATACAATGACCATCTTCAATGTAGCAACCTTCGTCTATACAATGGACCTCACCTGATACTGACCCATTATAACCACCCGCTATAATTCGATTATCTTTAACAATTGTTGCACCGACACTAAGTCTTGTACATGTTGAACGTAAAGCCAGTAACTGTGACTGTGCCATAAAATATTCATTCCACTGAATTCTTTCCATCTCATCACCTACGTCGTTTTGAACTCATTGTAATATTTATTCACATTTTATTCAAGATGGTAATTTACTGGTTATATTTCAATATAGTCTTTAAGACCCTCAAATGTTTTTTCACCTATACCTTTAATTTCTTTAATTTCCTCAATTGACTTAAAGCCGCCATTACTATCTCTATACTGAATAATTTCCTGCGCTTTTTTTGGTCCTATGCCAGGAATTTCTTCTAATGCACTTTGCTCATCTTTATTAATGTTGATTATTTTTTGATTGCCATTTTTTAAATTTCCTTGAGTTGAAGTCTTATGACTACTATACATTGAGAATTTGTCTTCTTTTACTTCACCCTTATAAGGAACATATATTACCATAGCGTCCTGTAATGGTGCTGCTAAATTTACAGCATCAAGATCAGCATTTTTTAATGGTTGTGCAAGCTGTACAACGTCATTTACCAACATATTTGATTTAGAGGGATATACACCTCTGAATTTAACAGCCCCTTTTATATCTACAGTAATTTCAGAAACTTTCTTTTCATTAGTGGTGGTAATTCCCTTATTATAATTTACTGTATTATCTTGAGCCTCTTTTTGCTGCATATTACTTGGCTGTCCTATTGTCAAACCAGTCTTTTGTTCAGGTTGTTCCCGATTTTGAGCAAAGATAATACCCAATAGACATAGAGTGAGCGTAAACATTACTGCAATCGTTTTATTATTGATAATCCAGTCTTTAAGATTTTGAAAATCCATAAAAAAACACCTCCACATATTTATCTGTAGAAGTGTTAAAAATATTTTATTTGTCATAATTTAAATTTTATTTTATTGATTATATCTTTTTTGCTACAAAAAACACCCTGTCAAAATAGTGACTAGTCTGTTCATCAATCGTATGTGTCGGATCAAAATCGACAAATATTTTTTCAATTTTAAATCCTGTTTGGCTGAGCATTTCATGATAGTCTTCTATTTCAAAGGTTCTTTGATAATGTTGTTCATCAAAACGATGATATGCATTATTTTCTTCGATAAAAAATGTTAAATCATGATGAACAGCGTAAGGCTTTTCAGCTTCAATTGCATGCCAAATATAAACCATACCTGGCAATTCATCACTATATGTCTGATTATTAAAATATGCGTCAAATTTTAATGTACTATGAACATCAAAAATAAATACACCATCCTGTCCTAAATGGCGATTCACACATTCAAAAGTCGACATCACATCTACTTTTGTTTCCAGATAATTCAAGCTGTCGCATAAACATGTGATGGTCTGAAACGTTTGATTGAGCGCTAGTTCTCTCATATCCTGTGCAATGAGTGTAACATCCGGACGCTTCATCGCAGCAATTGACAGCATTTCCTCACTTAAATCAACACCAGTGACTGATATGCTTTTTGGAATCAATGATATGAAAGAACCTGTACCTGTCGCTAAATCCAGTAAATTGTCCTTTAAATATGGATGAACAATTTCAAACCATTTATCATAAGGTTGATCATACATAAATGCATCATAGATTGATGCAAATTGATTGTACGACATTTATACTTGCTCCGGCGTGTATTCAATGATTTCCTGGTCTCTATACAGTTTTTCGAGATTATAGTAATCTCTTTCTTCATGGTGAAATACGTGGACAACGACATCCCCTAAGTCTACTAAAATCCAGCGTGCTTCATTAAATCCTTCTAAACGGTGCACCTCAATGCCATTCTTTTGTGCTTCGTCTTTTACTTCACGAGCGATTGCCTGAACTTGACGGTCACTATTACCTTCACAGATTACAAAATAATCCGTAATTCCAGTTACATTCGCAACATTTATTCCTATAATATCTTCTGCTCTTTTATTATCACATGCGTTAAATGCAAGTTCTAGTAATGCTTTTGCTTCCATTCAATCATTCCTTTTCGTTTACTTTTGTAAATTATAATAGTTCAGACATTCAATCGTTTTTGGATAAATCGGTTTGTCATTACTAATTAAGTATATTGCCGTACGTTTTGAAATTTCATATATTGCTTTGTCCAGGTCCTTCTCCTTAAATACAATATCTCTTATGTCTTCAACACCAGGTTGCGTTCGGCCTGGCTCAATATAGTCACTGATAAAAATGATTTTTTCATTTAAACCCATGCCCGCACGACCAGTTGTATGGTAATAGATTGCGTTGTATATTTCTTCATCGATATTGTGTTTGTCCTTCATGTAGGCTGCTGCAACAGGTCCATGTAGAATTTCAGAATTATATGACAATAAATCAGTTTCTAGCTTATACTCGGTTACAGCTTGATATAATACACTCAAATCTTCATATTTAGCGTAGTCATGCAAAATCCCCGCCATTTCAACACGTTCTTCATCACCTTCAAAAATTTGAGCCATTTTAATTGCGGTTTCAGCTACACGCAATGAATGCTCATATCTTTTTTTAGGTAGTTTCTCTTCAACAAGTTTCTTAGCTTTCTTTTGCTTCATAAAGATGTTCCTTTCTAATAAAACATTCTATTGGTGAAATAACAAAACATCGAATTGATTGTTGCTCAGCACACCTCTTTCGAATCATAGTAGAACTAATATCTATTCTAGGAATCGTAAATGCTTGAAAGGGAGCTGGTAAAGTTTGCTGTTCAACTTCTCGGTTAACAACAATAAATTGTACCATCTTGGTTAACTGCTCTATCTCATACCACTGATTAATAGAGCGGTATTGATCTGTACCTATGATGACTTTTATCAGAGCTCCTGGATATTTTTCTTTTAAATTACAAATCGTATGATAAGTATAACTTTTGCCTGACCGCTCTAATTCAAAAGAATCAATTTGGCCAAAACCGAGATATTCTATTGCCATATTCAACATTTTCACACGTGCATCATCACTAACAACTGCTCCACTTGATTTAAGCGGACTATGACCTGTCGGTATAAACAGGAATAAATCTGGTTGCTCATAATGATAAACTTCATTAGCTACAGTTAAATGGCCAATGTGAATCGGATCAAAAGAGCCACCGTACACTATTATTTTCATCGTGGAAGTTCTATCTTCTTATGATTTACTGAAGGTTTATAAAGTATTATTGTAGAACCAATCACCTGAACTAGTTCACCATATACACGACGGGCTATCGTTTCAGCAAGCTCCTGTTTGTCATCGTCATTATTTTGCAACACACTTACTTTAATTAATTCGCGTTTTTCTAATACGTCATTCAGTTGTTCAATTAAGTTATCATTGACTCCACCTTTTCCAATTTGAAAGATTGGATCCAGATGATGTGCTTTAGCTCTTAAAAATCTTTTTTGTTTACCAGTTAACATTATTTTCTTCCTTTCAAGGCTGTTTGTACAGCGCGAGTCATAGCTTCTTTATTGGCACGAACGCCAGTCCATATTTCAAAACTTTTAGCGCCCTGCATCACAAACATACCTAGTCCATTTATTATTTTTAATTTATTTCGTTCAGCTTGTTTTAGTAGTGCCGTTTTTTTAGGGGTATAGATAATATCACTGACAATACAGCTTTTCTTTAATTTATCACATTGAATCATGGTTTGATCTGCAAAACCTGTCATTCCAACGGGTGTCGTATTAATAACTAAATCAAATTGACTTAAATCACTAAGTTCATTATAGGTCATTGACTGTACTTTAAATGGCCAGTCTTTTATTCGATCTAATGAACGATTAGCTACTGTAACATGATGAGAATGCATCAAAGTATAACTAATTGCTCGACTAGCGCCCCCTGCACCTAAAATCAATATATGCATATCATTATCTAACAACGATTCAATACTCATTAAATAACCTAAACCGTCTGTATTATAACCGTACCATTTACGATTCTTAATGTGCACGGTATTAACTGCACCAATCATTTGCGCAGCCTCATCTATTTCATCACAATATTTCATAATATCAATTTTATAAGGTATCGTTACATTAAAGCCATCTAATCTTTTTTCAGTTATTATGTCTTTAATGTGATGAAAGTGTTTTGGATCAATATTTAATGCACAATAAGTATCTTCACGATTAAGTGCTTGAAAATTGGCATGATGCATTACCGGTGACAATGAATGACGAATAGGGTGTCCTATAACTGCAAAATTCATCGAGACACCCTCTTTACAATATACTTGGTCTTAAATAGACATCAACCTGCTTCGGTGCATATACGTCTATCACAGCGCCTTGTTCAACTGTAACAAATCCAAGACCAGAAATAATAATATCTTGTTTTTCTTCTTTAATTGATAAAGTTGTTTTCTTAAGGTTATTAAAATCAAAATCTTTAGTGCCTGGTGGCGTCAGTAACTCTCCGATTTGGCGATGCCATAAATCCTCTGCATTCGTTTGTTTTGTGCGATGTATGTTTAAAAGATTAGAAACGAAACAATTTAAACTGCGTCGACCGCCAGTCATGTAATCTATACGTACTAACCCACCTAAAAATAATGTTTGACCTTCATTAAGCTGAAAGTTTCTAGGTTTAATTTCATCTTTAGGCATAATGATTTTAAGTTCTTTATCATCCACATAATGTGTCATTTGATGAGATTGAATAATCCCCGGTGTATCATACATAAATGAATGCTGGTCTAAAGGTATATCAATTAAATCTAAAGTAGTGCCAGGAAAATGCGATGTTGTAATGACATTCTTTTCACCAACACTTGTTTCAATTAGTTTATTGATTAACGTAGATTTTCCGACATTTGTAGTACCCACGACGTAAACATCTTTACCGTCACGCTGTCTTTCGATTGCCTCAAGCAATTCATCAATACCATGATTTTTCTGTGCAGAAATTAATACAACGTCATCAGGTTTCATACCGAGTTCTTTCGCCTGTTTTTCAATCCAAAGTTTTACACGTCTCTTATTGATAAGTTTCGGCAATAAGTCCATTTTATTTGCAGCTATAATAACCTTTTTATTGCCTACAATACGTTTAAGTCCGTTAATCCATGATCCTTGAAAGTCAAAAACATCAATCACGTTCACTATAATACCTTCTTTATCACTTAAAGCATTAAGCATTGTCAAAAAGTCATCGTCAGTCAAATGCACGTCTTGAATTTCATTATAGTGCTTTAATCTGAAACAACGTTTGCAGATGACATCTTCTTTATTTAAACTTGATTTCGGAACGAATCCTGGTTTGGATTGATCAGTCGATTGTAAGACTGCGCCACAACCGATACACTTCATTTCATTAGTCAAATATTGTTCCTCCCAAATATCTTTAATCAATACGTCTATTTTATCACATAACGCACCTTAAGTATCGTTAGACAAAAATAAAAGGGCTGTGCTTATGGCACGACCCTAACAAAGCGGGTGATCGGAATCGAACCGACAACATCAGCTTGGAAGGCTGAGGTTTTACCACTAAACTACACCCGCATATATTAAATTTGTATAAATATAATAACGAATTATTTTCATTTTGTAAAGCAATTAAGTAAAATTTTTTGTTGGGTTACTAAAAAATAAAACGTTCAGGATAAACCTGAACGTCCTGTTATTTATTCAAATCTACAATCACACCTTCTCCACCAATTGTTATCGGTTGTGATCCATCCCATTTATCGATCATTTGTTTACGTATAATTTTATCTGTTAAAGATTTTTCAAGAATAGCGTTTGCCTTTGCTTGACCCTCAGCTTCAATTTGTTTTTTCTTGGCATTTTGTTCAGCTATCGCACGATCTGTTTTTGCACGTTCTAATTCCTGATTAGCTTTTACTCGCTCGTCAATAGCTGCTTGAGTAGCCTTATCTGCTTTAGGGCTGGAAATAGCAATGTCCTCAACGATGAATCCTTGTTCCGTTAAATTTTTCTGAAGCTGTTCAATCGTATTTTTCTTGATTTCACTTGTCTTAACACCAAATGTTTCTATTACTGAAAACTTTGCAACAGATTGACGTAACCCGTCTAAAACACGTGTTCTTAAGAATCCATTTTCAAGCCCTTCAATATCAGCATTACCGAATTTATTAAATATCTTAACGACTTTAGTAGGATCAACATGGTAGTTCACACTGATATCCATATTGAGGTTTTTACCATCACTGGTTGCAACATTTAAATCCGTATATTCTTTCGTTTGCGTACGTATTGGATAATGTACTGCTTTATCTAAAGGAAAAATTAGGTGCCATCCAGCCGGTTTTGTTTCTTCTTTCACACCACTCACAGAATAAATGACAGCCTGATAGCCTTGAGGAACCTTTTCGATTGACATAAAAGCTAAAATTAGCCCTAAAAATAAAACTAATCCAATGATTGACGTTAAAAACAATGATTTTTTATTCACCTGCTTACGCTTGTTATTTTTCGTATTCATATTATTTACTGATTGAATTGATGAGTTCATTGACTTCATCCAGCTCCTTTTCTAAATGTTTTATTTCTCCTAAATCATGAATCATATTAGATTTTGCTAAGATTTCTCTTTCAAGCAATATCTTCTTTTCCTTCAATGCTGCGTGATTGAGATTTAATCTGTACTCTTCTTCCTTTCGTACTCTCTGTAGTGCTGCACGTTCTTCCTTCACATTTAAAAAATCATATAATTTGCCTAGTGCAAAATAAAGAATAACACATACAATAAGTAACATTAGTAGCCATATGATAAATACTCGCATGCAATCACCTCACTTCAGTCATTATATAAATTTTAACATTAATTCATATTCTCATAGGATTTTCCTGTCACTTTTAAGGTAATTTTAAGGTAAAAAAAAGAGACAAATAATTGTCTCTACCCGTTAATTTTCCCAATTTATTAAACCTTTGCTTTTAAAGTATGCCAGAAACTTTCGTTCTATCATACGGTTGACACGCGTTTTCCACTCATCATTTGATTTAACAGGAACAACCATGATTGAGTAAAATCCATTTGAATTCGCTGCCAGCACATCAGTCATCATTTGATCACCAATTACCACTGTTTCATCCGGCTTAACATTCATCGCTGCACATGCTTTCTTAAATGCTTGTCCCATTGGTTTTCTGGCATTAAAGATATAATCAACTTCAAGTGGTGTAGCAAATGTTGCGACACGTGCCTGATTGTTATTAGAAACAATCGTAACCTTAATATTATGTTCACGCATACTATTAAACCAATTAATAACTTCAGGCGTTGCAACCGCAACGTCCCAACCTACAAGTGTATTATCCAAATCCGTAATGATGGCTTTTACACCACGCCCGGATAATTCTTCAGGCGTAATTTCAAAGATAGATTTGGCATACTTACTTGGTAACAAATATTTTTGAAATAATCCCATAAGTCACCTCTAATGATTGTATTAATTTTTTTATACCCAAAATCCTTAATGAATAACCCCAATCCAATATGGATTGGGGTTTATACATTATTCTATTTCTTGATTTGGAGCGTAATCTACTTCAGTTCCAGTATAAATCATAAATCCAATAATTGCAGTTGCAATAATTGATAATGCCATAATAAAAATCATAACTAGCGCCTCCTAACCCCTAAGCAGGTAATGTCTCTAATATAGATTTTACAATTTTAGAACTTGATACGCAAGCTACTTTTAAGAACTCTTCAAAACTCATATTTGCTTCACCATTTGCAAGATCTGAAATTGCACGTGTAATGATAAATGGTACATGAAATTGATAACATGTTTGCGCGATGGCTGCAGCTTCCATCTCAACAGCTAAACTCTCTTTAAAATTATTTATGATATTCTGTTTTTGTTCCGCTGAGCCAATAAAGCTATCTCCAGAAACAATTAAGCCAATATGTGCAGTTAAGTGATTATTAACGATTGCTTGTTCAGCAACACTTATTAGTCTTTCATCTGCTGTATAACGTGCTGGCATAGCCGGAACTTGTCCAAGCTCATATCCAAAAGCAGTTGCAACAACATCATGATGAATGACATCTTTACTAATCACGATGTCACCAACAGAAAGTCCACTACCTAATCCACCTGCACTTCCCGTATTAATGATTAAATCTGGTTGATATTCTTTAATTAATAAAGTTGCACAAATTGCCGCATTGACTTTACCAATGCCACTTTGCATGAGTACAACTTCTTTACCATAAAGATTGCCTTTATAAATTTCAACATGAGCTTGTTTCTCTGTTGACAAGTTTTGCATATCATTTTTTAAAATTTCGATTTCTTCCTGCATTGCTCCGATAATACCAATCACTATAATTCCTCCTAAAATTAAAAAGTAGATCACTTGATCTACTTTTAGTTGTCTACACTATTTTAGCTAATTTCAACAATTTTAACACGCATTTCATTTCCATTCGGTAATGGTACATTGACTTCGTCTCCAACTTTTTTACCGATTAAAGCTTTTGCGATTGGAGATTCATTTGAAATTTTTCCTTCAAATGGATCAGCCTCAGCTGAACCTACAATTTTATAAGATTCTTCGTCATTTCCAGGTACTTCAGTAAAAGTAACTGTACGACCTAATTGTACCTCATTTTTCTTACCATCATCTTCAATGATGACTGCATGACGTAACATCATCTCAATTTTAGTAATTTCCTGTTCAACAAATCCTTGTTCATCTTTTGCTGCATCATACTCAGAGTTCTCAGATAAATCACCAAAACTACGTGCTACTTTAATTTTTTCTACCACTTCAGGACGACGCACTGTTTTTAAATGTTCTAATTCAACTTCTAATTTTTCAAATCCTTCTTTAGTCATTGGGTATTCTTTTTGCATTTCCATGGATAAATCCTTCTTTCTACTAATTCACTCGAATTAATGATTGTATTTTTGTTGTCATAATATCGATTGCTACAGCATTACTACCGCCTTCAGGAATAATAATGTCTGCATATCGTTTCGTTGGTTCAATGAATTGATTATGCATCGGTCTAACGACAGTTAAATATTGGTCAATTACAGACTCCATCGTACGACCACGTTCCTCTATATCTCTCACCATTCTTCTTAAAATACGAAGATCAGCATCAGTATCTACATATATCTTAACATCCATTAAATCACGAAGTGTTTCATTTTCTAAAGCAAAAATGCCTTCTACTATAATAACATCTTTCGGCTCAAATGTAATCGTTTTCTTGCTTCTTGTATGATTAGTGTAGTCATATGTTGGTACTTTCACTGTTTGACCATTTCTAAGATCAATTAGATTTTGGATCAGTAAATCATTATCAAAGGCAAGCGGGTGATCATAATTTGTTTTTAATCGTTCTTCAAAACTTAGATGATCTTGATTTTTATAGTAATAATCCTGCTCAATTAAAGCAACACTATAGCCCTCAAGATTTTTAAGAATCTTTGAAGTAACAGAAGTTTTACCCGAACCAGAACCACCGGCAATCCCTATTATAGTCGCTTTCGTCATTAGTTTAATTCCTTCCTCATCATGTTCATTGGATATACGGGATGATCAACTTTAATTTGAACTATTTGAAGAGGATGACGTGCAGCATCTAATTCTGTACCCTCTTCATCATAAATTGAATCAATCACTTGTTTAAAGTTTTCAATCTCAGGACCAAAGAATTCAATCTCCTGTCCTGGTTTAAAATTATTACGTTGTTGAATTGTTGCGATTTGTGTTTCTTCAGAATAGTCTAGCACTAAACCACAGAAATCAAAAGGTGTTTTTTTAGATTGTTCATGTCCAAACATTTGCTCTTCAAATCCAGGTACCCCTTCAAAGAAAGCACTAGCGGTATCTCTATTTGCACATTTATCTAACTCTATTAACCACTCAGGGTCAATTTTAAAGTTTTCAGAATCTGCACAATAGGCGTCAATAACTTTTCTATATACTGATACGACCGTAGCAATATAATGGATTGATTTCATTCGACCTTCAATCTTTAATGAATCTACTCCTATATCTATCATTTTAGGAATTGATTCTATTAACTTAAGATCTTTTGGACTCATTGCAAAAGGTGTTGCATCCCCTTCGTAAACAACGTCTAGTTCACCATTATCTACAGTTAATAAATCATAGTCCCAACGACAACTTTGACAACAACCCCCACGATTTGAATCTCGAGCAGTCATATGATTACTTAATGTACAACGTCCTGAATAAGCGATACACATAGCACCGTGTACAAATGCCTCTATTTCAATATCAACTTTTTCTTTCATTTCCTTAATTTCTTCTGCACTAGTCTCACGTGCCAGCACTACGCGTTCTAATCCTTCTGATTTCCAGTATTCAACTGCTTTAACATTTGATAATGATTGCTGTGTTGATAAATGTATTTCTAGTCTAGGTGCAACGCGCTTACATGTTTCAATGATTAATGGATCGGCAACAATGATACCAGTAGCTCCAGTTGAATCTAAGGCTTTTAAATAATCTTCAACTCCGTCGATATTCTCATCATGTGCAATAATATTAGTTGTAACATAAATTTTTGCACCGTATTTATCGGCAAAAGCTACGCCTTCCCTAATTTCTTCTATCGTAAAGTTATCTGCATTTGAACGTAATCCATATTCCTGTCCACCGAGGAATACCGCATCTGCACCATAATGCACTGCAATTTTTAATTTTTCAAGATTTCCTGCCGGTGCGAGTAATTCTGGTTTCTTTAATATTTGTTTAGGTTTAGTAATTTCTATTTCCGTTTTCATCAAATCATTCCTTAATATACAGTTTGTTTAAATAAGAATCCTTGGTCAAGTGGGCGATGCTCCGGTTGAATTTCTTCAATCATATCTACTAAATCAAATTTAGCATCTTCATAGCCGTCCACATCTTCATTGTATAAATCAATTGCTTGTCTATATGCTTTCGTTACCGTAGTAATATACTTTTCTGTATGAAGCACACCATCTATCTTGAATGAATCAATACCTGCTTCAATCAATTCTTCTAATTCTTCGATTACACAAATGTCGTTTGGACTCATAATATGCGTGCCGTTATAATCTTCAAAAATAGGATATTTATTATTACGCTCTTCATCATAAAGTAACATCTCATCTTTAATTTCACGGTTTTCAATCTTCATCGCTTTTTCCTGGAATAAGAAGTAGTTACCTAATAATTTACGTTTTGACTGAAACATACACGTCATACCATGTACCTGAACCTCTATGGCTATATTACTGTGCTTTTTAATATTGATTACTTCGTCAAGAGATAACTCACGTGCGAGGACAGCACGATTTGCACCTCGGTCTCCCCAGTAATTTACCTGAAAGTGATTTGTAACTAATGTTTCCTGATTCCATTGCAAAGGAATGGTATTGCCTAATTCTCTTTCATACATTACTATTGCAGGATCCCCAAACAATATAGCATCAGGTTTAACTTCATGCAGGTATTTCATATAGTCTTCAACTGCTGCTAAATGTTCGTTGTGAAAAAGACCATTGACTGCAACATAAACTTTCTTATTATGTTTTTGGATAAGTTGAATCGCTTCTTTTAAATCTTCACGATTAAATTCTCCAGCTAATCGTAATCCAAATTGCTGTTCTCCAATTACAAATGCGTCAGCTCCTGCAGCAATTAATTCATGTATATGTGTGATTGATTTTGGTGTAACTAATAGTTCCGTCATGTTAAACTCCTTTATTTTTTCACTGAGATACTCATTCCATCACCGATATCGATAAAATTAGTATCGTAGTCATTATTTTCACTTAACCATTTATTATATTTTTCAATTTTTCTAACCATCTGCTTAATATTTCGACTTCTGACAATTTCAATATTACCAACAAAATCATGATAAAGAATATTGTCAGTAATGATTAATCCTCCACGTCGTACAAGAGGACTATATAGCTCAAAAAACTTCATAGATTGAGCTTTGGCAGCATCGATAAATAATATATCATACTCCTTATCATTAACGTCATAAAATGCCTCTAGAGCATCTTTGAAAACAATCCTTAATTGATCTGTTCTTTTAAATAATTCACTATTGCTCATTGCATAGTCATACATTTCTTCATTACGCTCAATTGTCGTTACATGAACATCTGGATTTACAGACGTAAAGTGCAGCGCACTATATCCTATTGCAGTACCAATTTCAAGTACATGCTTAGATTGATGAATCCTAATTAATTGTTTGACGAATTCAACAGATATTTTATCCATGATGGGTACATCTTTTTCTTTAGCTATAGCAATCAAATCGTCAATTTCATTTACTGGATTTAACCTACTAATATATGTATCTTCTTTTATCAATTAAAACAATCCTTTAACGAAAAAATTACCAACCTTATAGGCTGGTAGATGTCTTTTTTATTTTCATGATATTGTATCATAGTTTCACTAAAAATGTAATAGTCATTTTACACTCTTAATAAATTATATACACATTAATGATTCACCCCAATCTAACATTCATTAGATTGGGGTGAAATAATAGCTATTGCTGACTATCTATATGTTCTGCTTTTAACTTTAAATGTTCATCATAAGTTTTTGAGAAATAGTTTTTCCCATCTTTTGCAGCAAGGAAATATAAATAATCAGTTTTTGCCGGATTAAGTACACTTTCCATTGATTCTTTACCACTTGTTGCAATAGGACCAGGTGGTAAACCAGTATTAATATAAGTATTATACGGAGAATCGACCTTTAAGTCTGATTCATAAGTCACTGCTTTATGTCTTCCAAGCGCATACAATACAGTTGGATCCGTCTGTAATGGCATCGGTGGATTTTCTTCCATACGATTAATAAATACAGAAGCAATTTTTGCTCGATCCGTTAATCCAGAAGCTTCACGTTCAACTAGAGATGAAAAAGTAAGGAATTCATGGAAACTTAATCGTCTTTCTTTACCTTCTTCTTTAAGGATAATGCCTCCATATTTATCCCACAGTGGAAATGCATTTTCTTGTGTAGCATTTAACATCTTTTCTACAATTTCTTCAACTGAAGGATTCTTTTCAGTAAAGTCATATGTAGCAGGGAATAAATAACCCTCAAGAGGATATTTAATATCCTTATTAAATACATCTTTTGTAATTAACTTTGGATGTTTCTTTTGCATCTTTTTAATAAACTTAGGATTATTTACTTCACGCAGAAAATCTTCTTTTGTAATACTTGTCTTCTTTGCTACAATATCGGCTATTTGTTCAATAGTCATTCCTTCAGGTATATTCATTTTAAAAACAACAGGAATATAGACTTCACCTTTTTGAAGACTTTTTGCAATTTGTTTAAAAGTCATCGAAGGTGATAATTCATAACTTCCAGCCTGGAAATTCGAAATATTATTAAACTTTAAATAGTATTTAAACATCGTACTATTTTTTATAATTTTTTCTTTTTCTAATTTTTCTCCAATCATCGTTGCTGATTCACCAGGTAATACTTCAATTTTAGTTGTCGACTTATCATCTGGATTCAGAGGCTTTTGGCTCGAGTTAATATAGAAGAAACTTCCAATTGCTAAAACGAAAATGCCTATCAAAATCAAACCAATAATGATAGAAGAAAGAAGCTTAGAGAAAGATTTAGAATCTCTAATTTCCTTATTTCTATTATTCATATCTTAACTCCTTTAAATATTAAAGCTCTTCCTCTTCATCAAAGTTTGTATTTACAAATTCTTCAATCATATCCCATTCTTCATCAGTTTCTATCGGTAAGAATTTTCCGCCATCACCTTCATTATCTGGAACATTAATCATTGGAATTAATTCAATTTCCTCATCGTCATCTGAACCTTCTTCAGCTAAGATAACATATTCTTTTTCGAAACCAGGGTGGAAGAAACTCACAAGTTTACGATATAAAACTTCATTGCCTTCTTCATCAAAAAGCGTTAAAAGTTCTTCTTCATTATTAATATCTAATGTTGCTTCATTTAATTCTTGATTGTTCATTTCTTCTGTCATTATAATCATCCTTTTTATTTTGAATTTAAATACCCTTGTAATATAAAAACTGCTGCCATCTTATCAATAACCTGTTTTCTTTTCTTACGGGAAACATCCGCTTCCAGAAGTGTTCTTTCAGCCCCAACTGTGGATAAGCGTTCATCCCACATTACTATTGTAATCGCAGGACAAACACTTTTCAACAATTCACTAAATCTGAGAGAAGCTTCTCCTCTTGGACCTACTGAATTATTCATGTTCTTTGGTAAACCTATTACAGCAGTATCAACATTGTTTTCATCAATGATTTTTTTAAGTTCGTCGAGACCAAACTTATTATTTTCTTCATCGATGTGGAGTGTAGTAAGACCTTGTGCAGTCCATCCCATTGCGTCACTTAGTGCGACACCAATCGTTTTTGATCCAACATCTAATCCTATAACTTTATTCATGACCTTTTTTCTCAGTCTGAATATAACTTGATACTAATTGCTCCATAATATCATCGCGATCAAGTCTTCTGATTTGATTACGTGCATCGTTATGTCTTGGTATATATGCTGGATCACCAGATAATAAATATCCGACGATTTGATTGATTGGGCTGTAGCCTCTTTCTTCTAACGTATTATAAACATTTAATAATACCGTTCTAACCTCTTCTTTCGGCAATTCATCAAAATTGAACTTCATTGTCTTATCTAAATTTTCCACTGTAATACACTCCTTTGTATGACATTTATTCAATATTATCATACTATAAAACATTTTTTAATTACAATGTATTAATATAGTCCTTAACGAATTGTAATGCTGTTGTAATACCCGATGGATCATTTGCAGCACCTTGTGCCGAATCCGGGCGACCGCCACCTTTACCACCAGTAGCATCCGCAACACCTTTAATAATATCTCCAGCCTTTATTTGAGATACAAGATTTTTAGGCACACTTGCCATATAGATTAATTTATCACTAGCTGCTGTGATGAAAATAATTGTATCTTGTAATTTTGATTTATAATCATCCATTAATTCACGTAACATCTTGTTATCGTTTGCTTCAACCTGAACAGCTAAAACTTTTAAACCATTAATCTCTTCTACCTGATTTGTTATATCGCCCATTTTAAGGGTTGCAACTTCCTTATTTAAATCAGTAATCTTTTTATCCTGTTGACGTAACATAGACATTAACTCGTCAACCTTATTTACCAATTGTTCTTTCTGCTTAACTTTAACTTTCGGTAAAATGGTTTGAACTGTATTCTGGAATTCTGATAAATATTCAAACGCAGCTTTGCTAGTGACCGCTTCTATACGTCTGACACCTGCACCTGTTCCAGATTCTGAAACAATTTTAAACAGTCCAATTTCACCCGTATTGCGTACATGTACTCCACCACATAATTCAATTGAATAATCGCTCATTTCTACAACGCGAACAATATCACCATATTTTTCACCAAATAATGCCATCGCACCTTTTGCTTTTGCTTCTTTAATTGGCATTTCATTTATTTCAACAGGTAAGTTCGCCCATATTTTTTCATTAACGATTTGTTCAATTGTTGCTATTTCCTCTTCTGTTACAGGACCAAAATGAGAGAAATCAAAACGTAAACGTTCTGGTGTAACTAATGAACCTGCTTGATTGACATGTGTGCCTAATACATCTTTTAAAGCTTGATGCATTAAGTGTGTTGCACTATGATTCTTAATGACAAACGTTCTGAAATTAGGATCTACTTGAGTATTTACTTTAGCACCTACTGTAACTTTTCCGAAACGAACTGTACCTGTATGCAAGTTTTGACCGTTTGGTGCTTTCGTTACTTCTGTAACTTCAATTTCAAAGTCATCATTAGTTATCACGCCGGTATCAGCAACTTGTCCACCACTTACTGCATAGAAAGGTGTCTCTGCTAAAATAAACTGAATCACATCTTCTTTTGATGTTGTTACACTTTCACCATTCTCTATGATTGCTAAAACTTCAGTTGCATTTGAAAGTCTTTCATATCCCACAAACTTACTTGGCATAGTAAGACTAGATAAAACTTCACTTTGCACCTGCATACTTTGTGTTTTTTGACGAGATTCACGTGCTCGTGTACGCTGTGCTTCCATTGCAACCTCGAATCCTTCGTGATCAACCTCTACACCCGCTTCCTGGGCCAATTCTTCTGTTAATTCAACAGGGAATCCAAAAGTGTCATATAGTTTAAAGACGTCTTCACCTTTTAACTGATTATCGGTTTGTTTCGCTGCGTCTTTTAATGCATTAAATTGTACTAATCCTTCTTCTAATGTTTCATGGAAGCGTTCTTCTTCAGATTTAATGACTTTTTTAATAAAATCTTTATTTTTATCAACATCAGGATAGTATGGTTTCATAATGCAAGCTACCGTATCGACAAGTTCATACATAAATGGCTGATTGATATCAAGTTTTTGAGCGAATCGGACTGCACGACGTAATAAACGGCGTAATACATATCCACGACCTTCATTTGATGGTAGCGCGCCATCACCAATTGCAAAACTTACTGTACGTATATGATCAGCGATAACTTTAAAGGCAATATCATCTTCTTTATTCACATGATACTTTTTACCAGAAATTGCTTCTGTTTGTTCAATTATAGGCATGAATAGATCCGTGTCGTAGTTCGTCGGCACATCTTGAGATATAGAAGCCATACGCTCGAGCCCCATCCCAGTATCTATGTTTTGCTTAGGTAAAGGTGAATACGTATGGTCTGGATTATGGTTAAATTCAGAGAATACTAAATTCCATACTTCTAAATATCGTTCATTTTCTCCACCAGGATACATCTCTTCTGCTGGATCTTCTTTACCGTAATTCTCTCCACGATCATAGAAAATTTCTGTATTAGGACCACTTGGCCCTTCACCGATATCCCAGAAGTTACCTTCAATACGTGTTATACGGTCATCTGTTAAACCAATTTCATTTACCCATAAATCATATGCTTCTGTATCCTCAGGATGGATTGTAACATATAACTTTTCAGGTTCGATCGCCATCCATTTTTCACTCGTTAAGAATTCCCATGCAAAGAGAATCGCTTCTTTTTTGAAGTAATCCCCAATCGAGAAGTTTCCTAGCATTTCAAAAAATGTATGGTGACGAGCTGTAAATCCTACATTTTCAATATCATTTGTACGAATAGATTTTTGTGCATTCGTAATTCTCGGATTTTTAGGAATGACACGGCCATCAAAATATTTTTTTAATGTTGCTACCCCTGAATTAATCCATAGTAACGTGTCGTCGTCTATCGGAACCAGAGGTGCTGATGGTTCAATCATATGTCCTTTCTCTACAAAAAAGTCTAAATACATTTGTCTAATTTCAGCTGCTGTCAATCGTTTCATTAATATCTTCTCCTTTAAAAATAAAATACACGTTCTCCCCAAAAAAGGGACGAACGTGTTCGCGGTACCACCCTAGTTATGACAAAGTCATCACTCGATAATTATTTAAGATGATTAAGATAAAGTAGCTTCAGTAATATCAAGCATATCTTGCACCAACCGATATGTCTCTAAGTCTTGAGTGATTACTTACTCAGCTTTAAATTGAATTACTTAAATTATAATGAATAGATATGCAAGCGTCAACTTAAACGTAATCATATGGTGAAATATCTTCCATATTAATCATCGGAGAAATGAGATGCATATTTTCCTCAGTCATCTCACCAACTTTAAATGGTAAGACAGAACTTTGTAAGGAATTTTCCTGGGTTATTGTTTTTTGTTCATCTGTATTAAAATAGTCCATTAAAAATTGATAGAAAGATGTGAATCGGGCATTCCCTAGACGCTTAATTCCCTCATTAAATGCATTCACATCACCACAGAAAATTAAAGACTGTTTCGCACGTGTTAAACCTGTATATAATATATTTTTTTGAAGCATTCTATAATATTGATTGACGACAGGCATAATAACGATCGGAAACTCTGAACCTTGTGATTTATGAATCGAGCAACAATAGGCATGCGTAATTTCTATTAAATCTGCTTTCGTATAGGTTACTTCATTACCGTCATAATCAACAATGACGACATCTTTATTCAGCGCATTTTCATTCGCTTTAAAAATGCCGACAACTTCACCGATATCACCGTTAAACACCCCATCTTCAGGTCGATT
Organism: Macrococcus equi; assembly: GCF_047426745.1. Lineage (GTDB taxonomy): Bacteria > Bacillota > Bacilli > Staphylococcales > Staphylococcaceae > Macrococcoides > Macrococcoides equi. The sequence continues at coordinate 1,764,591 of NZ_CP179732.1, read as the reverse complement.
AACAAGCTGTAGAACTTTATCATGGTGACGATATACTATTTCACCAAAAATCATTTCACGCTTTTTATCGTCTGCAGGATTGAGGATTCTTTGTAACACTTTATTCAGTGCTCGAATACCGGCTTTCCCACGGTAAATAGGGGCGAGGACTTGAATGTCACGCATATCATATCCTTTATTTACAGCAGAAGTCACCACCTTTTCAATAACCTCTGGTATTTGTTCTGTATGACAAGGAATAAAACTACGGTCACTATACCGTTGTGTAATATCAAAGGGTTCGTTTCGTTTAATCTGGTGTGCGAGTTCAACAATCGATGAACCTTCCTGTTGACGATATACTTCATTCAGTTCGATCTGCGGAATAATTTGTGATTCTATTAGATCTTTAAATACTTGACCAGGGCCGACTGACGGTAACTGATCCTGATCACCTACAAAGATGATTTGTGCATCGTTAGGAACGGCTTTCATCAACTGAAACATCAACCAGGTATCAACCATTGACATCTCATCAATAATGATTAGCTTAGCAGTAATTTCGTTTTCTAAAATATCATCCGGTTTGTTATCTCTCGTCCAACCGATTAAACGATGTATCGTAGTAGCTTCAAGACCTGTTGACTCATATAAGCGTTTCGAAGCTCTACCTGTCGGTGCAGCCACAACGATAGGAAAATCTTGTCCCTCATAATCATTATAATCTAGACTTAGACCATGTAATTCTGCATATAACGTCACAATGCCTCTTACGACAGTTGTTTTACCGGTCCCAGGACCACCTGATAGAATCATTAGTTTGCTTTTCATTGCCTGCATTAACGCTTCTTTTTGCTTTTCTGCGTATGATACTTCAAATAATTGTTCAATTTCACCAATGGCAAGCATAACTTCAGATTGTTCAAATTCTTTCAGTTGATCTTTATGATTCATCAATCGATATAAGATTTGTACGGTCTTTGTCTCAGAATAAAATAGACTAGGTATGTATATATTTTTTTCATGTTCAACTAAGAATTTTTTTTCCTCACATAGTTCAGTCAGTGCACGAACAAGGCTATCAGGATTGACCTCTGAACCGTTTTTGGTAAGCAATTCATAGCTTGTTTCCAGTAATATTTGATCCGGTATAAAAGTATGTCCATTTTGCATTGATGCCTGATCAAGTCCATAGACAAGTGCTGCCTTAAGTCTTTCCGGGTGATTGTTATCAATCCCAATATGTTTTGCAAGATCGTCCGCCTTATTAAATCCTATCCCTTCTATATCCAGAACTAGTTGGTAAGGTGATTCTTTAATCGCACGGACAGTGTCCTCTTTATAAAACTGATAGATTTTCATTGCAAGCTGCGGTCCGAATCCCCAGTCATTGAGCTGAATCATAATTTTTTCGATTGCTTGGTTTTCATTTATCGTATTATAAATTAAATCTTTTTTTTCCTGGGATAGCTTCGGTATTTTATCTAAGCTTGACTTATCATCTAAGATAATATTTAATGCATCTTCCCCGAGTGTCTCAACAATTGTACGAGCTGTCTTCTTTCCGATTCCTTTAAATAAATCGCTTGATAAATAATGGATGATTCCATCTTTTGACTGAGGTAAATCTTTTTCAAACTTTTCAGCTTGAAGCTGTTTCCCATACTTAGCGTGCGTGACCAGCTTACCAGTGAACGTATAAGTATCCCCTTCAGCAATTTGCGGAAGAAACCCTGTAACCGTCACTTCATCGTCAAAATCTTCATTTGTATCAATTACTTCGGCTTTCAAAACCGTATAAAAGTTATCATTATTTTGAAACAATATACGGTTAATAGTGCCTTTTACATAAGATTTGTCGAATAAAGTGGCATTCTCCAAGATTATTCCTCCTTCATAGCTTTAAAAGTTTTAAGTGCATGCCCTGCAAGCAGATGATCAGGTTGAATTGCAATGACACGTTCAAACGCCGTAAGCGCAGTATCAATATCTTCATCCATCATATAATCAGCTAATGCTTTATTATATATGGCATCTGTATGTTCCGGTTCCTCATTAAGTACTATTTGCAGAATGTTTGACGCTTCTTCAAACATGTTCATTTGACACATGACTAATCCATACTGGAAAGTGATTTCAATATCTTCTGGTTTAAGTTCATTTGCACGCATTAAAAATGGTAAAGCTGAAGCATAGTCACCGAGATTACCGAAAGACATACCTAACATATAATAGGTATCACCATCCTCCAGACCATTTTCAATGGCTTTATGATATAGCTTTAATGCTTCTTCAAATCTGTCTGTATTGTAATAAATATTTGCAAGACCATAATAAGCACCACCATGTGTAGGGTCTACAGTGATTGCTTTCTGAAAAAAACGTTCCGCTTCTACTGGTTGATTTGAATCTAATAATATTGTGCCTACATTTATATAATGTGTGACTTCACCGGGATTATTTTCAATGGATTCAAATAATATTTTTAAAGCTTCTTCATATTGCTTATTTTCAATCAATGTCATTAAACGGTTATCGTCCATATACAAACTCCTCATTCTATAATCATTTTTTTATTATATCAAAAAATAAAAAAAGAAGACATTGCGTCTTCTTTTCTTATCTATTGAGTAACAACATATTCAAGTTGACCAGATTTTTTGTATACATCATCTATAGTTGCTCCACCAAGACAAACTTCATTCTGATAAAATACGACAGCTTGTCCAGGCGTTATCGCTCTCACAGGTTCAGCAAAGATCACCTTAACAGTGTTATTATCAATTTGCTCAATCTTTACTTTCGTATCTTTCTGACGGTATCTAAATTTTGCAGTACATTCAAAGCTGCCTGATAAATCAATCGGATTGATAAATGAAACATCAGATGCAATAAGGTAATCACTATACAATGCATCGTGATCAAAACCTTGTTCAACATATAATACATTGTCTTTTAAATTTTTACCCACTACAAACCATGGGTCGCCATCTCCACCGATGCCAAGTCCATGTCTTTGACCGATAGTGTAATACATTAAACCACTATGTTCGCCCATTTCAAGACCATCTAAAGTCATCATTTTACCATTTTGTGCCGGTAAATAACCGCTCAGGAATTCTTTAAAATTACGTTCACCGATAAAACAAATTCCAGTAGAATCTTTCTTTTTCGCTGTCGCTAATTCATTTTTTATAGCAATCTCACGTACTTCAGGTTTTTGTAAATGACCTAGCGGGAACATGACATGTTGTAATTGTTCCTGTGATAATTGATTCAGGAAATAAGTCTGATCTTTATTATTATCGACACCACGGAGCATTTCAACCGTACCGTCATCATTGCGTCTAATTTGAGCATAGTGACCTGTTGCCACATAATCTGCACCTAAAGCTAAAGCATGATCTAAAAATGCTTTGAATTTAATTTCTTTGTTACACATAACATCTGGATTTGGTGTTCTTCCTTTTTTGTATTCATCTAAAAAATAAGTAAACACTTTATCCCAATATTCTTTTTCAAAGTTAACGGCATAATAAGGAATGCCTATCTGGTTGCAAACGCGAATCACATCTTCGTAATCTTCAGTAGCTGTGCATACACCAAATTCATCGGTATCATCCCAGTTTTTCATAAAGATACCGATTACATCGTAACCTTGTTCTTTTAGTAACAAGGCGGTAACTGAACTGTCAACTCCACCACTCATACCTACAACAACTTTTGTTTTTTCATTTGACATTATATCTACTCTTTTCTATTCATTTCATAAATTTTTTTGATTTGTTCTGCAATATATATCACTTCTTCTTCAGTATTCTGATGAGAAAAACTGAAACGAATGGATTGTTTCGTTCTTGGATGGTCGCCGTACATCGCTGTCAAAACGTGACTAGGTTCGATACTTCCTGCAGTACAGGCAGAACCACTTGAAACACATACACCGTTCATATCTAGTATAGTGAGCATCTTCTCAACATCGCTAAATGGAAAGTAAAGATTTATTATATGTGGTAACGTCAAATTTATATCTCCATTTAATTCAAAAGGGATATCAAGGTTTTGTAAAGCGTTGATAAAAATTTGCTTTAAATGTGTTAAATGTATATTAGACTGTTCAATATTATCTCTGGCAATTTCCATCGCTTTAGACATACCGGCAATATAAGCGATATTTTCAGTTCCTGCTCGTCGTTTTGTTTCTTGAGATCCTCCTAGCTGCTGGAACTGGATTGGTGTTTTGTCTTTAATATATAATAGACCTACGCCTTTTGGACCATAAAACTTATGCGCAGTAACAGTAAATAAGTCAACTTTCAATGCCTTTACATCAATAGGTAAATGTCCAATCGTCTGTACACCGTCCGTGTGAAAAATTGCCTGATGATTTGATACAACTTCTGCAATTTCTTCAATAGGTTGTAAAGAACCCACTTCATTATTACCAAACATCACAGAAACTAAAATAGTATCCTCTCTGAGAGCGTTACGTAGCTCATCAAGTGAAATAAAACCTTTATCATCTACAGATAGGTAAGTTACTTCAAAACCTTCTTTTTCAAGTTGATGAAATACATGTAGTACTGAATGATGTTCAATCGAGGAAGTAATAAGATGCATTCCTTTATGCTGATTTTGATAAGCAACACCTTTAATTGCCAAATTATTTGATTCTGTAGCACCACTAGTAAATATGATTTCACGCGGAGTCGCATTTAAATGCTTCGCGATTTTAGATCGAGCCTGATCCAATACGCTTCGACCATCTCGACCGATGCTATGAATTGATGACGCATTACCATAATGGTCGCTTAATACACTAGTAATCACACTCACCACATCAGGAGCAACGTTTGTCGTTGCCGCAAAATCTGCATATACCTTCATTTTTTGAACATCCTTTCGTTTTTTTCAATAACTTATCTTAACACCCTTTTAATAAAAAAACTATCCTCTAAGCTTAAAAGTACATCTCTATTTATGATTTGATGCAATAAGCAAATCACTATCTTCATTCCCGAGCAAAGTGCTAAACTATCGGTACACAATCAAAAGGAGATTTTTTTATGCCAAATATTAATATTCCAATTTCCATCCTAAATCTTGCCCCCGTGCGTAAAGGTGATACCAACAAGGATGCAATTGATCAAGCTATAGCCCTTGCTCAGTATGCCGAAGAATTGGGTTATAATCGCTACTGGATTGCAGAGCATCATAATACACCTAGTTTAGTCAGTTCAGCCACAACCATCCTAATGAGCCATGTACTTCAAAATACAAAGTCAATACAAGTGGGATCTGGAGGCATCATGTTACCAAATCACGCGCCACTTGTGGTCGCCGAACAAATCGGTACTCTAGCTACTATCTATCCTGATCGAGTTAACTTAGGCTTAGGACGCGCTCCTGGAACAGATATGATGACTGCGAGTGCATTAAGACGTGATCGTCACGATAGTGTATATACTTTTCCAGAAGAAATACAGGAATTACTAACTTATTTTGGACCAGAAGAAAAACAAGGATTTGTTAAAGCTTATCCAGGTGCTAATACAAATGTTCCGATTTACGTACTAGGGTCATCCACTGACTCAGCACATCTTGCTGCACGACTTGGTTTACCTTATGCATTTGCCGGTCATTTTGCACCAGAACAAATGAAAGAAGCAATCACAATTTATAGAAATCTTTTCCAGAAATCTGACTATCTTGATAAACCATATGTAATGGTTGGAACAAATGTAATTATAGGTGAAACTGACGAAGAAGCAGAATACCTTGCTACAACTACGCATCAATTCTTCTTAAATGTTATTCGCAATACGAGAATGCCTTTACAGCCTCCAGTAGAAGATATGGATGCTTTATGGACACTGCAGGAAAAACAAATGGCGATGTCTCGTACTGTCACAAGGTTTGTTGGTTCTAAAGCAACAGTGAAACAAAAAATACAGGATTTTCAAAATGAGTTCAATGTAGATGAATTAATTGTTGTGAGTTATATTTATGATATTGAAAAATTATATCGAAGTTATAGATGGTTAAAAGAAATTACAGATGAAAAATAGTTATCGCTGACAGCGATAACTATTTTTATATATAGAACATATATCCTTCAATTAAATTCTCATCCTTATAATTCATTAAATCTTCAAGTGTTGTTTCATCCAACACTTTTTTTACTGCATCTCTTATATCAATCCATAATTGTTTTTGGGCAGGCGGTTCATCCTCAATCCCTTCGACTGGAGTGATAGGTCCTTCCAGCAATCGAATGATGTCAGCTGCGGTCACTTCCTGAGGAGCTTTCATTAACATGTAGCCACCTTTGGCACCACGAACACTTTTAATTAATCCAGCATTACGTAATGGTCCTACAAGCTGTTCTAGATATAAGTCACTGAGATTGTTTTCTTCAGCGATAATTTTTAGAGATACGGGTTTTGTCTGATAGCGTTTCGCTAGTGAAATCATTAAAGTTAAACCGTATCTTCCTTTTGTTGATATCTTCATAGTTATTATACGCCCCTTTTCAATAAATCAATTTTATCACATTTTTTTATAAAATAAGGTACACTTTTGCTAAAGGAGTGAAAAATTTGGAACCTTTAGCATTTAGAATGCGCCCTACTACAATTGATGACGTTATCGGTCAGCAACATTTAGTCGGTGACCACGGTATTATTAGACGTATGGTAAACGCCAAAAGATTAACATCCATGATCCTCTATGGTCCACCTGGCGTAGGCAAAACAAGTATCGCACAAGCCATAGCTGGTAGCACTTCTGTAAAATTCAGACAGTTAAATGCTGTCACGAATACAAAAAAAGATATGCAGTTGATTGCAGAAGAAGCTAAGATGAGTGGCCAGGTTATTTTATTACTGGATGAAATACATCGTTTAGATAAAAGTAAACAAGACTTTCTGCTGCCACATCTGGAAAACGGTCAGATTATATTGATTGGTGCTACAACAAGTAACCCCTATCATGCGATTAATCCTGCCATTCGTTCCAGAACTCAAATCTTTGAATTACATGCATTAACAGAAGCAGATATAAAGACAGCGATATTACGCGCGATCAATGATACTGAAAAAGGATTTGGCAATGAAAATATTGAAATTGAAGAAGCTGCACTGAGTCATTTTATTCAAAGTGCTCATGGTGATATCCGATCAAGTTTAAATGCACTGGAATTGGCCATCCTTTCTTCTGAAACTAAAAATCCAGTAATCATTACCTTGCAGGATGCAAAAGATTGCTTGCAGAAATCTAGTTTTCAGTTCGATAAAGATGGTGATATGCACTATGACTTAATGAGTGCATTTCAAAAATCTATTCGAGGCAGCGATGTTGATGCAGCGCTTCATTATTTAGCAAGGTTGATAGAAGGCGGAGATCTTCCGACCATTACAAGGCGACTACTCGTCATCAGTTATGAAGATATTGGACTAGCTAGTCCGTCAGCAGGTAGCCGTACACTTGCAGCGATTGAATCCGCGGAACGTTTGGGTTTTCCTGAAGCACGTATTCCACTGGCTCAGGCAGTCATTGAATTATGTCTGTCACCTAAATCAAATTCCGGAATATCAGCTATTGATAGTGCATTGTCAGATGTTAGAAGCGGAAAAATCGGCGCTATACCTAAACACTTAAAAGATGCACATTACAAAGGTGCGAAAGATTTAGGCAATGGCACCGGATACATCTATCCTCATCAATCTGAAACCGGGTATATCCCGCAGCAATACTTACCAGATACGTTAAAGAAAAAGCAATATTATATCCCTAAAACGACAAGTAAATCGGAAAATCAATTTAAGCAAATATATGACGCAATTAAAAAGCAACAAAACAAGCTATAATGCTTGTTTTGCTGCTTCTTTAGTTGGCGACATCCCTTTTATTAAAAATCCATGCTGCAATTACTGTAATGAGCATTAAAGCAATTAAATCATACGTCAAACTAAATCCAAACGATAAATCTTTATCAATAAGTTCAGATGGACTATTCGGTAAGTATTGAGCTAAATTCCAGTTTGCCGGCCAGAAAAATTCCAGGAATTTTGTTTTTCCTTTTAAAAACAGCATTACTAAATCTCCAAAGAACATCAATGCAAATGTAACGCCTAAACTTAAAGCTGTATGTTTGAATATAACAGATAATGCATAAGCAATAATCGCGAATGTAATGATAAATAAGTAATTCGCAAATAGCTGTTGCCCTAAAAGTTCAAAAACATTAACCATCTTATATCCAGAAGGACCTTGAACGGCTAAGTATTGAGTTGGATTCATCTTAGTCGTAAACAAAGCAATCAAAGCACTGACGCCATAAGTGAACATTAGAAAGATAAGTGATGCGATTAAAATATATAAATATTTTGAGAAGAAAATCTTTAAACGAGATGCAGGTCTAATTAATAACAACTTTATTGTGCCCTGTTGATGCTCTCGTGACATTAATCCACTACTCATAATTATAATCATTATCGTGACAAAGCTTAGTAACCCACCTGTATCAAGTAAATGCTGATAAAAATTATTACTAGCAGGAGGTTGTGTATCTTTCTTTAAATAATATTTCAATTTACTAACCTTATCTCCAAGTGTCATTTCATCAGATATTTCACTCAGAGATCTTTTATCCTCAGGTTTTTTTGAAATTTGAACTAATCTTTTTTCGTATTTTTGTATATCAGATTTTACTTCAGTTTTCCAATCTTTATCATACGATTTGTTATCGCCATCATTACTAAACTGATTGTTTAATACAACACCTAAAATCATGATTGCAACAATAATGGCTAGCATAATATAAGTTCCAGGACGATTGCAGTATTTGTTAAATTCATTAACTATTAGTTTAAACAATGTGTGCACCCCCGTCTTGTGTTAATGCCATAAATCTGTCTTCAAGCGATATTTTTTCTTTCGTTACGCCGTAAATATCTATATTCGCTTTAACCAGATCTCTGACAAGCTGAGGCATCTCTTTAGAAGCAATTTCTATTTCAATCAACTGTTTATCTAAAACAAAGTTTATCGACTTCTCATTTAACAGTTTTACAGCCTGATCGATTGGATATACATCTAAATGATGTTTTACCACGTCACTTGCTGTCACGATAGTATTAACATCTTCAATTCTAATCATTTGTCCATTTTGAATAATACCAAATCTATCACACATTAACTCCATTTCACTCATTAGATGACTTGAAACGATGACTGACATATCCTCTTCAGCAGCAAGCTTCTTAATATAATCCCTTATTTCTCGTATACCAGCTGGATCTAGACCATTCGTAGGCTCATCAAGAATTAATATTTTTGGTTGATGCAATAAAGCTTGCGCTAAACCTAACCTTTGACGCATCCCTAAAGAATATTTAGCAACTTTTTCTTTAATACGATTTTCAAGACCTACCAGTCTTACCACTCTTGTAATATCTTCTTTAGTAATACCATTTTGCATACGTGCATACTGTTTTAAATTTTCTAAACCTGACAAAAAGGGATATAACTCTGGATTCTCAACAATCGCACCTATATCTTTCATCACTTCACTACGATTTGTAAGTACTGATTTCCCAAAAACTTTAATATCTCCTGATGTAGGCGAAGTCAAACCAACAATCATTCGAATCGTGGTTGTCTTGCCTGCGCCATTTGGCCCTAAAAAACCAAAAACTTCGCCCTTTTTAACGTCAAAATTTAGATTTTTAATAATATGCTTCTTATTAATTGTTTTGTTTAAATTTCTTACCTGCAAACTATATGCATTATCTTCCATTTCTACACCTCCGTTACCCCTATCATACATTAAAATTAATAATATTTTAGTCAAATTAACCAAATTTAAGGTAACTTTAAGGTTGGCTAATAAGGCTGTCTGAATAGTGTTTTGTCGCATGTAAACTGGAGAAAATACACAATGAAATCGCTCTTTGATTTCTGTGGATTTTTGAAGTTTACTTAGCGACAGCTATGAAGACGCCGTTAATAAGGCTGTCTGAATAGCGTTTTGTCGCATGTAAACTGGAGAAAATACACAATGAAATCGCTCTTTGATTTCTGTGGATTTTTGAAGTTTACTAAGCGACAGCTATGAAGACGCCGTTAATAAGGCTGTCGAACATGCGTTTATAACAGACAAAAAAACTGCTGAACGAAAGTTCAACAGTTCATCTATTATTTATCTTTAACTCTTGTTACCGGGAAGTCCTTTAAGATGTCATTAACTACCCAGCTCGCACAGATAAGACCTACAACACTCGGTACAAATGCATTACTTGATGGTGGCATCTGTGCTTTTCTGACAGATGCATCTGCATTTCCTACATATGCTTTTACATCTTCTCGGATTACGATTGGACTTTCATCACTAAATACCACAGGTATACCTTTATAGATTCTTTCTTTTTTTAATTTTGTGCGGATTACTTTTGCCATAGGATCTGTATGCGTCTTAGAAATATCTACTATTTTAAAACGAGTAGGATCCGTTTTATTAGCAGCACCCATACTCGATATTATTTTGATACCACGTTTAAGACATTCTTTCATCAAATGAATTTTATACATAATTGTGTCACTCGCATCAACCACATAATCAATATCGTAATTAAAGATTTGTTCATAGGTTTCATCTGTATAGAACATATGTAGTGATGTGACTTTACAATCAGGATTGATTAATTTAATACGTTCTTCCATCAGCGTTACTTTTGACTGGCCAACTGTTGTTGTCAGTGCATGCAGCTGACGATTGACATTCGTAATATCTACATCGTCTTTATCTATCAGAATAATATGACCTATGTTCGTTCTTGCTAATGCTTCAGCAGCAAATGATCCTACTCCCCCGACACCTAAAATCATTACTGTTTTTTTATTTAAAGCATCTAAACCTTCTTTTCCATATGCAAGTTCATTTCTAGAAAATTGATGTTTCATTGCTTATCTCCATTTCTAATATTCAATACTTATATCCTACCATATTACTAAGACTTATTCATTACAAAATAAAAAAGACGAGAGACTAAAGTCTCTCGTCTTCCGATAGTATCCAAGTGAGCCGTCATCTTAAGTGTTGATCATTTTGGCCTGCTATAAACAGGTGGGTGTCCCGTTTCTTATTTTGCAAGTCCTCCGTTATGAGGCGTGTGCGCTATAAGAAAACCTATTAGACTCCCGATCAAAAAGTGTTAGGTCAAAATAGAATAAACAAATGTCGTACTCTTCAGACACCTATCTTATGACTATATAATAGCACAATTATACTAAAATGCAACTATTTAATATCATCCTTAGTTTTTGGTTCTTTTTCATCTAATTTTAGACCGATGTGTAGATCATCTAGCTGAGAAGTTTCTACAGCACTAGGTGCTTCAGTTAATAAATCAGTTGCTGATGCTGTTTTAGGAAAGGCAATGACATCACGTAAATTCGTACGCCCTGCAAGTAACATCACCATTCTGTCTAATCCTAAAGCAATACCACCATGTGGAGGTGCACCATATTTAAAGGCATTCATCAGGAATCCAAACTGTTCTTCAGCTTCTTCTTTAGTAAAGCCAAGTGCTTCAAACATCTTCGCCTGTACATCCTGGTTATGAATACGAATAGAACCACCACCAAGTTCATATCCATTTAAAACTACGTCATAAGCATTAGCTTGTGTTGCTATCGGATTCGACGTTAATAAATCTAAATGTTCTGCTTTTGGTGCAGTAAACGGATGATGTGCTGCAAAGTAACGGCCTAACTCTTCATCGTATTCAAATAATGGCCAGTCTGTAACCCACAAGAAATTAAATTTATTCTCATCAATTAAGTCTAAATCTTTTCCAAGTTTATTTCGTAAATTAGCAAGACTTGCATTTACAACTGATAATTTATCTGCCACAAATAATACTAAATCTCCAGCTTGTGCTTCAGTTGTTTCTTGTAATTCAGAAGTCATTGATTCATCAAAGAACTTAGCAATGGGTCCGTTTAATCCTTCTTCTACAACTTTCACCCAAGCTAAACCTTTTGCACCATAAATTTTTGCAAATTCCTGTAGTGCATCAATATCTTTTCTTGAATACTTTTCTGCAGCGCCTTTAACAACAATTGCTTTGACTGCTCCGCCGTTTTTTACAGCTTCATTAAACACTTTGAAATCCATTTTTAATGCAAGGTCATTCAATATTTTAAGTTTCATATCAAATCGTGTATCCGGTTTATCAATACCATAGTCTCTCATTGCTTCTTCATAAGTCATTCGAGGAAACGGTGTTGTAATATCAATCCCTTTTACGTCTTTCATAATGCGTGCAAGCATTCCTTCATTCATTGCCATAACATCTTCCTGATCCACAAAACTCATTTCAATATCGATTTGTGTAAATTCAGGTTGACGGTCTGCACGTAAATCTTCATCGCGGAAACATTTTACGATTTGATAGTACTTATCAAACCCACCAATCATCAATAACTGTTTAAAAATTTGTGGTGATTGTGGTAATGCAAAGAATTTCCCTTCCTGCACGCGTGAAGGTACTAGATAGTCACGTGCGCCTTCAGGTGTCGATTTAGTAAGTACTGGAGTCTCAACTTCATAAAATCCCGATTCATCTAAATAATTACGTACAGCACGGGTAATTTGGTGACGCATCTTAAAAGTATTAGCTAATGGTTCACGACGTAAATCAAGGTATCGGTATTTTAATCTGACATCTTCAGAAATATCCGTTTCTGCTTCGATCTGGAAAGGTGGTGTTTCAGATTTATTTATAATATTGATATCGGAAACCTGAACTTCAATTTTACCTGTTTTTATTTTTGGATTAACCACAGCTGCGTCGCGTTCCGTAACCTTTCCTTTAATCTCAACAACATACTCTGAACGAATTGTTTCTGCAATCTCTAAAGCATCTTCTGAAAAATCCGGGTTAAAGACAACTTGAACGATACCTTCTCTATCTCGTAGATCGATAAAGATTAATCCACCTAAATCACGGCGTTTTTGTACCCATCCTTTTAATATTACTTCCTGTCCAATATATTCTTCTGTTACTAATCCGCAATACGTTGTTCTTTTCTCCATGTTTTTACTCTCCTTTAATGAATGCAGCTATATTTTTAAGTTCTATTTCCTTACTTTCACCGGTATTCATCGTTTTAATATTCACCTTGCCGCTCTCAAGTTCGTTTGAACCTAAAACTATGGTATTTTTAGCATGAATACGGTCAGCCTGTTTCATCTGTCCTTTAATTTTTCGATTTAAATAATCAATATCTGCTTTCAAACCTGCGTTTCTCACTTCAGCTAAAATTTTCATTCCAGCTTCAACAGTTTCAGGCATCGTAACAATAAACAAATCTATACCATTATCGATATCAAGTTCGACACCTTCAGCTTCAATTGCAAGTAACAAACGTTCAATACTTAAGGCAAATCCGATACCAGTCTCCTTTGGTCCATCTAACATTTCAAGTAGACCGTTATATCTTCCGCCACCGCATAACGTAGTGATAGCACCAAATCCTTCTGCTTCACTCATTACTTCAAAAGCAGTGTGCGTATAATAATCCAGGCCACGTACAAGATTTGCATCTTCAACAAATGGAACTTCCAAAAGTGTTAAATAGCGTTTCACTTCATTGTAATAGTCTAATGAATAGTCATTTAAATAATCAATAATTTTAGGTGCATTTTTAACCGATGGTTGATCTCGATCTACTTTACAATCTAAAATTCGCATCGGATTTGAATGTAAACGATTTTTACAATCATTACAGAAGTTTTCAATGTGTGGCTCGAAGTGTTCGACTAATGCTTCTTTATAGGTGTTACGGCTATCCATATCCCCTATTGAATTTAACACGATTTTTATATGTTTTAATCCAAAAGATTTATAAATGCTGTAGACCATGTGAATCACTTCTGCATCCATCGCAGGATTCTCTGCACCTATCGCTTCTACACCAAATTGAACAAACTGACGATAGCGTCCTTTTTGTTTACGCTCATAACGGAACATTGGTCCATTATAATATAGTTTGATAGGCTGATTTGCATCGCCATTCATCTTATTTTCAATGTAACTTCTAACAACTGCTGCTGTACCTTCAGGACGTAAAGTAATACTGCGATCACCTTTATCTTTAAATGTATACATTTCTTTTTGAACAATATCAGTTGTATCTCCTACACCTCGAGCAAATAAATCAGTAGATTCAAAAATTGGTGTACGTATTTCTTTATAATTATAAGATGCTGCAATATTATGCAATTTATCCTCAATATAACGCCATTTCGGAGTTTCTGATGGTAAGATATCTTGTGTTCCTCTTGGAATATTAATCATATTGTCCTCCTTAAATAATAAAAAGCCCCTTATGCATCATAAATAATGCATAAGGGACGTAAAATTTTCCGTGTTGCCACCCTAATTGGTACAAAGTAAAGTACCCACTCAAGTACATTTAACGCATGTAAAACGGCAATAATTTCTTATTGCAACCTCATCTATTGTTACATATTATAAGTATTTATCATCTAATTTCAGCGATATAGATGTCTCTATTCAATAAACGGCTTATAAATGATAGATTCAAACGGCTATTTGTTAAGTTGATTAGGTTTATATTACTAAGTTAATTTACTAAAGTCAAGTTAATATAAAAAGTAATTACGCAATCCATCAACGATTCCGGTAACGATGATTTGACGGTATTTCTCATCTTTCATCATTTTTTCATCGGTTGGATTACTGATATAGCCCAATTCCAGTAAGACAGCAGGTTTTTCAGTTTGTCGTATCACCTGGAAATTTTCCTGTCTTACACCACGATCAGATAATAATGCCTTTTGTTTAATCGCCATATGTAAAGTATCAGCTAAAACTTTTTGATTATCATGGTGGTAATAAACCGTTAAACCGTGTGGGCTTGATGCTTCTAGCGCATCAGCATGAATGCTTAAAAATACGTCTGCTGAGCCTTTACGATTTTTTAATTTAACGTATTCATCACTTGTCCTTGTCATTAGAACCGTTGCTCCCGATTCTTCAAGTTTCTGCTTTAACATTAAACTCGTCTTTAAAGTAATATCTTTTTCAATCGTTCCATCTTTGCTTGAGGCACCTTGATCATTTCCACCATGTCCCGGATCAAGCATAATAGTTTTACCTTTAAATGGATTTGCACCTGCAATTTTGTCTTCTTTAATATTAAGATTTGTATGCCAACCTGCAATCCATCCTTTTTTATTACCATCCTTAACATAATACCACTTACCAGTATGTTTCAAAATATCAAGGTTGTCGCCTTTTTTCACATTAAATATCACTGGATAAAAAGCTTGAGGCCCTGTACGTAATTCACCATCTTCAATCATGGTCAATGCGGTGGGCTCATTGTTTTGTTTTGTAAAAAGCCAAAAGAGAAAGAAAATTAATAATACAGTCATTAATGAAAGTAAGCCTAATCGTAGCGGTCGAGACCGTTGTATAGGTCTTAAATCAATTTTTTTCATTGTATCTTTCCTTCATTACTTTCAAATATTATTGTTACTGGCCCGTCATTAATCAGTGCAATATCCATTGATGCACCAAATACACCTGGCAAAACATCAATATCATAACTACTTAAATATTCATTAAATGTTTCATACATTTTATTTGCTGTATCTGGATGCATGGCATCTGTGAAACTAGGGCGATTCCCTTTTTTGACATTTGCATATAAAGTAAACTGCGAGATTGATAGTATTTTACCACCGACATCTTTAATCGAAAGATTCATTTTACCATCTTCATCCTCAAAAACTCTTGTATTAGCAATTTTTTTTGCCATGACTTTTAAATCTTCATCAGTAGTTTGTTCTCCTATACCTACTAACAGACAATATCCTTGATCGATAGACTGAAAATAATTTTCTGCAGTTACAGAAGCTTGTTTAACTTTTTGTAATACGACACGCATATAAGACACCTCAATTTAATATTCTGGTCACTGTGTAAATATCACTTAATTGTTTTATTTTATCGACAACACGCATCAGTTCATTAACATTTTTAACCATGATGCTAATATTTATTTTTGCATTCTTATCAATATCTGCTTTTCCTGAAACCTGCGTTAATGTTGTTTTAGTCGCATTTACTGCCTGTAATACTTCATTTAATAATCCAAGACGATCATAAGCAGTAATTTCAAGATCAACTTGATAAGTCTTGTTTTCAGATGACTTCACCCATTCAACATCAATTAATCGCTCAGTTTCATTGATAACATTTGGACACTCTGTTCGATGAACTTTTACGCCATGCCCTTTTGTAATATAGCCGACTATTGCATCACCTGGTACAGGATTACAACATTTTGATAACTTTATCAGCATATTATCCATACCCTCAACATAGACCCCTGTCTCAGTCTGGATATTACGTTTTACATTTAATGTTTTGTTTACTTCCTGTACTTGATTTAAACGTTGTTCTTTTTCTTTAATTCGATATTTTTCTGTCAGTTTACCGACAACAGCAGAAGCTGTAAGACCTCCAAAGCCTACCGCAGCATATACATCATCAATACTAGAGAAATTATACTTTTCAATTACAACAGAAATATTTTCATCAATCATAATTTCATCCATATTGATTTGCTGTTCTTTAAACTCCGCTTCAATCATAAATCTACCTTTTTCGATATTGCTTGAACGATCCTGTTTTTTAAAGAAACTCTTAATTTTACTTTTTGCACTTGCTGATTTACATATCTTCAACCAGTCTCTGCTAGGACCGTAGGAATGTTTAGACGTTCTAATTTCTATAATGTCACCTGTCTGGAGTTCATAATCAATCGGGACTATTTTACCATTAACTTTTGCACCAATCATTTTATTACCCACTTCACTATGCACAGCATAGGCAAAATCAATTGGAACAGCACCAATAGGTAATTCTACGACATCACTTTCCGGTGTAAAGACATACACTTTATCAGATTGTAAATCATATTTAAGAGATTCCATAAATGCTTCAGCATCTGGTGATGTAGAATCTGTTTCTTCTATTTCTTTCATCCAGCTCATCTTACTTAAACTTTTAGCTTCATCAGGATTAACTAAAGTTTTACCTTCTTTATATGCCCAGTGCGCAGCAACACCGTGTTCTGCAATTTCGTGCATTTCATGTGTTCTTATCTGAATTTCTAATGGATCACCATTCGGACCTACAACGGTTGTGTGCAATGATTGATACATGTTTGGTTTAGGCATAGCAATATAATCTTTAAATCTACCAGGCATTGGTTTCCACAATGTATGTACAAGTCCTAAAACAGCATAACAATCTTTAATAGAGTCAACGATAATACGAATTGCTAACAGATCAAATATTTGATCGAAATGCTTCTTCTGTTTTACCATTTTTCTGTATATGCTATAAATATGTTTTGGACGACCCGTTATTTCACCAGAAATGCCTGTAATACTCATTTCTTTACGAATATTTTCAATCGCATTTTCTATGTATGCTTCACGTTCACTACGTTTCTTTTTCATTAAATGCACAATTCTAAAATACTGAATACTATCAATATATCGCAATGAGATATCTTCCAGTTCCCATTTAATTGTATTAATCCCTAATCGATGTGCTAGTGGTGAATATATTTCGAGTGTTTCCTTTGCAATACGCACCTGTTTTTCATGTGGCATAGCTTTTAGTGTTCTCATATTATGTAATCTATCTGCAAGTTTAACTAATATAACGCGAACATCTTTTGCAATCGCAATAAAGAGTTTGCGATGATTTTCTGCTTGTTGTTCCGCTTTAGAGCGATACTTAACTTTTTCTAACTTGGTTACACCATCAACAATATATGCTACTTCTTCATTAAACATTGCCTTCAAGTCTTCATATGTATACGGGGTATCTTCTACAACATCGTGCAGGAAACCTGCAACAATCGTTGGTCCATCAAGCTTCATTTCTGCAAGTATACCTGCAACCTGAATAGGATGCATAATATACGGGAGACCATTTTTTCTGAATTGCCCAGTATGTGCTTTTTCGGCAAGTTGATAGCTTTTAACAACGAATTGGTAATCTTCCTCCGATAAGTATGCTTTTGTCATTGCCAGCACATCATCTTTAGTATATGGATATTCATTGTTCATTCTATCACCACCCTCTTTATAATGTATTAATAATACTATAATATCACTAATTTTTAAATGAAATATAAAAAAGACTGAGTCAATTAAATGTAACTCAATCCTTTATAACGAAAAATTTATTCTGCTTCATATTCTACAAGTGTTAAAACATCATAGCCTTTAAGCTTGTCCATCCCGTTTAAATACTTCAGGTCAATAATAAATGCAATACCAGCAACAATTCCACCTAATTGTTCAACGAGTTTAATTGTCGCTTCAATCGTACCTCCAGTAGCTAGTAAATCATCGGTAATTAATACACGTTGTCCCGGTTTTATCGCATCTTTATGCATTGTCAGAACGTTGCTGCCATATTCTAAATCATATTCATATCGAATCACTTCACGAGGTAATTTTCCTTCCTTACGTACTGGTGCAAATCCAATCCCCATTGCATATGCCACAGGGCACCCAATAATAAATCCACGTGCTTCAGGACCAACAACGATGTCTACCTGTTTTTCTTTTGCGAAACTTACAATTTGATCAGTAGCGTATGAATACGCTTCACCATTATCCATTAACGTTGTAATATCTTTAAAACTAATTCCTTCTTTTGGCCAATCCTGTACTTCTGCAATATATTTTTTTAAATCCATCCTCAGTGCCTCCGTTGTCATATTTATCTTTGAACTAATTGAGATTTTAAACTATCAAATGTTGAAAATAAAAATAACTGTTCTAATTTTAATTCCCTTAATCTTTCATTATAATGATTTGAACTTTGAATTTCAGCTTTTTGGATAGTATCATTTAATTCAAAAGTCATATCGGTTTGCTGAATGAATTCAAGTTCTTTATAAACCTCCAGCATAAAGAGTAAGGTCTCAGGCTTAACTTTCAATAAATCAATAATATACCCACCATCTTTCTTTAAGTCAATCATGGGCTTCATTTTAAAACATTTAAATAATAATTTAAATTTTTCTATACTTGGCATACCTTCAAAGTAAATCTGCTTTTTTTTATGAAAGATAAAATAAATAGTCTCAGCGTCTATTGAATCGAATGTAGTTTTAAAACTCTCATAAGTATCCGGAATATCTCTAAAAACTATTTTATCATGTCCATATACTGATTCACCATAATAATAATAATTTTCATTGATTTTAGGTTGGCCGGGTTGAATAATGTATGCTACATCCTGCTCATCTTTTAAAAAAGCAAATTTTCTTGGGTGGACATTCCTGAAATCAACCATTTTAACATCATCTGAGTGCATTGATTGAGCGATCATCTGAGGTGAAATGTTGCCATTCCACTCATTCAGTTGCAGCGACCCTGCAATATTAACGTCTGTACCAACAGGAAATTCATTTAAAAAATCTCCTCGCTTCCACATCAGACAATTTAAATCAGCTGCAGTTTTAAATTTTAAATGCGCTGCATTTTGACCGATTTGCTTTATCTCAGTAATCTTCTGGTCGTAAATTCCAAGTACAGGTGCTTTAAAGTCAGTACCAAATGGTCGTAGTAAATCCATATCACTGATGTTCTTAACAGTAATATCTTCCATCTCAACGATTGCATCAATGTCAAGTTGCGTTGTTATAGGTTCTCCGTTTAGAACCTGCTCCAGATATAAGTTGATATTTCTTTCTAATTGTTCAATATTGTCAATAGGTAATGTTAAACCTGCAGCCATATGATGACCACCGAATTTAGTGATGTAGTCTCTAGCCTGATCAAGACTATCATACATCGAAATTTGTTGTACACTTCTTGCCGAGCCTTTAGCATAATCATTAATATAATCAATATTTAAAACAATTGTCGGTAAATTATATTTTTCTACGATTCGACTCGCCACAATTCCCAGAACACCTTCATTCCAATTCTCTTTAGCGATGACTAAAAAGCGGTTGCCATTATTTATTTTATCTTCAGCTTCAATCATTGCTTCCTGAGTAATTGATTCTACAATAGCTTTTCTTTCATCGTTAAATGCATCAACCTGTTCTGCTATCCAGTCAGCTTCGTAATGATCATCTAGCTGTAAAAGTTCAGCAGCAATTCTCGCATCATCAAGTCGTCCTACTGCATTTAACCTTGGACCGATGATAAATCCAATTGTTTCTTCTGTTATTTCACCTGTAAAGTTTGCACGCTTAAGTAATGCTGCAACTCCTACTGGAGCTTGTTGATTTATCATCTTAAGACCTTGTTTAACCATCGCTCTGTTTTCGCCTGTCATCGAAACAAGGTCACTAATTGTACCGATTGTAACAAATGGTAAGAAATCTTTATATTCTTTTCCTAAGAGGGCATGACTCACCTTATATGCAACTCCCACACCTGCAAGATGTGCAAAAGGATAATTACCTTCCGGATGCATCGGGTGAATAACTGCAAATGCATCCGGTAAGGTTGCTCCAATTTCATGGTGGTCAGTAATAATAACGTCTATTCCAAGAGAATTGGCAACTTCAACTTCATGATGACCCTGTATCCCATTATCCACAGTAATTATTAATTTGACTCCCTCATCTGCCGCCTGTCTGAAGGCATCTTCATTAGGTCCATATCCTTCCGTAAAACGATTCGGAATATACCATCCAACAACTGCTCCTAAAGATTCCAGCGTTTTCACCATGACAGTAACACTTGTTACTCCATCAGCATCATAATCACCATAGACTAATATAGGTTCAGCATGTTCAATTGCATAGTGAACTCTCTCTACAACTTTATCCATTTGATAGAGCAAAAATGGATCATGTATTTGTCCGTCTGAAAAGATTTCATTAAGTTCTGCGTCTGATATGATATTACGTGCACTTAATATTTTTTGATTAATCTTAGAGATTTTATATTTTTTGATGAGTTCCTCAGGAATTGTATTTTCTATCCTGGACACTTGCCATTTAATTTTTTCCATAACAATCCCCCTACACTCTAAAATTATACATGAAGGCATTCATTTAAGAAAATGAATGCCTTCAAATTTAATCTAATTTTTCATCTAGTTTTTTAATTACATCATAATAGATGTTAATAGCGGTAAAGATTGATTCCTTATCATATTGCATTTCAGGATGATGTAATCCATGATTCATATCACACCCAATGCCCAGCATCGTTGTTTTGATTTCAGGTAATGCGTTAGCATAGGTATGAAAATCTTCAGCACCAGGTGTGACTATCGTTTCAATATAATCATGTTGTTGTTCTTTTAATACCTCAGTGATAATATCTTTAGCTTCGTCACTGATGTCAGCAGCAACTGTATTACTTGAATAAAAATATTTTAATGTGCAGTCATATTTATTATTAATTGATTCACAAATGTTATCAATATTCGTTTGTAAATCCTGCATTGTCTCATTATATTGAGCACGTACATCAAAGACACAATTAATTGTTCCTGGAATCGTATTATGCGTACCACTCAACGTTTCAATTGTAGTCATCTTCACTGAGTATGTTCGATCACCGTCATGATTTAATGCTTTGATTTGCTGATTTAAATCCATCGCAATATCGATACTGTTAATAGATTCCCAAGGTCTGCCTGCATGACCTTCAGTGGTTGTAATATCAACATGCAAAGTAGCGCTAGCCCCGTGCTGGATACTGCTTGAGAATTCATTGCCTTTCAATTCATTTAATGGACGAACGTGCATTCCAAACATATATTCAACATTTTCTAAGATGTTATGTTCTAATACATATTTAGCACCGCTACCATCTTCTTCTGCTGGTTGGAAGATAAACAGTAAATTGTAAATAGGTTGATACCTTGTGTTTTTTAATTTATATAATAATCCGATAAGTGTCGTCATATGTGCATCATGGCCACATGCATGAATGACTTTTAGTTCGTCTTCAAAATTATAAGGCAATGCATCAATATCGCTTCTAAAAGCTACAGTTTTGTCAATTTTACCTGGAATTTTAATATATAGTCCTGTTTTATTGAATCTATGTACATCAAATTCATCTTTAAATAATTTTTCAATATAATCCGTTGTTTTTTCTTCGTCCCAACTTACTTCTGCTCTTAGATTTAGTTCACGATTAATCTCTAATATCCTATCATGAAATTCTGTTTCGTTCATGTTAATCCCCTTGTTTAAAATTTTATACTTCAAATTGTTTATCGGTTAATGCTTTTAAAATGTCTCTATCTACCTTAATACCTAGACCTGGTTCCTCACTTAAATATACATAAGGAATTTCGTATGTTAGATTACCAATATCCTGACTAAATAGGAGTGGCCCTGTAAGTTCTGTCGTTTTTACATTATCTAGTGCCATAGCCGTGTGATAACCCGCTGCACTACCGATAGAAGATTCCACCATAGATCCAATTTGGCATTCAATTCCTAATGCTTCTGCAAACCTAATAATTTTTACTGCATTGTGTATACCGCCACATTTCATCAGCTTAACATTTAATAAATCAAAATGTGGTGACTTTAAACTCGCTAAATCTTTAACATCCTTTATCATCTCATCTGCCATTAAACTTACCTGCATACGTTCATACAAGTATTTCATCCCTTCTATATCGTGTGCTTTTAAAGGTTGTTCAATCCACTTTAACTTTGGATCATTGATTGTACTTAATGCCTGTATTATCGCTTTCGGATTAGACCACGCTTGATTACAATCGACTCTCACTTCTGCATCCGTGTCTTTGATATAATCTAAAATTTGTTTTAATTTCTTAACATCATCATTAATATTTCCACCAAGCTTAACTTTGATCACTTTATAACCGTCGGCAAGCAATGCATCAATATCTTTTCTTGTTTCTTCAAAAACTTTAACACTTAATACTTTTGCATAATCTAAACGTTCAACTGTCTGTCCACCTAGTAACTGGTAGACCGGCAATTGTGCATGTTTTCCCAGAATATCATATAATGCGATATCAATACACGCCTTCAATGCAGGATTGCCTAAAATCATTTGATCCAGTTTATTGTGTATATATTCAATATTTAATGGATTCAGACCAATAAGTGACGGAGCAATCATTTCCAAGTTAGCATAAACTCCAGGTGCGCTATCTCCAGTTACGTGCTCATCAGCCACACCTTCACCATAACCGACTAAACCTGTATCCGTGTGAATTTCAACGATGACTGAATGCATGCTATCATAGGTAGCATAATTAATGACAAACGGTTCTTTTAATGGCAGCTGAATATAGTACCCTTTAATTTTAGTGATTTTCATATTATCCCCCCATAAATACAATTACCATTATCATAATAAAAAAAAGTTGAAATTTGTGATTTTTTAGACAAAAAAAGAAAAATCATGTCTAGACATGATTTTTCTAAAAGTAAAGTATTAAACATAAATTTTTTCATCATTTGATTTCTTCTCTTCATAAACAGTTAATCTTCCGCCATTCGCTTTTAATTGACGTTTCTTTAAGATTCCCCAAAGCGGAACTGCGATGAAGATTGAACTGAATACACCTGATAATAAACCAACCAATAAAGCAAGAGAGAAATTAAAGATACTAGATGCTCCTAAAAGCATCAAAGCAACTACTACGATAATAACTGTTAATACGGTATTGATTGAGCGTGTTAAAGTTTGACGTATAGAACTATTAACAATATCATCAATTTGCTCAGGTCGCGTAATGACTTTCATCTTTTGTAAATTTTCGCGTACACGGTCAAACGTAACAATCGTGTCATTAATTGAGTAACCAATGATTGTTAAAATCGCTGCTATAAATGTAACATCGACCTCAATCCTGAAAATACTGAAGAAAGCAATAATTAAGAATGCATCATGTAATAAAGATAATACAGATGTCAGACCCATTCTCCATTCGAAACGGAAAGTTACATAGATGATGATACCAATTGCAGCATAAATTACTGATTTAATAGCATTTTTTGCAAGTTCCTTACCAATCTCACTCGAAACGGTATTGACGTTTGGCTCATGACCGTATTGCTTAGTGAATGCTGATTTTAAATCCTTTATTTCATTTTTTGTTAAAGGATCTTTAAACTGGATGACACCCATTTTGTTTGCTTCAGAATTTATAATAATATTATCCGTTTCTAAATTTAAATCTTTCAGTGATGATTTGACATCTTCTACTTTCAATACTTTATCACTTTTCACATCAACACGTGAACCTGATTTAAAATCAATCCCTAAATTAAGTCCCATTAATGCAATAACAATACTACCAATAATAATCGAAGCAACTGATGCCGCAAGTAATGGTTTTGCAAGTTTCACAAAATCAATACGATCCCAGCGCGTCTTAAGATCATGTACATCAACACCCTCTGATATGTGATGACGATTTTTAGCACTGACGCCGAAGAAACTGAACTTTTTATCAAAGAAACCAGAGTATACAGCTAAGCTCAGTAATAATCGGGTAAAGAATACTTGCGTTATGAAAATCATCAGAATACCTAGTAACAACATTGTAGCAAATCCTTTAACACTACTCGTTCCAAGGAAGAAAAGTACTAAAGCCGCTAACACTGTTGTTAAGTTGGCATCTAAAATTGTCAGGAATGAAGAATCAGATCCTTTTTTAAAGGCTTGTTTAACACTACGTCCGATTTTTAATTCATCTTTAATACGTTCATACATGATGATATTCGCATCTACTGCCATCCCTACACCTAACACTAATGCAGCGATACCTGGTAATGTTAAGACACCATGAATCATATTAAACGCAATCATCGTCAGCCAAATATATGCTGATAAAGAGATCACAGCAAGTATACCTGGTAAACGGTAATAGAAAATCATAAATAAGAAGATGAGTCCTACACCTATCGCAGATGCTAACATTGTGTTATGTAATGCATCCTGACCAAATTGTGCACCCACTGATGTTGAATAAATTTCTGTAAGCTTTACTGGTAAAGCACCTGAGTTTAATAAATCAGCAATTTGCTTAGCACGAAGTAAACCTTTTTCACCCTGGAATCCACCTGAAATTTCAACATTTTGAGAATTGATTTCCTGTGAAACGCCTGCAGCACTCACGTATTTAGGCTCTTTACCAGCTTGTTCTTTTTTCGCTTCTTTCTTATAGCTATCTTTACCTTCTTCAAAATCCATCCAGATGACCATGATATTTGGATTTTGTTTAGAAATCTTTCTGGTAATATCAGCAAACTTTTTAGCTGATTTAAGTTTAAGCGTTACGACTGGTGCATTACTATTTTGATCAAATGATTGCTTTGCACCACCCTGAACAAGGTCTTTACCTGATAATAATAGTTTATCATTGGCATCACGTATCGTCAGATTAGCACTCGTCGATAAAATTTCACGTGCCTGGTTTTGATTTTTAACGCCTGCTAGTTGAACACGAATTCTATCCTTATTTTCTATTTGAATTTTAGGTTCAGAAACACCTAAAACATTGACACGTGATTCTAGTGTCTTACTTGTTGCCTTAACTACCTCACTATCAATTTTGTCTCCTTTATCCAGCTTATCTACTTTATAAAGGACTTCAAAGCCACCTTGTAAATCCAGACCAAGATTTACTTTCTCCATAATACTCTTTGCTGTAACACCCATTGAACTAAATAAAAGAATTGTTAATAACAATAATGCTATTAATCTACTGCGCTTCTTCACTCTTTCACCTCGAAAAATAAAATTTTATAACTATTTAAAAACATTGTAATAAATACCAATATCATATCATAAAAGTAAATTCGTTAGATATTACTATTGCGCTTTTTTTATTGCAAGCTTATCAAATGTCATTTCAGTTCCTTTATTATTGACAATAATCGTTACATATTTAGAATCTACAGATTTTACTGTTCCTTGTAATCCTCCGATTGTCGCTACTTTATCTCCACGTTTTAAATGGCGCAGTAACTCTTGTTGCTCACGCGATCTTTTTTGTTGTGGGCGAATCATTAGCACATAAGCAACCAACAGTAAAACAATTAAAGGTAATACCTGCATAATAATTGCCTGCATCTCTGTTGACATATTGACCTCCTAGAAATTTTTTGGATTTTCTACATTTAATCCGTATGCTTCAAAGAATTCTTCTTTAAAGTCTAATAAACGATCATTTCTAATTGCTTCTCTTACCTGTTCCATCAAGTTAAGTAAGAAATGTAAATTATGAATCGTCGTTAAACGGATACCAAAGGTTTCATCAGCTTTAATCAAATGTCTGATATAAGCTTTTGTATAGTTTTTGCATGTGTAACAATCGCAATTCATATCAAGTGGTGTATAATCTCGCTCATACTTTGCATTTTTGACAACGACACGTCCTGCACTCGTCATACACGTACCATTTCGAGCAATACGTGTCGGCAATACACAATCAAACATATCTATGCCTCGAATTGCCCCTTCTATTAATGCATCTGGAGAACCTACTCCCATAAGATAACGTGGTTTATCAAATGGCATAAGTGGTGTTGTATGCTCTAACATTCTATACATTACAGGCTTTGGCTCACCTACCGAAAGACCTCCAATTGCATAACCAGGAAAATCTAGTGAGACTAAATCTTTCGCTGACTGTGTACGTAAATCTTCATATTCACCGCCCTGAATAATTCCAAATAAAGCTTGATCATGCGGACGTTGATGCGCTTTAAGACAACGTTCTGCCCAACGACTCGTTCTTTCAATACTTGCTTTTACATATTCATATGTTGCAGGCATTGGAGGACATTCATCAAATGCCATCATAATATCTGAACCGAGATCATTTTGAATATGCATCGCTTTTTCAGGACTTAAAAACAGCTTGGAACCATTTAAATGGTGTCTAAAATGAACACCTTCTTCTTCAATTTTGCGCATATCGCTTAAACTAAATACTTGAAATCCACCACTATCTGTTAGTATAGGTCGATCCCAATTCATAAATTTATGTAAACCACCCGCTTCACGAATGATATCGCTCCCTGGTCTTAACCATAGATGATACGTATTACTTAAAATAATTTTTGCATTCATTGTTTTTAATTCTTCCGGACTCATCGTCTTAACTGTCGCTTGTGTACCTACGGGCATAAACATCGGAGTTTCAAATGACCCGTGTGGGGTATGAACGATTCCAAGTCTTGCTCCTGATTGTTTACAAGTTTTAATATGTTCATATGTTACTGCTGGCATAATACTCTCCTTTAATAAATAAACATAGCATCACCGAAACTAAAGAAGCGATATTCTTCTTTTACTGCTTCGTTATATGCTTTTAATATTATTTCTCTTGTCGCTAAACTTGAAACAAGCATAACAAGGGTTGATTTTGGTAAATGAAAATTAGTAATCATCGCATCTATAGCTTTGAATTTATAACCTGGATAAATAAAGATATCAGTCCAGCCGCTGTCAGCTTTAAATTTACCGTTCTCGTCTGCAATAGTTTCAAGTGTTCTTGTTGAAGTGGTACCTACAGATATAATTCTCTTTCCATTCGATCTCGTTGCATTTAGTAGTGAAGCTGTAGATGCTGTCATTTCATAGTATTCACTATGCATATCATGATCTTCAATTGACTCAACACTTACCGGTCGAAATGTTCCTAATCCGACGTGTAAAGTAATATATGCAATATTGACACCTTTTTGCTGAATTTGTTCTAATAGTTTCTCGGTAAAATGTAGACCTGCTGTTGGTGCTGCTGCTGAACCAATAGCTTTGGCATATACTGTCTGGTAACGATCCTGATCGTCTAATGTTTCTTTTATATAAGGAGGTAAAGGCATTAAGCCGAGTTCGTCCAGACGTTGCTGTAATATTCCCTCGTAACTTAAGTTCATTATACGACCACCCTGATCAAGCACCTCAACACATGTTGCAATGATCTTACCATCACCAAATGACACTTCTGTACCCTTTTGAACGCGTTTAGCTGGTTTAATTAATACTTCCCATCCATTGTCGTGCTCAGTGAGCATTAACATCTCTATTTTGGCTCCAGTATCAGACTTAACTCCAAACAAACGCGCCGGCATCACTTTTGTATCATTAAGTACAAGCGTATCTCCAGGATTTAAAAAATCAATTATCGATTTAAAATGCGTGTGAGTAATCTCACCGGTTAACTTATTTAATGCTAGTAATCTGCTTGCTGTACGATCAAGTAACGGAGTTTGCGCAATTAATCTTTCCGGTAAATCAAAATCAAAATCTTTTACATCCAACTTATTTCCTCTTTTCATTATTAAACGGTATATTAAAATGTTCATATGCAAGAGGTGTCGCAATTCTACCTCTTTGTGTTCTTTCAAGAAAACCTTTTTGTATTAAATACGGTTCATATACATCTTCTAAGGTCATGCGTTCTTCCCCTATTGAAACTGCGATCGTATCTAACCCTACCGGTCCTCCGTTATAACGTTCAATGATAGAACGTAATATTTTATGATCAATATGATCTAAACCAAACGCATCCACTTGTAGTAAGTTCAAAGCTTCTGAAGTAATCGCATAATCTATGGATCCATTATTTTTAACTTGCGCAAAATCACGCACTCGCCTTAATAGACGATTGGCAATACGTGGTGTACCACGACTACGCATTGCCAGTTCGGTCACCGATGCCTCATCAATCAATACATCAAATACATCAGCCGTTCGACTGACAACTTGTGACAAATCATCTACAGAATAATAATCTAATCTTAAATGTACACCAAATCTGTCTCGTAAAGGGGCAGAGAGACTTCCAGCTCTAGTCGTTGCACCGATTAGTGTGAATGGAGGTAATTCAATACGAATACTTCTTGCTTCTTCTCCTTTGCCCACAACTATATCCAACATAAAGTCTTCCATTGCGGGATAAAGTACTTCTTCGACTACACGACTGAGTCGGTGAATCTCATCTATAAAAAGTACATCTCCAGCATTTAAACTCGAAAGAATTGCTGCTAAGTCACCTGGTCGTTCAATAGAGGGACCTGAAGTCGTCCGAATATTTACATTGAGTTCGTTTGCCACGATTGTTGCCAATGTAGTTTTTCCCAGACCCGGTGGACCATACAATAACACATGATCTAACGATTCATTTCTTAATTTGGCTGCCTGAATAAATACATCCAAATTATGTTTTATTTTGTCCTGTCCAATATACTGGG
The DNA here is from genome assembly GCF_047426745.1 of Macrococcus equi. GTDB lineage: Bacteria > Bacillota > Bacilli > Staphylococcales > Staphylococcaceae > Macrococcoides > Macrococcoides equi. Next base: position 1,735,317 of record NZ_CP179732.1, on the reverse strand, counting down.
AAAGTTTTTCTGGACGTAAACTTAATTCTTCACGAAATTCATCAGTGTTTAACAACGATTCATCAGTTATTCGGTCGTCCATTCCATCCTCCCCTTCTAAGACACTAACATTTGAAAGGCACGTTTAACATTCTCATCAACTGTTTGCAGTTGCTCCTGTTTAAGTACTTTTTCAACTTTTTGAAGCTCTCGTTTAGTATAGCCTAAAGCTTCTAAAGCGAGTAAGGCTTCCTCTATCACTTCAGTTTTTTGTTCAGTTATTTCTTTAAATACTTCTGATTCATCAGTGATAATCAATTTTCCTTTAAGATCTAGAATCATTTGACGTGCTGTCTTTTTCCCGATACCTGGAAATTTAATTAAATAACTGTCATTTTCATTCTCGATTGCATTTTTTATATCACGTGGTGAACTTGATGCTAAGATTGCTAACGCAGATTTCGGTCCTATGCCTGTCACTTTATTAAGAGATAAAAATAATTGTTTTTCTTCAATATTTTCAAAACCAAACAGTGTGTGTGCATCTTCGCGAACAATAAGCTGAGTAAATAATTTCAATTCTTTTTTTAAATATTTTTGAAAACGATAAGGGTTAGGGACAAGACATTCATAACCTATACCGTTCACCGATACAACTAAATGAGTCGGCAATATATCTTCTAACTTTCCATCTAAATAAGCGTACATCTTACCCTCCTATAAACTCATTCCGAGTAATTGCACATGATTAACATTATCAATAGATTCAATTCTTTCAAGCAATTCATTAATCGTTAAATCCATATTCGTCGCATTTAAAGAAATCGTAATGGTTGCCTTGTCTTTAATCGGTATGGTTTGATGAATTGTTAGAACTGAGCCATTTTCTCCTGCAATAAATTCAAGAATACGGCTTAGCAGTCCAACCTTATCATCAACTTGAACCATTATCGTAATATTACGTTCACGTGTTTTTTCATCTACTGGAAATATAGTATCTTTATATTTATAAAAAGCACTGCGTGATAAATCATATGTTTTCACTGCATCAAATATTGAAAGTTTAGGATTTTTATCAAGTAAATCTTTAATTAATAACGTTTTCTTAACTGATTCAGGCAATACATCTTCGCGAATTAAATAAAACTTTTTATTTTGATCCGTCATTTCATCACCTGCTATTCTACAAATTCAAATTCACCGCGCATTATTCGCACAATGTCACCATTCTTACACCCACGTTCACGTAATGCATCGTCGATACCCATAGAACGCATTTGGCGTGCAAATCGTCGAACGGATGCATCACGAGTAAAGTCGGTCATCTTGAATAGACGTTCTATCGAATTACCACTTACAACATATGCACCATCGTCTGCTCGTGTAATTTCAAAGTGATCTGCAGATTTTTCATGTTTATACATTACGCGATGCACAGCAGTATCTTCTTCATCAATATCATAGTCTACATCTTTTGTTGCATCTAATAAATCTGCTGCACGATATAATAATGTATCAATATTTTGATAGGTTGCTGCACTTAATTCGATGATTTCAATGTCATCACCTATCTGCTCTTTAAATTCTGCTAGATACTCTTCGGCATTCGGCATATCCATTTTATTCGCCACAACAATTTGTGGACGTCGTGCTAATTTTTTATTATAGTTTTCTAATTCTTTATTGATTGTCAAATAGTCTTCATAAGGATCACGACCGTCTGTACGACCCATATCGATGATGTGAATAATTACACGTGTACGCTCAACATGCTTTAAGAATTGATGACCTAAACCAACGCCTTCAGATGCGCCTTCAATTAATCCTGGTAAATCAGCCATAACAAAACTTCTATTATCCTTAGTTTGGACCACACCTAAATTGGGTTTAATTGTCGTAAAGTGATAGGCCCCAATTTTCGGCTTAGCTTTCGAAACGATCGAAAGTAGTGTTGACTTACCCACACTTGGATAACCCACTAAACCAACATCAGCTAATAATTTAAGTTCTAATGAAACCTCTAATTCTTCACCTGGTTCTCCATTTTCACAGAAATCAGGTGCCGGATTACTTGCAGATGCAAAACGAGAATTGCCTCGTCCACCGCGTCCACCACGTGCCACTACTGCACTTTGTTCATGTAAAACTAGGTCCGCGATAATTTCACCTGTTTCAGCATTTTTAATAATTGTGCCAGGTGGTACTTTTAAAATTAAATCTTTTGCACCGCGACCATGCATATTACTCGTCTGACCATTTTCACCTTTTTCTGCTTTAAACATACGTTGAAAACGAAAATCAAGGAGCGTTCTTAATCCTTCATCAACCTGAAAGATTATTGAAGCACCTTTACCTCCATCTCCACCCGCCGGGCCCCCAAGCGGTACATATTTTTCTCGACGATAAGCAACGATACCGTTACCTCCATCTCCTGCTTTTAAACTAATTTTGACCTGATCTATAAACATATAAACACCTCATATTTTTTCTAATTATTCATTTCCATTTTATATTCTATGATTTCATGATTTGCAACAGTGTTACCTGAAAGCAAATCTTCTATATTCGTAATATTGCCAGATAATGCTATAAAGCATTCAATTTTTTCTTCCATTTCAAATAAACTTATTGTGATTAATGATTTTGTATCAACTCTTCTTTCAAAGTCAAGTAAACATTTATTAATAAAAGATTTTAAAGACTTATCACATCTATCAATTGCACTGGTTAAAAGCTCGATTTCAAATGACCACTCGAACAATCTATTTTCAAGAACAGTATCAATATAATATTGAATCGTAACCGGACAGTTGAGCTTTAAAAATTGCTGTTCATCTCTAAAATGTGTGATTACACCTTTCGTTAGTTGCTCTGCTTTATCGAGTTGACCAAGAGTAAAATAAGCATCTAACAACTGCAATTGATTGGCTAAATCATGTTTTGTTTTCATGTATGTATCTTTATTATGCATTTAATCACCTTTAGTTATTATAACATGGAATGTACAGCTCACGTGAACAAAAAGAAAAGCACTGGATAAACATCCAGTGCTTAAAATTTAATTATTTTGCTTCAGCGTATACTGAAACTTTCTTTTTGTCGCGTCCGAAACGTTCGAATTTAACAACGCCATCAATCTTAGCGAATAAAGTATCATCGCCACCACGTCCAACGTTTTCACCTGGATAGATTTTAGTACCGCGTTGACGATATAAAATTGAACCACCTGTTACGAATTGACCGTCAGCACGTTTAGCACCTAAACGTTTTGACTCAGAGTCACGTCCGTTACGTGTAGAACCTACCCCTTTTTTCGATGCGAAGAATTGTAAGTTTAATTTTAACATGAGTTACACCTCACTTATAGTTTAGTTTAATATATTGTCCGTATTCTGCTTCAATCGTTTGTAATGAGACAAGCATCGCTTGGATAATCAACTGGGCTTCTTTGTTATTTAAATCCACCACTCTGGCTGTAAAATAGCCACCATCATCCGCATAATCAATATCTGGTCTCTCATCTGTCAAACCAATCACTGCGTTCATACTACCAAAAACGACTGCCGATGCGCCTGCACAAACAAGATCTTGTCCGTGTGGTGCACTATCTGCATGTCCTTCCATAGTAAACTCAGTCACTTGACCTTCATCATTTACTAAGATAGTAACATTAATCATTACGCGTTAATCGCTTCAATAACTAATTTAGTGTAAGGTTGACGATGACCTTGTTTACGTTTGTAGTTCTTTTTAGGTTTGTATTTAAATACAGTGATTTTTTTACCACGTCCGTGTTTTTCAACTTTCGCTGTAACAGTAGCACCTTCAACTACAGGTGAACCTACTTTCACAGAATCTCCACCAACCATTAATACTTGATCAAACGTGAATGTTGAACCTGCCTCTACGTCTAATTTCTCAACCCAGATTTCTTGACCTTGTTCAACTTTTAATTGTTTTCCACCAGTTTCAATAATTGCAAACATACTTGCACCTCCTATTATTTTAAGTCACGCCATCTTCAGGTGGATTACTCACTTAAACCTAAAGTTGTGCGGTTGTATGTAGCTTCTTGAAACTACTCAACTTCAACATAATATCATTTTAATATAGCTGAGTCAATAATTATTTTGCATACTTATCTAGCAATTTTAATATGAGAGGGAAAACTAATACGATCAACAAAAAGTTGATCAATAAAGCGGGAATCACATGAGAAATTAAAAATACAAAATAATTGATATGTGCAATACCAAGTATCATAAAGACGATATATATAAAATGTTCAAACATCAGAATGAAAATTAAAAACAGGACAATCATCATCTTTATATCTTTATAGAAAACTTTAAAAAGTTGATCCATCATCAATATCGCAAGTATAAATCCAAATAAATAAATGCCATAGATTGTTCCCAGGTATACATCAGAAATGATACCAAAAAGTACACCGAGAATAAGTGCAACTTTAGGATTTTTGTAAACAGTGATGATAAGTAGATACATCAATAAAAGATGAGAATGAAAATAAAATGCAGTGTGAAAGGCAGTAACCGGCCAAATAGAGTTGATGAGTGTGTCAATATAAAAGAGAACGACAGCAATCAACGGCATTATTACAAGCTGCATTATTCACCACTTCCTTCAAGTGAAACCACTTTTGGGCTTTTTTTAGCGATATAAACATGTGTAATTTCATTGATATCAGCTTTTGTCTCAACATAAGCAATTTGACTCAAACCAAATTCATCATTTTCTATCTTTTTAACTTCACCAATTAATATGCCTTTAGGAAATTGACCGCCAAGACCACTTGTAACAACTTTAGTGCCAAGTTTTACTTTCACGTTATTGTTAATATCAGAAATCACCAATAAGTTCTTATTTTCATCATAGTGATCAATCATGCCAAAAATATCCTGTCCTTCTTGTTGCAACGTCACACTAATCTTACTGGATTTGATACTTGAAGTGATGAGTTCAACTTGTGATGAGTAACTATTTACCTTCTTTATACGACCCACTAATCCCTCAGTAGTAACCACTGCCATATTTTCACGTACTCCAGCGGACTTTCCTTTATTGACGATAAATGTATTCATCCATTGATCTTGATTTCGAGCGATAATTGTAGAGATAATTGGCTGAAACTGTGCAATGCTGTCAGTTTTTAAGGCTTGACGTAATTCCTTATTTTCCTTTTCCAGGCGGTAATTATCTGCTTCTACCTGTGCAAATCCTTTTATCTTTTCTTTAAGCTTTTTATTTTCTTCATTTGCTCCCCACATATGAATCAAATCGTGAAAATTTCCAGTGATAAACAGTGCCGGATATGAAACAATTCTTTGCCCCATCGCCGTTGTATCACCAACAAAAGACTCAACTGTAGATGTCTGTCTATCTCTCAGTGAAAATCCAACTAAAACCATAAATATGATTAATCCAAAAAGAAAGAGGACTAATTTGTTTCTTTTATAAAAATTGGGCAAAATCCACACCTCATTACATACTTTAATATATTATACGATACCATATTTTTGCTTTAACTTGAGAATTTTTTCAACATTTTCATCAATTATTTTTTCACTAATATTACCGTTCTCTACCTGCTTTTTTAAATATTGAATTTGCGCATCAATATCCCCTGTATTTGAACCAATTAAGAGCATCGTCTCCCCTGCATTTAAGGCATTTGATAATGCATCTTCACGCGAATACTCATTTGCGATAGCACCCATTGCTAAATCATCTGTAATAATAACACCTTTATAGCCGAGTTCTGTTTGCAGAATTTCCTTAATCATCTTACGACTCATTGAACTTGGATATTTAGCGTCTATCTGCGGAAACAAAATGTGGCTTACCATCACCATATCGATATCATCCTTGATAGCCGCTTTAAATGGTTGAATCTCGTTATTTAATAATCGCTGTTTATCCATCTGACTTAATGGTAAACTATCATGACTGTCAACAAATGTATCACCGTGTCCTGGAAAATGTTTTGCACTAGTAATGATGTTCTCATCATTGATACCACGGTTGAAAGGTAATCCGTACTTAATAACCTCCTGATATGTGTTACCAAAACTTCTGTCACTAATTACTGCATTAGCCGGATTACTCCATATATCTAGTGACGGTGCGAAATCAACATTAAATCCAAGTTGATTTAAATGCTGACCAATATATCGTCCTTTTTCATAAGCAAGTTGCTCACTACCTTTATTCCTAATTTGATATGCTGGCTCAATATTTGGAATCTCATCGGGAAATCGATTTACTCTTCCACCTTCTTGATCTACAGCGATAAACATCGGAATTTTTTTATAATGACTAGAAATTGACTGAGTCAACATTCGCGTTTGGTTTGTACTCTGTATATTATTTTTAAATAATAGTACACCGCCAATATTTAAATCGTTATAATGCGTGAGCGTATCGTTATACGATGTCCCTTCAAACCCTAATATAAAGTGCTGAGCAATTTTTTCTTCAAGTGTTAGATGATCAATGGTATAGGGAATCATAGATACCTGATTTAAAGGTTTTACACCGAAACCTACTGTATTCAATGTATTATAAGATTGTTTACAACCCGATAAGTAATACATCGAAATAATTAAAATGATTAAAAAAACATATTTTTTAGCCAATCAAACACACCCTATGCTTCATTTTTAGTTCTATAACGTAATCATTATAAACAAAAAAACGCCAAAAACAAAATAAAGCCCGGAATCATCAATCGATGAAACCGGGCTAAAACTTAATAAGCACTTCTATCTTTCATTTGAATATTTTGATTACGTTCAGTTAATGCCTGATTTAAATCAAACTCATTCTTGAACACAGAGACTTTATTTTCTCCAAATCGATACATGATAAAATCGTTGCCACGCTTTCCAATTAAAAAATCGTCATTATATCCCATTAACGATAATCCAGAGACATCCATAAACTCTTGTTTATCCATAAAATTGAATGCATTTTTAACTTGAGAAAGCGGAATGTTTCTAAATAAAGCATTATCTTCTAAGGTGTATGTATTTGCATTTTTAACCGTTTCATTAGTGACTTCTACTTGATTTTGATTCATCATGGGATTCGTCTGAAAAATAAAATAAACCATAATACCTATAACAATAAATAAACTTAATTTAATTAATCTTCTTATTAACCTAAACATTCAATCCCCTACTTTCAACCTTAATATTACAAGGAATTGAAAAGAGATTCATCGGTCCTGAGATTGATTCATAACCATTACAATAAATTCATATGTTGTTCCTTCAATGGTCTCAAAAAATCTTTTTTGTTCAATAAAACCCATCTTTTCATATAAGCGAATACCACGTTGATTAAATGCTGCAACGGTCAAACGAAACTTAAAGCTGTCACCATAATAGTTCATGATCAACTTAATAAATTGTCGGCCATATCCATGTCCAATAAAATTAGGGTGTAATGCAAAACCAATATCAATCATATCATCGCAAATTTCATATTCATCATGCATACGTGCGCTATCTCCATCACAAAAGAAGCCAAATATTATGTCATTTTTAAAAATGACATAATAATGTCCATTCAAAAAAGTCTCAATAACATAAGGATCTTCATTTATATTGTAGAATTCATATCCTTCACCAAAATCCCATGTACTGATTTGTTCAGCAATATTGCGATTCATCGCTGTAATATGGAAATCAATCAACTTATCACCTTACTCCTGATTGTAATGCATACATTTTAGCATAGATTTTATCTTTCTGAATAAGTTGTTCATGCGTTCCTCTCTCTGCTATTTCACCTTTATCAAGCACAATGATTTCATCAGCATGTTTAATCGTTGACAAACGATGTGCAATAATGAAAGTCGTGCGACCATCTTTTAATACATCCATTGCGTGTTGTATTATAGATTCTGTTTCACTGTCAATATTAGCAGTAGCTTCATCCAAAATTAATATTTTGGGGTTAAAAGCCAGTGCACGAGCAAAAGAAATCAACTGTCTTTGACCACTAGATAACGTTGATCCTTTTTCAACAACTTCTGTATCAACGCCGTTCTCTAAATGTTGTAATACTCTATCTCCTCCAACCTTCTCTAGTGCAGCGACTGCCATTTCACGTGATATACGTGGATCGTCTAATGTGATGTTTGATAAAATCGTTCCAGAGTACAAATATGGATCCTGAAGGACGATACCCATATGCTGTCGCATGGATTGTTTGGTCACTGTAGACGTATCAATACCATCTATCATCACTTGACCATATGTTGGATCATAAAATCTAAATAATAGATTCATGATAGAACTTTTCCCCGATCCCGTATGTCCTACCAAGCCAATCGTATGTCCTGGCAATGCATTAATATCAATATTTTTCAGCACAAGTTCATCTTCTTTGTAACCAAAGGAAACGTCATTAAATATGACATGCCCTTTACACTCAGATAATACATCAGCTTCTTCTAATTCGGCTTGTTCGTCCATCATTTCAAATACACGATTACTTGAAACTCTTGCCTGCTCTAATACACTTAACTGATTAACCATATTAAACATTGGATTAAACAATCGTGTTAAATAATCGACAAGAATATACATCATTCCTGCAGTTAGAACAGTATGATGTGATAAAAAGGATTGCCCAAAAATATATATCATGATTAAGAAAACCAATGAACGTATAAATCCCATAAGATTGTGGCTCGTTAATGAATCAAGCTGAATAATTTTGCTATAATTTTTCAGATATTCTTCGTTTAATGCATCAAACTCACGTTGAATCTTTTTTTCCTGATTAAATGCTTGAATGATAGGCATACCATTGATAGATTCATTCAGCATTGCATTCATATCACTGTTACGCTCCCGAACAATATTATTATAACGGTCACTTATTTTTCGATAGATAAATAACCAACCAAATAGTAGCGGTACAACGATTAATGCAACAAAACCAACTTTAACATTGAAATAAAATATAGCTATGATAATCCCTGTGATATTCGTAATGCCAGATATATAAGCAGGTAACATAACTGTGAATAGCTCTAAAATCGTCTGAGTATCATTTGTAATTCTAGCAACGACTTTCCCTGCAGGTAGATTATCAAAGTATTTAATTGGTAATTTTTGAACATGACTGAATAGTTCCGTTCTTAAATGCCTTATAACGTTCGAACCTGCAGTCTGAAAATAAATCGTCTGATAATAACTTAAAATTGCATACATCAGTGCAATAATGAAATAAATAGCTAACAGTAAAAGAATTGGCTTCATTTGAATTAGCCCTTCTGTCGCTGTTTTTATATAGTGATCTATAATATACATTCCTATTATAGGGCCAATTAGCTCTGTAACAACAGAAAAGAATAAAAGGATAAAACCAATAAAAAAGAGTTTACGTTCTTTTTTAGCTTGCAGATATAGACGTTTCGTCGTTGACATCTTATTCACCTCCTAACTGTTGTCGATCAAATTGTGATTTATACCATCCATTATTCTTGATTAAATCATCATGTTTACCAAATTCAATAATTTCACCGTTATCTAATACAATAATTAAATCCGCATGTTGTACTGCTGATAAGCGATGTGTCGTAATAATAGTTGTCTTACCATATCTAGAGGCCTGAATGTTTTTAATAATTGCAGTTTCAGTTTTTGCATCAACCGCACTCAGAGAATCATCGAGTATTAATATATCAGGATTTTTAATCATTGCTCGTGCAATCGAAATACGTTGTTTTTGCCCACCTGAAATCGCTATTCCTTTTTCTCCAACCAAAGTCTCAAGACCATGCGGTAGCCTCTTAATATCCTCGGTGAAATTTGCTAAGTGAACTGCTTCATCAATTTCAGCATCAGTTGCATCATCTTTACCAAATTTTATATTTTCTTTGATTGATTTAGAAAACAGTATATTTTCCTGAGAAACGTAACCTATTTTCTTTCTTACTTCTACCTTTGATAACTGATTCAAATTTAACCCACCAATCTTCACAAAACCTTCACCCATAGGATATTCCTTTAATATCTGCTTAATTAGGGTGGTCTTACCGCTACCTGTAGGACCAACAATACCTAATGTTTCCCCGGCATTTAATTTTATATTTATATTTTTTAGGTTTCTTTTTGAACTTGTCGGATATTTAAATGAAACCGCCTGAAATGTAACGTTATGATCATTAGGTATAAGTGAGACATTATCCTGCATCACATCTTGTGTATCCAATGTTTCCATCACACGGTCGAGTGAAGCATTACCTCTTTGCATAATATTAAATAATAAACCTATCGCGAACATTGGCCAAACTAACATATTTAAATAAACGTTAAATGTTATTAATTCACCGACAGAGATTTCACCTAGATTAACAAGATAGCTACCGTAACCAAGACTAATCATAAAGCTTAGTGAAGTAACTATAATAGTTATCGGTTTAAATAAAGCATCAAGTTTCTCAACATGAATAAACTTATTTACAACATCAGCAGTCATATTTCTAAATTGTTGAACAAGTTGTTGTTCCTGTGCAAATGCACGTGTTACTCGAACACCTTCAATCGATTCAAGTACGCTATCATTCATCTCTCCAAATGCATCCTGACTAATCATATAGCGTTCATGAATTTTTTTACCTAAGCGTTGTTCAATATATGCAAGCATCGGTAAAGGGATTAATGCTGCTAATGTTAATTTCCACGATATAGCGATGGTCATCGTCGCGATGATTGTCAACATATAGGTTGTACTATCAACTAAAGTGAGAATACCAAATCCAACTGTCTGACGAATCGCACTTAGATCGTTGGTTGCTTTTGCCATCAAATCACCTGTCCTATTTTTTTCATAGAATCCAGGACTCATGGTCAGAAACTTTGCCATCATTCTTCTTCGCATAATACTTTCTAAAATTTGTGATCCATTAAATAATAAATAGCGCCACAAGAAATTAATAACATAGCTTATCATCAGAGTGATAGAAAATATGACAATAATCCATGTGAACTTATCTTTCGTTAATGTCTTTAATTGAATATAGTCAATCGTTTTACCGATTAACCATGGCGGAATAATCTCCGTGATATTTGCACATAACAGTAAAATGATAGCTATGATATACCGCTTCTTTTCCTGTTTAAAAAACCAGCTTAACTTAAATAAAACATCTAACATATAAATCCTCCTTTTTTACCCAAAAAAATACACATACTCAAATATTGAGCATGTGCACATTTTTGAGTGGGTAAGCTCCCACAGTGAAACTACATCAGCGCAGAGTAATTTTTATAAATATACGCTAATATCATTCGATTGCAGGAGGAAATTGATAATAATGCTGTGATTTTGAATAATAATAAGTATTGTTCATGTTATTTCCTCCTTCCTTAATTAAGTTGTTTTAATCATAATTTAATCTTCAGAAAATTACAATAGTTTATTCTAAAAAATTTCGCTTTTCGAATTATTTTTACATTAAATTTACAAAGTTTAATAATCCGCTTGATACAAAATATTAAATTTATTACGGTCAACATGTTTAAGTCTTTTTAAATCTTTATACAGCTGTTCAATATAATCAAAATAGATATAGCCATAATCGTAGTTGCCAAAGAATGGTCCATAATAAACAGGGAGTAATTGCTCAGCAACTGTTGCATTCTGACGAATAGCACTCACCTTAAACATGAGATGCGCTATATCTTCTTCTGAAATCCTTATACTACATGGATTATCAAGATTATATTTCATATCAAAATAGCCATGTAAAGCATTGAACTTTCTAAAATATGAAAACTCTATCATTTCATTCGTCTGTTTATCCTGTAAGTAAATATACATATCAAGACCCATTATAGTTGCCCTCTTTCTTTTATGCTGATGAACTCCCCATCACCAATAATAATATGATCTATCAAATCAATCCCGATTAATTCACCGACATTGACTAACCTTCTAGTCACTTCAATATCTTCATAGCTTGGTTCTGCACAACCTGAAGGGTGATTGTGCACTGCTATTATATTTGCAGCGCTACGTTTTATTGCCTCTTTAAAAATCTCTCTTGGATGAATAATCGATGCATTAAGTGAGCCGATAAAAACGGTTTGTTCATGAATAACGACATTCTTAGTATTTAACATGAGAATGATAAAATGCTCCTGTGTTAGATAACGCATGCGTTCCATCAATAGTTCAGCAACACATTGGGGTGATTTAATACGAATTTTTTCTTCCATAGAATGCGTATGCATGCGTTTAGCAAGTTCAATGACGGCTAAAATTGTAGCAGCTTTTCTTTCTCCAATTCCTTTAATCTGTGTTAATTCCTGCAACGTTAAATATCTTAATGCCTTAATACTATCAACTTGACCAAGCAGATTGTCAGATACTTTATATACAGATTCATCCCGTACCCCACTGCCGATAATCAATGACAGTAATTCCTGATTCGTCAGTTTATCCGCACCATAAATCATTAAACGCTCTCTAGGTTTATCGATATCTAAAGCAAAATCAATCATCAAAAAAATCCTCCAAAATACAATTTTTTAATTGCATCATATAAAATGAGCACTACAAAAAATGCTGCCGTGATAAAAGGTACGAGCGGCATTCTCTTAATATTTGTCTTATAGCTTAAAAAAACAATACAGGCACTGCCACCTATTAAATAAGTGACAAAAAATAGTGAAATAAAAAATGGAATAGGTAAAAAGATCAGCAGTATTGAAAATAATTTAATATCCCCATATCCAATACTATGTGTAAGAAAGAAAAAGAGATGAAGTAGCAAGACAATTAATACTTTATAAAAAATCATTGTAAAGTTGATGTGTTGACTTTGATTGAAACTCAAAAATAAAGTATTGATAAATAATACAGTGAACAATATGAATAACATTAAATTAGGTATTAACATATGCTCAGTATCGTAAATAGCAAGTGGAATGATAATGATTGCTATTGTGCACAACAGAGCAATATCCAGCACCTGATTATAACTAATTAAAATAAGAGCAGCCCCAGTCAAACATTCACAGAGCAAATATTTAATCGATATTTTTTGCTGACAATATCTACAATATCCACGCGTCTGTAAAAACGATATGACTGGTATTAAATCATACCACTTTAAATTTTGACAACATGCATCGCACCTAGATTTACGTAGCAGGCTTTGTTCCTCGTAGGTCAGACACATCATAAAGGACCCTATGATTGAACCTATTATGAACCAAATAATTATCAGTAAGCTATCACTAAACACGACTTCCTCCTTTCGATATGGATATATTGACTATAAAATATAAAAAAATTGTTGTAAAAATGCAGCAATTTAATATCTCCATGATTTTAAAGTAAAAAACTCAAAAAAAAGCCTCAAAATTAAAATTCTGCGAAAACTTATTGCAGATTTTTAATTTTGAGACTTTTTTACCATATTAAAAAATATAGGCATACAGGATTAAACTTGACAAACATATTACTACCCAAACTAGTGATATTTTCCAGACAAATTTTAACCATCTAGTATAAGGAATACCGGCAACAGCCAGTAATCCCATAAGAGATGCTGAAGTTGGAATAATATTATTACTGATAGCATCACCGTATTGAAATGCAAGCACTGCCACTTGGCGATTAATATGTAGTAAATCACTAATCGGCACCATAATTGGCATTGTTGTCATTGCCTGACCTGATCCTGATGGTATGAAGAAATTTAAAATTAGCTGTGTAATGAACATTGCGATGACAGAGAATGCAGTGGGAAGATGATCAATAAAATCTGTCATGTAAAAGACAATCGTATCAATAATCTTGCCAGACGTTAATACAACTACGATTGCTTTAGCAAATCCTACAATGATTGCGCCAAATAATATATCTTTCATTCCTTCAAGTAGTGCATCAAACGTACCGTTCCATCCGAGTCCACCAATTATTCCGGCAAGTATACCCATTAGCAGAAAATTTGCACTCATCTGTGATAAAAACCAATCATATTTAAAGATACCAAATACATTTATTACAATTGTCAGAGTTAACAGGAGTAATATTAATGCATGTCGTTTACGAAAAGAATTAAATTTTGTATTTAAAACATCTTCACTCATCGTACTTCGACTATCAACATCAATATCACTTAATAAACTTTTCGACGGATCAGTTTTTACCTTTTTGGCATAATGCATTACATAATAAATACCTGAAAAAAGAACTAAAATATATACCGCTGTTCTAAATCCCCAGCCAGAAAACAACTTAACTTCTGCTATCTTCTGAGCGATTCCAACAGTGAAAGGATTGATCATACCTCCCAGAAATCCTATACCTGCACCTAATGCAATCATACTTGCACCGACCATGGCATCATAACCAAGTGCTGTTGCAAGTGCAATTCCAATAGGTACAAAAATAATTGTTTCTTCACTCAACCCAATTGAAAAGCCTAATATACTAAATATGATCATAGTAATAGGAATCAACCATTTCCCTTGCTTTCCAATTCGGTTCATTAAAGCATTTACACCTGTCGTAATCGCATCTGTACGGTGTATAATTCCAAAGGCGCCTCCCACAATAAAGATGTAGAAGATAATTTCAGCTCCTTCAATCAATCCTTGTGGTACTGAACGAAAAACATCTATCGGTTTTGCAGGCGTCTGCTTGACTTCATGATATGAACCATCAACTACTACATTCTGTTTTTTTATAACTTCTCTATCAAACTCTCCAGCCGGTATAACATATGTTAGAATTGCTGCCAAGGCAACAATTAGTAATAACAGCAAATATGTATGCGGCATTTTTAATTTTTTCTCCATTATTCACCCTCCTTTGGAAACGTATTCCCTAAATTTCTGAATTTTCTACATAAAAAAACAAAGAATCTGAATATTCTCAGCATTCTTTGTAAAAATAATTTTATTTATCTTGTTTTATTTTATCTTTCACTGAACTTATAAAATACAAGCTACCTGTCACGAGCAGTAAATCGCCATCGTAGTCTTTTATAAATTGTGCATAATCTTTAATTTTAACTGTTCTTTCATGCTCAACGTTTTCATACAATGTGTCAACGGGTAGTGCTTTCGGAAAATCGAAGGTCGTCACATAAAATGTTTCAGCTATATGCTCAAGAGATTTCAGCATTTTTCCGATCGGCTTCCCATCGATTGCAGAAAATAACACGTCAATCTTTCGATCTGGATAATATTGCTGCATTGTTTCTACTAGTACATCAATAGATTCTTTATTGTGAGCACCATCTAAAATAATCGTTGGATGCTGTTGTATCTCTTCAATTCGACCTGTCCAGGTCGTTGCTTCTATTGCATCTATTGTTTTGTTAAAATTCAACATGATCATGCCACGGTCAAACATTTCAAGTAAAGTTGCAATAGCAAGTGAAGCATTTTCCTGCTGATGTTTTCCGATCATCTTCAACTCAATATTTTCTAGTTCATAATCTTTATATCGAAACGTAAATTCCTTCCCATTAGATAGACAATGGAAATCACGGTCAAGCTTAATTCCTTTTGCATGCTTCTCTTCTACTACATCATTAATATAAGCTTTTGCATCGTCATTTTTTACTGCATATACCAGAGGAACTCCAGTTTTAATTACACCGGCTTTTTCTTTTGCGATATCAAGGTATGAGTCTCCGATAATATTCGTATGATCAAGACCAATACTCGTCAAAATGGTCATCATCGGCATAAATACATTCGTAGAATCATTTTTGGCTCCAAGACCCGCTTCAACGATAACAAAATCAACTGGATGAATCTGACCAAAGTACACAAACATCATCATCGTGATAATTTCAAATTCTGTGGCTACACCTAAGTCCGTTTCAGCATCAAGCATTTCACTTACCGGCTTAACAATACTCACTAATCCTACAATCTCATCATTGGTAATCGGGTATCCGTTTAAACTGATACGCTCATTAAATGTTTCTATATAAGGAGATGTAAATGTACCGACAGTATAGTTGTTAGCCATCAAAGCATTTTTTAAATAACTGACTGTTGATCCTTTACCATTTGTTCCAACGACATGTATACCGTTGATTTTTCTCTCAGGATGATCAAGTCTTTCTAGCATCCATTCCATACGTTTGATTCCAGGCTTAATTCCAAACTTATAACGTTCATGAATCCAGTATAAACTTTCTAAATAATTCATAAGATTACTTCCCGTTCAATTGATTTAAGCGAGCCTCTACACTATTATATTTCTCAGTATAAAGTGCTTGTTTTTCTTTTTCTTCGTTAATAATTTTTTCAGGTGCTTTTGATACAAACTTTTCATTGCTTAATTTCTTATTTACACGCTCTAACTCTGAAGCCCATTTTTTTAGTTCTTTCTCAAGACGTTCAATTTCTTTTGCCATATCAATCAAACCTTCTAATGGAAGCACCACTAGTCCGCCAGTCACAGCAGTTGTCATAACTTCTTCTGGCATTTCAATATCTTCAGCAATAGTCAGAACACTTGGATTACAGAAACGTTCGATAAATGGACGTTCTGTTTCCAGACGTGCCGCAATATCTGCATTGTTTGTTTTAATCATCATTGGAATTTGTTTGCTCATTGGTGTATTCACTTCGCTACGTGTATTACGAACCGCGCGAATAATCTCCATGAGTTGTTCCATATCTTTTTTACTTTCTAAGTTAGAAAGTTCTGGACGTACAACCGGCCAGCTCGCTGTAACGATTGAATCGCCTTCTACAGGTAAGTTTTGCCAGATACTTTCTGTAACAAATGGCATAAACGGATGCATCATGCGCATAATATTATCTAACGTATACGCTAGGATAGAGCGTGTCATTTGTTTTGCAGATTCATCTTCACCATTCATCGGTATCTTACTCATCTCGATATACCAGTCACAGAATTCATCCCAGATGAAGTTATAAAGCACACGACCAACTTCACCAAATTCATATTTATCGGCTAAGCGTGTAACTTCTTCAATCGTTTCATTTAATCGTGTTAATATCCATTCATCAGCTAATGATTTTTTACCTTCTAAATAGATATCACTTGCTTTAAAATCATCACCAATATTCATTAAGCTAAACCTTGATGCATTCCATATTTTATTGATGAAGTTCCATGTTGATTCAATTTTTTCTGTAGAATAACGTAAATCCTGACCTGGTGTTGAACCTGTTGCTAAGAAATAACGTAAACTATCTGCACCGTATTGTTCGATTACATCCATCGGGTCTACACCATTCCCAAGTGATTTACTCATTTTACGCCCATCTTCTGCTCGGACTAATCCGTGGATTAATACTTCATTAAATGGTTTTGTCCCGGTAAACTCAATCCCCTGGAATATCATACGTGCTACCCAGAAGAAGATAATATCATATCCTGTTACCAGAACATTTGTCGGATAAAAGCGTTTAAAGTCATCAGCATTTACATTAGGCCAGCCTAGTGTTGAGAATGGCCATAATGCACTTGAGAACCAAGTATCTAAAACATCTTCGTCCTGAGTCCAGTTCTCTATATCTTGAGGTGCATCTTTTCCAACGTATAATTCACCCGTTTCATTATGGTACCAGGCAGGAATTTGATGTCCCCACCATAATTGGCGCGAAATACACCAGTCATGTATACCTTCCATCCAGCGATTGAAAGTACCCTCAAAACGTGGCGGCACAAAGTCAATTTTCTCTTCTGTTTTCTGGAAGTCTAAAGCTTGTTCAGCAAGAGGAGCCATTTTTACGAACCATTGCTTAGAAAGATATGGCTCAACAATCGCCCCACTTCTTTCACTATGTCCTACTTGATGCAAATGTTTTTCAATTTTAATCATCAGACCTGCATCTTCTAAGTCCTTGACTAAAGCTTTACGGCATTCAAAGCGATCCATTCCTGCATATTTACCTGCTAATTCATTCATTGAACCGTCTTCGTTCATCACATTTATACGTTCTAAATTATGTCGATTACCAATCTCGAAGTCATTCGGATCATGTGCAGGCGTTACTTTCATCGCACCACTTCCAAACTCCATCTCTACATAATCATCACCTAATATTGGTAATTCACGTTCCACTATCGGTAATATAACATGTTTTCCTATCACCGCTTTATAACGCTCGTCTTCTGGATGTACAACAACAGCAGTATCACCCAGTAGTGTTTCAGGACGTGTCGTTGCAATCTCAATATAGCCTGAGCCATCAGCATATGGATACTTAATGTGATAGAATGCACCTTCTACTTCTTCATGTATAACCTCTATATCACTTAATGCTGTACGTGCTGCCGGATCCCAGTTAATAATACGTTCTCCGCGATAGATAAGCCCTTTTTCATACATTTTAACGAATACTTCTTTAACAGCTTCACTTAATCCTTCATCAAGTGTAAATCTTTCACGCGAGTAATCCAGACCTAATCCAAGCTTTGCCCATTGACTGCGGATAAATCCTGCATATTCATCTTTCCATTCCATCGTATGTTCTAAAAATTTTGTACGTCCAATATCATGTCTTGAAATACCTTCTTCACGTAATTTCGCCTCAACTTTTGCTTGTGTCGCAATACCGGCATGGTCCATACCTGGTAAATATAATGTATTATAGCCTTGCATACGCTTAATACGTGTAATAATATCTTGCAGAGTAGTATCCCAAGCATGTCCTATATGAAGTTTTCCAGTTACGTTTGGTGGTGGAATAACTATTGTAAACGGCTTTTTATCATTATCTTCTGTCGCTTTAAATAAACCTTTATCTAACCACTCCTGATAACGACCTTGTTCAACTTGTTTAGGATTATATTTTGTCTCCATAGTATAGCCTCCAAAATTTTTGTTTTAAACTTTCCTACAAAAAAATCCCGTCCTAAACAATAGGACGGGATGACCGTGGTACCACCTAAATTCAGCAAAATGCTGCACTTATAGATTAACGCTCTTAACACGTGTATACCTACTGAATTCAATATACATTCAACATTCAGGCTACCTTCATTTAATGTCAATATGCATTTTCACCAAACATGCACTCTCTAATAAATCCATTAAACTACTCTTCCTGTAGGAATATTTAGTTATAAGTATTGTATAAGATTATGTTTATACTGTCAATCGACTTCACGATGTGAATGAGCCTCTGATTTTTTTAGATACCATGCCATCAGTGGTGTGATTATCAGCAATATAAAAAAGATGCGAAAGATATGAAAACTTGAAATCATAGCAACATTTGCACCCGTTTCAAGAGCAACGATGATAATTTGTGCCATACCTCCGGGTGCAGCACTCAGGAATAAATCATTAAAGGTATGTTTAGACATGCCAGTAAATAAGACACTAAAAATGATTGCACTGACAATCAATAAAACATTTTGAACAAATATACCTGCAAATAATCGTTTACTTAATTGATGCGATAGATTATACATTTGCAGTCCAATTTTTATACCAAATAAAACTTGAGCAAAATTAATTAGTGGCATTGGTACAGTGAAATTAAGTCCAGTCGTTAAATTCCATAATAATATAGCAATAACCGGACCTAACATATCCGGAACCGGAAAATGAATTTTCTTTAATATAAAAATGCTAACCGCAATCATACACAACACGAATATAATTTGCTCAGGATTCAATAGCTGGTAAATTTCTTCTGCTGTAGATAAATGAGGATGCAATTGTTTTTCGCTGGTGAAACTTGATATAAAGGGTACAAGCATGATGACAAATAATAGACGGGATGTTTGTGTCATTGTAACAATCAATATACTGGCATGCTTATTTTCATCAGCCAGGACAATCATTTGATTCAATGCGCCAGGAATAGAAGCTAGTAATGCTGTCTCTGTCGAACATCCTA
This sequence comes from Macrococcus equi, assembly GCF_047426745.1. GTDB lineage: Bacteria > Bacillota > Bacilli > Staphylococcales > Staphylococcaceae > Macrococcoides > Macrococcoides equi. Next base: position 1,715,443 of record NZ_CP179732.1, on the reverse strand, counting down.
CAATTTTTTTAAATAGAGAAGAAATAGTTACTGAACTGATAATAATCAGGATACTTAGCGTTACGATAGAAACAAAGTCATTTGCGATATCACCAAGGATTTCTTTTGTAAACGTGACACCAATCTGCGCCCCTAAAATGTATAACCCAATTTCTCCTAACCACTTTGGCCAATGGTAATCTAATGGAGTAAATCTCTTTAAAAAAAGTGCAGCGCCAATCGGCCCAAATAACCATGGTAGAATCATGCCAATATTATTAAGCAAAAGTCCAAATATAAAACTTGTAAGAAATAATAATAGGTAACTCATCATCATCACTTCCAATTTATCTTTAAATATTACTATATAAAAATTTTGAAAAATATTCATCTATTTTGTGCAAAGAAAAAAGGACTCATGATGAGTCCTATCATTAATTATCCAGCTAAATCAAAGTTTGTGATTGTAGCTAAGTCAAATGTTTTAACTGAAGCTTCTTCTGTTGTCGCTTTTTCAGTTGTAGTTTCTGAATCAGTTTTATCTTTATCGTCTTTATCATCTTTTGTTGCTTTTTCTTCTGTTGTCGCTTTGTCTTCAGCTTTGTCATCGTCATCTTTATTGTTACAGAAGCTTAATGCAAGGATTGCTAATAAAGCTAATAACAATAATGGTAATAACCAAGCCCATGGACTTTTCTTTTTAGGTTCTCTTTCGATATGATCATGACGTACGCGATCATGCTCTTCAACTACAACTTTATCGTGGTGGTCTCCTTCACGAACTTTACGGCCGTCTTTGTATGTATCTCCATCAGCCTGATGTGTAACGTGTGTTCTGTTACGATCTGTTTCAGAATTATAGATTACTTCTCTGTCTTGATTATTTCTGTTGTTATCGTTTTTGTTTGACATGATAACTACCTCCGCTTATTAGTTTAGTGTAATTGAAAATTAATTACATAAGTAAGATAGCCTTAATTAATAATATATAAACATTTTATATGCAAAAAATTTTCACAAATTGCTAAAACCCCTTATATATCAACACTTTTTACATTAAAAAATATTTTCAAATAATCAAAACCATTTATTTTTCGGCCTAAAATTTCATGATTTTATTGTAATTTTACATAAAAAATTTTAATCTATATATATAAAAGGATAAATCATCATTTCGATTTATCCTTTATCTGTATTTGTTATTTAATTTTAGAAAGTGCTATATCAAAAGCGTTTAAAGTATTTGCGATATCTTCTTCCGTATGTTTCGTCGACACAAACATACCTTCGAATTGTGATGGTGGTAAAAATACACCGTTATTTGCCATTTCTTTATACATTGCTGCAAATAACTTTAAATCTGATTTTGAAGCTATTTCAAAATTAGTTACTTTTTCATCATTCAAGAAGTAACCAATCATACTGCCCGCACGATTCACGGTAATCGGTACATTGTGTTTACTGAATACATCGTAAAGTCCTTTTTCCAGTAGATCGCCTAAATGGTTAAAATGAGTATAACTTTCTTTAGTTAACTGACTTAAAGTATAATATCCACCAGTCATTGCTAATGGGTTACCACTTAATGTACCTGCCTGATAAATATTACCTGCAGGTGCCACCTGCTCCATAATTTCACGTTTTCCACCGAAAGCACCTACCGGAAGGCCTCCCCCTATTACTTTACCAAGACATGTTAAGTCGGGTGTGACACCAAAATAGCCTTGTGCACAATGATAGTCAACACGGAAACCAGTCATTACTTCATCGAAGATAAGGAGAGCACCGTATTGATTTGTAATGTCTCGTAAACCTTCTAAGAAACCTTCTACAGGAGGCACAACGCCCATATTACCAGCAACCGGCTCAACGATGATACACGCAATATCATCACCATATTTTTCGAATGCAAGTTGTACAGAGTCTAAATCATTATAATGCACAGTAATAGTATTCTCTGCTGTTCCTTTCGGTACTCCCGGTGAATCTGGTAATCCAAGCGTCGCTACTCCTGAACCCGCTTTAATAAGTAATGAATCACTATGCCCATGGTAACAACCAATAAATTTTAAAATCTTATTTTTACCTGTGTATCCTCTAGCTAAGCGTAATGCAGCAAGGGTCGCTTCAGTACCACTGGAAACCATTCGTACCATTTCAACAGAAGGTACACGGTCGATTACCAATTTCGCCATGTCATTCTCTAATGTTGTCGGTGCCCCAAAACTACTTCCCTTTAATATTGCATTTTGCAGAGCGTTTGTTACTTTTTCATCTGCATGACCTAAAATAAGGGGACCCCAGCTTAATACATAATCAATATATTCATTTCCGTCAATATCATAAATCTTTGAGCCTTTTCCGTGATCCATAAATATTGGATCCATATCTACACTTTTAAATGCACGTACGGGGCTGTTTACCCCACCTGGCATTAAATTGACCGCTTCACTAAATGCAGTTTGTGATTTCGTATTGTTCATTTTAATAATCTCCTTTATCCAGGTAATTACAGATATCTTTTGCAAAGTAAGTAATGATCATATCCGCACCAGCGCGTTTCATCGATATCATTTGTTCCATAACGACACGCTCTTCATCTATCCAGCCATTTTGAGCTGCTGCTTTTGTCATTGAAAACTCACCACTCACGTTGTAGGCAACAATCGGTAAATTACTATTATTACGTACATCTCGAATGATGTCTAAATAACTTAAAGCAGGTTTAACGATCATCATATCACAACCTTCTTTTTCATCACTTTCAAGCTCCCTTAATGCCTCAAGACGATTTGCAGGATCCATCTGGTATGTCTTACGGTCACCGTGGCTTGGTGCACTTTCAGCAGCATCACGGAAAGGACCGTAGAATGCTGATGCATATTTAATACCATAACTCATAATTGGTACGTTTAAGAAGCCTGCTTCATCTAAACCTTTACGAATCTCTGCGACAAATCCATCCATCATGTTACTTGGTGCAATAATATCTGCTCCAGCCTTCGCTTGAGAAACTGCAGTTTTGACAAGCAATGGTAATGTTTCATCGTTAATCACGTCATGTGTATGGTCATCTAACACGCCACAGTGTCCGTGATCTGTATACTCACAAAGACAAGTATCCGCTAAAATCAATAAATCCGGATACAATGATTTAGCAAGGCGAGTTGCTTTTTGAATCACACCGTCATCATCAAATGCTCCAGTTCCACACGCATCTTTATGATTTGGAATCCCAAAGAACATAATCGCTCTAATACCCAATTCATAAGCATTTCTAATTTCTTCTTCAACAATATTTAAACTCCACTGATAGATACCTGGCATTGAAGGAATTTCTTTTTTTACATCATCTTTTTCAACGACAAATATCGGATAAATTAAATCTCTTTTCGCAACGCTTGTTTCGCGTACCATATTTCTCATGTTAATTGAAGAGCGTAATCTTCTATGTCTATCAAACTTCATCTTAATCACCTTTTCTTTCAGTTTCTATTTTAATAATTGTATCAATGATACTTTGTTTTGTTTCTTGCTCACTAACATAGTGATGTATTTCATTATCCTTAAGTGCTTTACTTGTTACATGGCCAATAGCAATGACCGACACCCTATTAGTGAATATTTCATTTCCAAAGGCTGTCACACTTGATGGAGACAAAAAAGTAAGCCAGTCAATCTGCTGATTCAAAATCAATGCTTTCGCTTTATTGATATTCTCGTCATTTGGGACTGGTTCATATATATCAATTCTATCGACTGTGCTATCTTTTTTCAATGCATTATACAACTTCGGTCTAGCTTTACAGGAAACCGGTAAACATACAGTACATTGATTAAATCTGTCACCCATCTCTTCAATAAAGCATTCCTGATTGAATTGCGTTGGGACAAAGTCTACCTTTAATCCAAGTTGCTCTAAATAATTGCTAGTCTTTATCCCTATGGCTGCTATTTTACTGAAATGTGTCGTTTTGTATTGATTAAAGAATACATCAACTGCATTTTTACTCGTAAAAATAAGCCAGTCATATTGAGGACGGATAGTTTGTACAGCAAGAGGAGCGATTTTGATAAATGGAAGATGGATTATTTCCACACGCTCATCTTTATACGGTTTACTATCTGTCATCAATACAATAGGCTTCATTATTACCATCCTCTAATTTGATTTTGGTGTATTATTTAGATTTTCAATAATTTTTTGCGCGCCACTCTTATGCATACTGTCAGCAACTTTAGCTCCAAGTTCTGAAGGATCAGTACCGTGTTCAGTTACGCAATATTTTTCAGTGCCATCAGTAGACATGATGAGACCGGTAAATTCAATTTCTTCATCTTTTATTATAGCATGTCCTGCAATCGGAACCTGGCAGCTACCATCCATTAACTTTAAAAATTCACGCTCAGCTTGCGTACAAACTTCTGTTTCACTATCATGAACTGTTGCAAGTAACGATAAAGTTTCCAGGTCATCGATACGACATTCAATACCTAGAGCACCTTGTCCTATTGCAGGTAACATTGTCTCCGGATCTAGATATTCAGTAACGACATCTTTACTCCATCCCATGCGATGCAGTCCAGCAGCAGCTAAGATGATTGCATCAAAGTTTTCAGTTTCAAGCTTTTTTAGACGCGTATCAATATTGCCACGTATCCATTCAATCTTTAAGTGAGGATAACGATTTAATATTTGTGCTCCGCGGCGTAAAGAACTTGTACCGATAATAGCGCCTTCTTTTAAATCAGCTAGTTTTGTATGCGTTTTAGAGATATATACATCACGAGCATCTTCACGTTCCGGAATACATCCTAAAGTCAATCCCTCTGGTAACACACTTGGTACATCTTTTAATGAATGTATAGCAAAATCAATTTCTTTATTATATAGGGCTGCCTCAATTTCTTTAACAAAAAGACCTTTCCCACCTACTTTTGACAGCTGCACGTCAACAATCTTGTCACCCTTCGTTACAATTTCCTTTATTTCTATTTCAACACCTGGGTTAGCAGCTTTTAAGCGTTCAATAAATTGTTTACTTTGTGTCAAAGCAAGCTGACTTCGGCGAGAACCGACGATAAATTTTTTCATAATACCCTCCAAAGTTTAGTAAAATAACTGGTGGAATCCAGAGAAACGAGAAATTATTAAATAATTAATGAGTAATAATAAAAAGAGTACGATATTCATATCCATAAGTTTATGCATCATTAATTTATTTTTCTGATGTAAATAAATATAGATAAAATAACTTATCATTAATAGTAGTGAACCTAAGACTTTAGAGTCTGTCCATATAGAGTTACCTTCAAAAGTAAGCCCCCAATATATTCCTAAGATTAACGATATTAAAAGAAAAACACAACCGATAATAGAAAATATCTGAACAAACTTACTCAAACTATCAAGATCGCTTATTCTAAAAAATTTTTGATTAAATTTTTTCTGTTTTAATTGATACATCTGCAATAAATATAGTACTGCGTGTAATGCCGCTACTAAGAACATGACATAAGATACTATTGCTAATGTGACATGTATCCACAACAATTCATTCATCATATGGGAAACCGTTGTTCCTGTGGACAAATCAAGCGGCTGAAACGTATGAATCATCATAAAAATAAAACCAATTAAATTCATTAAAAAGATGAAAAATTCTGTTTGTATCACCCGCGACAATATTAATGATAACAAAATAATCAGCCAGGTGAAAAAATAAAAGCCTTCATTGATTGTCTCAATTGGAATACGTCCTACAATGATGATAAATAACATAATCGATAGTGATTGTAATATTAATACACCAAGTAATAGCCTAAAGCCATATCGCTTTAATCGTGGTGATTTTTGAACAAAGTCAAAGAAATAACAAGCAATACTTATCATATATAGAATAAGTATTGCTTCATGTAGTCGCATTAATAAAAGTTCATTCATAATATCACCTAATGTTTAGGACTTAATGTAAAACTCTCTTCTGTACGATGAACCATCGGTACATTTTGATTAATACTATCAACTTCATTTGAAATATTAAAAATGTCCTGGAAGAATTGCAATTCAGCTTCACGATTATCTGATCCACTAATTTCTTTTGCCTGAGAAATCGGATCTTTTAATAATTGATTGATAATACTTTTCATATGCTTTGATATCACTTTACGTTCACGTTCTGATAAGTCCGGCATTTTACGGTCAATACTTTCCATTGTCGTTTCCTGAATACGTAACGCTTTTTCACGTAAAGCAGTAATGACCGGTACTACACCTAACATGTTAATCCAGGCAATAAAATCTGAAACTTGTGTATCAATCATTCCTTCAATAATACGCGCGGCTTTTTGGCGTTCTGCCAGATTGGCATCAACTAATCCTTTTAAATCATCAACATCATAGTTAAAAATTAAATCCAGATCATTGACTGCCGGATCAATATCTCGTGGTACTGCGATATCGATGAAAACAAGGGAACGATTTTGACGTAATTTCATAATTTTTGTCATCATCGTTTTAGTAATAATAAAATCTTGTGCACTCGTTGAAGATATTACAATGTCATTCTCTATTAATGCACATTGTAACTCTTCCATCGTTTTATGATTGCCACCAAATTTATCAGCTAGAGAAATCGCCTTCTCTGGTGTACGGTTTATCACAGTAATTTCTGCTGCACCTGAACCTGCTAAATTTTCCAATGCAAGTTCTGCCATTTCACCTGCACCAATAATAAGTATCTTCTTATTGTTAAGGGATCCTAAAACTTTCTTTGATAATTCAACCGCAGCATATGATACTGAAACAGCTTTTGAAGAAATATCAGTTTCTGCGTGAGCACGTTTTGCTAACGTTATCGCATCTTTAAATAATTTATTAAAAATGGTACCTGTTGTTCCTTCTGTTTGAGCAAGCAGGAAACTATCTCTAATCTGTCCTAAAATTTGCGTTTCACCTAAAACTATAGAATCAAGACCTGTAATGACTTTAAAGAGATGATAAAGTGCAGCATTTCCTGCCTTTACATCAGTTACAGATTTAACAGTATCAATATCTACATCAAACCACTCTGCTAAAAACGATTTAATATAATAGCGTCCTGTGTGTACCTGATCGACAACCGCATATATCTCTGTTCGATTACAAGTTGAAAGAATAACACCTTCTAACACTGATTTCTGATTGATTAATGCGCTATGTGCACGTTCAATCGTGTCATCAGAAAATGTAAGTTTCTCCCTTAAACTCACATCTGCTGTTTTGTGATTCACACTCACAACAACAATATGCATTGATTTCGCCCCCAAATTTTTGCCATTATTACTATAGTAACATCTATTCCAATTTTTATTTACAAATCATTAATACACTTCACAAAAAATTCACATTTAGTTATAAATATTTTGATATTGCCTCTAGGATCTGTCCATTTTTAGCATTGCTTAGCGCAGAATAACTGATCAACGTATCATTCGGCTCCATATCTAAATCCTGCTTAATTATTTTAAGGTGTTTCTGAACCTTTCCTTTAGGAATCTTATCTTCTTTCGTAGCGATAACAATGACTGGTATTTCATAATGTTTTAAGAAATCATACATTAATCGGTCATCTTCACTTGGATTATGACGGATATCTACCAGTTGAATGACAACTGCAAGTGTTTCACGCGTCGTCAAATAAGTTTCAATCATTTTACCCCAGCGTTCACGCTCACTCTTAGAAACCTTTGCGTATCCGTACCCTGGTACATCTACAAAAACAAGCTTATCATCAATTTTGAAAAAATTTAACGTTTGAGTTTTCCCGGGTTTTGACGAGATTCTTGCCATACTTTTACGGCCAATCATCGTATTGATAAATGAAGATTTTCCGACATTTGAGCGGCCGGCCAGCGCTACTTCCTGAAGCCCCGTATCAGGATACTGTTCTGGCTTTACAGCACTTATTAATATTTCTACATTATTTGGATTAATATTCATGACTTTCTCCTGTTCTTTGTTTACATCATACCATTATACACGATTTCACCTAAAAAATAATGACTATTGAATGATAAAAAAAGAATCTGCCATTTGGCAAATTCTTTTAAGCTGATGTAACTGCATCATTAATTAAATTATTATCTGCATCATACATATCTGGTGCAATGTTATCTTTAATCGCTTTTTCAGTAATCACAACGCGTTTAACATTTTCAAGCGATGGGATATCAAACATAACATCCATCATTGATTCTTCGATAATTGAACGTAGTCCACGCGCACCTGTTTTGCGTTCAATAGCTAGTTCACTGATAGCTGTTAAAGCTTCCTCAGTAAACTCTAATTCAACCTCATCTAAAGCAAGCATCTTAGTATATTGCTTTACTAATGCATTTTTAGGACGTGTTAAAATATTTTTTAATGCCTCAACATCTAGCTGTTCTAAATTAGCAACAACAGGAATACGACCAATAAATTCCGGAATCAAACCGTAACTTTGCAAATCTTCAGGCTTGATTTGAGAAAGTAGAGTGGCATCATCGAAGTCTTTTTCTTTAATACCTGTAAATCCAATCACTTTCTCACCAAGACGACGCTTAATCACTTCATCAATGCCGTCAAAGGCTCCACCTAAAATAAATAATATATTTGTCGTATCAATTTGAATGAACTCCTGGTTAGGATGCTTTCTGCCACCTTGAGGCGGAACACTAGCAACCGTACCTTCTAATATTTTAAGCAATGCCTGTTGAACACCTTCACCACTTACATCACGTGTAATCGATGTATTTTCTGATTTACGAGCGATTTTGTCAATTTCATCGACATAGATAATTCCTTTTTCAGCACGCTCAATATCAAAGTCAGCAGCCTGTATTAAGCGAAGTAGAATATTTTCCACGTCTTCACCCACATAACCTGCTTCTGTTAAACTTGTTGCGTCTGCAATCGCAAAAGGTACGTTCAATGAACGCGCAAGCGTTTGAGCAAGTAATGTTTTACCTGACCCAGTTGGACCAATCAAAGCGATATTACTTTTTTGTAATTCAACATCTTCTTCGTCCATCGGTTTAAAGATTCTTTTGTAATGATTATATACAGCAACAGACAATGCTTTCTTAGCTTTAGTCTGACCAATGACATATTCATCTAATAAGGCTAACATTTCATGTGGTTTAGGAATTTCAGTGATTTCTTCATGTTCAGTAGTTTTTAATTCTTCTGCTACAATTTCAGAACATAAATCAATACATTCATTACAAATGTAAACACCACTACCAGCAACTAACTTCTTCACCTGATCTTGATCCTTACCACAGAATGAGCATTTTAAGTTTTCTTCTTCATTAAATTTAGACACACTTAACACCCCTATCTTTTAAAGAATATACTAAAGTTTATCATCGTTTGCAAACTTTTAATTCCATAGTGATTACTTTCAAAATAAAACCGAACAAACACAAAAATCAAAAAGTGATTTTACGGTTTGTTCGGATTCTACTCAAATAAGAAAAATATTTTAGTTATCTATTATTTAGTTTTTGATTCTGAAACTAAAACATCAATAGCTTTTTGAATACGTAAATCATCTTTTAAGATAGCGCCATTTCCTAATGCTGCTTTAATATCTTCTACAGACATACCGAATTGTTCGCTCATTTTAGTTAATTCAGCATCAACATCAGCATCACTCACTTCAATGTTTTCAGCTTTAGCAATTGCAGCTAATGTTAAGTTAGTTTTAACACGTTGCTCAGCGTCTTGTTTCATACTTTCTTTTAATTGTTCTTCAGTTTGACCTGAGAATTGGAAGTATAAATCTAAGTTTAAACCTTGTTGAGCAATACGTTGTTCAAATTCCTGCATCATACGATCTAATTCCGTGTTAATCATTGCTTCCGGAATATCTACTTTTGCATTTTCAACTGCTTGCATTACTAAGCTTTCTTTTGTATCATTTTCAGCTTGTAATTTTTTTTGTTCTTCTAAATCTGATTTATATTTAGTTTTGTATGCATCAACTGAATCTACTGATTCATCTAATTCTTTAGCCATTTCGTCATCTAATTCAGGCACTTCTTTAGATTTGATTTCGTTAATTTTCACTTTGAATACAGCTTCTTTTCCAGCTAATTCTTCTGCATGATACTCTTCTGGGAATGTAACATTTACATCTTTTTCTTCCCCAACTTTAGTACCAACTAATTGTTCTTCAAAACCTGGAATAAATTGACCTGAACCAATTTCTAAATCGTAACCTTCTGCTTTTCCACCTTCAAAAGCTTCTTCGTTAACGTAACCATCGAAGTCTAAGTTAACAACATCGCCATTTTCAACTTCGCCGTCTTCTTTAACAACTAATTCAGCTTTACGAGCTAAATCTGCATTAATTGCTTCGTTTAATTCTTCTTCAGTTACTTCTGTTTCGAACTTTTCAACTTCTAAACCTTTGTAGTCACCTAATTCAACTTCAGGTTCAACTGTCACTTTAGCAGTGAAGATTAATTCTTTACCTTTTTCCATTTGTTCAACGTCGATTTCAGGACGATCAACTGGGTTAATACCCGCTTCTTCAACAGCATTAGCATATGCATCTGGTAAGATGAAATCTAATGCATCCTGGAATAATGATTCAACTCCAAAACGTTGTTCGAACATTTGACGAGGCATTTTCCCTTTACGGAAACCTGGTACGTTTACTTGCTTAACAACTTTAGCGAATGCTTTATCTAATCCAGCTTTAACTTCCTCTTCAGGAACTGTTACTGTTAATAATCCTACATTACCTTCTTGTTTTTCCCATTTTGCTGACATGTGTAATTCCTCCACGTTTTTCTAAAATTTTTTCAACTCATTAATTATAGCATATAACATCATCGCTTCAACATTTTTGAGTTGATATTCCAAACTATAATATCATATTTTCAAACTTAGCATACAATTTTTTTAATATTCCTTGATTAAACTTAACTTTTCAAGCCGTTCGATGCACTCTATTAGTTGTGTATTCACTTTATTCGACTCATTGTCATCATTCAGGTTGAATAATGCACTAAAATACTTAATATAAGCTAAGACCATCTCATCAGCATCACATTTAAAATATTCCTCAAAATGTAATGGATATAATACGGTATTATGCTGTTTCATCGTTGCCTTTATAACTTCTGCTATATCTGGGCTATTAATATCAAAATAATTTTTTACAGAAACTGCAATATTTAAGATAAAATCCGTTTTCACAAGAGAAGATAATTGAGAAATATTTACTCTGATATTATGGTTTAACTTTTCAAACTTCACTTCACCAGTAAACTGTGCAAGTATTAAATATTCAAGCATCATGCTACTTACCAACGGATGAATCATACTATGCTCAAGCAATTGTACAAAACTCATCTGAAAACGGTAATCTTCATTTTCAATCAGTTCAACGATGAGTGCCAGTTGTTCATTGACATCATTTTCCTTAAAAGTCTGAATAAATTTCATATGGGCAACGTTTCGCATATTGAGTTGATGACTCGCTTCGTCATAAAAAGGCATTAATGCCACAATTAATTTATGATCAACATCTTCGGTGCGTAAACTATCTATCAACTCAATCACAGTTTTAAATTGTTTAAGTTTTAATAAGCTCTCGATAAAATAAGGAACAATTTTGTCGTAGGCATAATGTCCTTGATTCAATAGAATGCTCGATTCTTCTCGTAATTCCAGAAAACTTTCAAGTTGATAAAGACAATCTAGTTTCATCAGATGCTCATCTTCAGTTAATTCAAAGTGCTTTTCATAATCATTAAATAAATCATACGCCGACTCATAGTCACCATTTTTAACTGCAGTAGTAATTTGACCCATTAAATTTCCTTTTAACTTCGGAAAGATAATTATATCCGACATGTTAATGCCCTACATTAAATATAGACTCGATAATGATACGTGACCATGATTCATACTCAGCATCTTTCATTAAACTATTTTCTGGCTTCCAGTCAATCTTTAAAGTATCCGTTTCATTTACAAAAACTTCTGATTGCTTTACTTTCAGCTTAAAGACCAGACCGATATGAACACGTCCAACTTCATTATCATCATCATTAATGAAACCGATTAAGTTAAGACTTTGAGGATTAACATCCTTAACGCCTACTTCTTCTTCCAGTTCTCGTGCAGCGTTATCTAAAAGAACACCTTCAATTTGTGTATCTTCCAGCTGATTCATATGACCGCCAATTCCGATAGAACTTAGTCCATGAAGACGTTGTTCACCACCACCAGTAAGACGCTCGTATACTAAAATTTCATCATTCTCGTTTTCTAAAATACAATATGAAATCAGTTGCTTATATGAAGGATCTTCTTCCATGTCGCCACGACGTTTAACTTCATACTTTGATAGCGTCTCATAGATTTCAAGTGCTTTTTGATCTTCTATAGAAATAAAACCATTAAAATGATTCTTTTCATGACTAAAAATCGTCTCACGATTGACTACAATTATTTGTTCATCAAATTTATTCATATATTACTCCTCTAAATTTGTCTTAATTAAATTTTAACCAAAATAATTGCTTAACTCAAATATATTTCAGTTAAAGATCTTCACTTTATACTTTAGTATATTATGCCACAAGTGTTGATTATAAATGAAATCAGGGAGTGTTGCAAAAATTGAAGCGTAAATCTTGGAATGATACACTAAATTTACGAAAGGGGAATAAAAATGACCATTCAACAATTTGAAGATGCATTAAAAATCAGTACAAAAATCGTGTTCTTTGGAGGCGCTGGAGTTTCTACTGAAAGTGGGATACCTGACTTTCGCTCTGCTAACGGAATATTTATGCAGGAAACAAATACTGATTACTCACCGGAGCAAATCATTTCTCATTCATTCTTTAAACGCTATCCAAAACAATATTTCGGCTTTCATTTTGATAAGTTAGTATATCCCGATGCCTTACCTAACCTGGCACATACATATTTAAAAACATTAGAGGATAGCGGTAAAGAGATTACAATCATTACTCAAAATATCGACGGTCTCCATCAAGCAGCAGGCTCAACCAACGTACTCGAGCTGCATGGCACAGTAAAAAATAACTATTGTCTGGAATGTAATGAAAACTACACATTAGATGAACTTAAATTAGATCATGACGGCATTCCAAGATGTCCAAAAGACTCAGGAATTGTAAGACCTGACATCGTGATGTATGAAGAAGCATTAGATAGTAACACAATCGAACAAGCAATTCAGGCAATAAAGCAAGCAGATATGCTGATTGTCGCTGGTACTTCATTATCAGTTTATCCTGCAGCAGGATTTGTTGATCTGTTTCAAGGTGAAAATCTTGTTGTCATCAACAAAACACCCCTTAGAACCGTTCGATATGACGCGCTCATATTCGAAGACAGTATTAGTAATGTATTTAAAAAATTGCAGAGATAGATCACTATTTTGTTAGATTTTAGAAAAACGATACAAAAACTACACATAAATCATATATAATATGATTATGAAACGTTTTAAGGTGCTTCCAATTTAAATCGTTTCTTAAATCAAACAAAGGGAGATGTTTAAAATGGCTAGAAAAGTTCATCATGAAGAAGTTTTGTACAACGAAAAAGGAGAACGCGTGATATATCGAGACGCACCGAAAAAGAAGCGTAATCCTTTACTGCTAGGTTGTTTAGGTCTTTTATTAATTGCTATTCTTATAGGAGCATGTTCTGCATTATTCCTATCAGTTAGTGAAGAAAAAGGTTCAAGTGATGAATCGACAAATAGCAAAGATATAAAAAATGATAAAACGGTTAAACAAGCTTATAAAATTGGTGACATTGTTAAGGTAGGTAAAATGCAATACAAAATTAATAACGTAACGACTGCTACATCAGTAGGACCATCTGCATTACCTGAAAAAGCTAAAGATACTTTTGTTGTTATTGATCTTGAAGTTAAGAATAATGGTGATGAAGCAATTACGGTGGATAGTTCATTATTCAAGTTACTTACTAAAGGAAAAACTTTAGAAGCAGATGCCGCAGCTTCTACATCAGCTAATCAAAGTGAAGATGGAACAATCCAAAATTCATTCTTCTTAGAACAATTAAATCCTGATAGCACTTCAAAAGGTAAAGTAGTGTTTGATATTTCAAAAGCGATGGCTGATGCTCCTGATAAACAACTAGAAGTAGCAACTGGGTTTTTCGGTACAGAAACAGAAATCATTGATTTAAAATAAAATTAAGCAATATTATTCAATAAAAAGTGAGGCCGCTGAAAAGTTTTCAGTGGCCTCACTTTTTTAAAATATTATTGTAACTATAAAAACAAAAAAATCCTCCAAGTAATCGGAGGATAAACTAAATTAGTATAACTTAGTAATGGACGTCCTGGGAGGGATTCGAACCCCCGACCGACGGCTTAGAAGGCCGTTGCTCTATCCAGCTGAGCTACCAGGACATAATTTTTAAGACAAGATTAATTATAATCAATCTTGATATATAAAGTCAATAACATTTCAAGAGTAATTAGCTAAAACCATTCATTAATTATAGTACATTTACACAATTAATCATAAATAACAATAAAAATTAAGATTGTATCTATACAATCTTAATTTTTATTGTTTAAAACTATTGGATAACTAAAGTTTCATTTTCAACTAACTGGTGCTGTTGATTGTAAAATGATACTTTCAATTCATTATCTTTTAATTCTAAAATTGCATAAGTTTCTGCGTCGTCACTCCTAGATTGAGCAATCGATCCAGGATTAATACATATTACGTTATCTATTGTCTCTATACGTTTGACATGCAAATGGCCATACAATGCAATCTTACAATGATTATCCTGTGCTGCTTTCGCTAACATTTCTCGCCCTTGCCCTACATGATAGAGATGACCATGTGTTAAAAATAGGTTAACATCTTCCAGCTGAAGTACAGATTCCTCATGGAAGTCTTTACTGTAATCACAATTTCCTCTAATCTTGATATACTCTCGTAATTCAGCAGAACGATAATCAAATTCTGAATCTCCCAAATGAATATATACATCTGCGTCATCATGTATCGCTACAATATCAGTCAGTATATGCTTTAGAGAATGATTATCACTAACTACGACTAATTTCATCATTATGCCTCCTTAGATAATGCCTGAATCAAGCATTTTTTGGATCGCCTTACCACGATGTGATATTTGTGCTTTCTCTTCACCTGTCATCTGTGCAGTTGTCTTTCCTTGATTCGCAATATAGAAAATAGGGTCATAACCAAATCCGTTTTCCCCCTTAGGTTCATATAATAACTCACCTTCTACCTCACCCCTAAAGGTTTGAGTTGCTTCACCAGGAATACTCACTGCTATCACACAGACGAATCTTGCACGTCGGTCTTCCTTATCCTTCATATTGTCCAGGACAAGTTGTAAGTTTGATGCATCCGTTGCACCTTCACCTGAATAACGCGCAGAATAGACACCCGGCGCATTATTTAAGGCGTCTACCTCTAATCCTGAATCATCACTGATAACTATCTTATTCAGTAATTTTGAACCATGCTCTGCTTTTAACGCAGCATTTTGTTCAAAAGTAGTCCCTGTTTCTTCTACATCAAAGTCTGGTAATAACGATTTTATGCCTATCACATTATAGTCTTTAAATATGTGCTTAAAGTCATTAATCTTTCCTTCGTTTCCAGTAGCTATTACGATATCTCTCATATGTCCTCCAAATGTATAGATGTTATTTGTAAATCTTCATCATTCAACCACTCTTTAGCAATTCTCGAAAATTTTTCGGTATCACCATTAACATAAAATTCATGTTTCGGTAATTCACTATACTTCGCGTGATCCTGACTAAATGTCAAGAGAGCACTTACCTCTCGGGCTGTTTCTAATCCAGATGATATAACTTTCTTCTCACCATCAAAATACTTTTCGATATATCCTTGCAATAACGGATAATGTGTACAACCAAGGATAACTGTATCACTTTTATCATGACGCCAGTTTCTTAATGTTTGGTGAATAACGATATTTGAAATTGTAGGGTCTTTATATCTTACTTGTTCTACTAATGGCACAAAACCAGGACAACTCACACCATTCACTTCTATTTTAGGATTGATTGATTTTATTTTTTTTCGGTAAGCTTCTGATTTTATAGTACCTTCTGTCCCCAGTACAAGAACATGATTATTCGACGTCGTCATGATGGCCGTTCTGGCACCTGGCTCAATGACACCGATGACTGGTATCGAGAGCATCTTCTGTAATGGTTCTAAAGCTACAGCAGTTGCTGTGTTACATGCTATAACGAGCATTTTAATATTTTTAGTAAGTAAAAACTCTGCAAGTTGAATCGTAAAATCACGAACTTGCTCAGGAGGACGTGGCCCATATGGGCAACGACTTACATCTCCTAAATAACAAATTGATTCATTAGGAAGTTGTCGCATAATCTCTTTAGCGACCGTTAACCCTCCTACTCCTGAATCAATCACACCGATTGGAGCTGACACTAATTTCCACCTTCTTCTGTTGCACTGTACAACTTATGTATTTGGTCAATGAGTATTGGTAAATCATCATCGATACTCTTTTCTACTAAACCGCTCAAATACTTTCTTCTCTTCAGAATAACAGCATCGATGATTGATAAACCTTTAGGCGTTAACTGGATGCTTACTTTACGGCGATCCTCTATACTTTTAACTCTCTCAGCAAAACCATTTTTACTAAGTGCGTCTACTAATTCAGATGTAGATGAAATCGCCAGATTCATATGTTTTGCAAGCGTTCCGATATTAAGAGGACCTGCCTCTTTAATCCATTGAATCGCCATAAACTGCGTATCTGTAATATCATGTTTAACCAGTTCGCTTCGACCTTCATTTTTTATGATATCGGCTAACCGTCTTAATTCATATTCTAATGTAACCATCGCTTTATCCACATGTAAACACCTCTATTCACCTTTAAAGTTATCATATCAAATATTGGCAAAATAAAAAAAGGTTTTGAGATAAATATAACTCTCAAAACCTTTTTGCATATGTTAAGCGCATTTCAGATTGCCTCTTAGTTGAAACGGCATCTTCAATGCTGGACCTCGTCAAATTTCACCAACACCTATGAAATCAAAGAACGATTTTCTTGGTGTTGCTTCCAATTTGTTCGGTCCAAAGCGCATTTCAGATTGCCTCTTAGTTGAAACGGCATCTTCAATGCTGGACCTCGTCAAATTTCACCAACACCTATGAAATCAAAGAACGATTTTCTTGGCGTTGCTTCCAATTTGTTCGGTCCAAAGCGCATTTCAGATTGCCTCTTAGTTTACCTGATGGTCTGAACCAAAGAATGATTTGAACATCTGGAATGTTGCTTCACGGTTCATTGCAGCAATTGATGTTGTAAGTGGAATTCCTTTTGGACAGCTTCTCACACAGTTTTGTGAGTTACCACATTCAGCAAGTCCGCCTTCTTCCATTAATGCATGCAATCTTTCATCTTTATTCATGCTTCCTGTTGGATGTAAGTTGAATAAACGTACTTGTGAAATTGCCTGCGCTCCCATAAATTTAGAGTTCGCATTCACGTTTGGACATACTTCTAAACATACCCCACAAGTCATACATTTAGAAAGTTCATATGCTGTTTGACGCTTCTTCTCAGGCATACGTGGCCCAGGTCCTAAATCATAAGTACCATCGATCGGTACCCAAGCTTTAACGCGTTTTAAGTTATCGAACATTCTTGAACGATCCACTTGTAAGTCACGCACTACAGGGAATGTAGCCATAGGCGCTAATCGAATCGGTTGTTCTAATGTATCAATGATTGTAGAACATGATTGACGTGCTTTACCATTAACAACCATAGAACAAGCACCACACACTTCCTCAAGACAGTTCATATCCCAAGTAACAGGAGTTGTTTTTTCTCCGCGTTCATTAACAGGATTACGCTGAATTTCCATCAGTGCTGCGATAACGTTCATATTAGGACGGTAAGGAATCACGAACGTTTCTTCGTAAGGCTTAGAATTTTGATCTTTTTGACGTGTGATAATCAATTTGATTGTTTTTTCAGCCATGATTATTTACCTCCTTTAGATTTCTTAGAGTAATCACGAACACGTGGCGGAATTAAGCTTACATCAACAGGCTCATAGAAGAATTCTGGTGCTTCTTTTGCGCCTTTAAATTTCGCCATCGTTGTTTTCAACCATTCTTCATCATTACGTTCAGGGAATTCAGGTTTGTAATGTGCACCACGTGATTCATTTCGGTTGTAAGCACCAATTGTCATCACACGCGCAAGTACTAACATATTCCATAATTGACGCGTAAAGAATACTGCCTGGTTGCTCCATAATGCTGTATCTTCCATATCAATGTTATGATAGCGCTCCATTAATTCAACGATTTTCTTATCTGTTTCAAGCAATCGATCGTTATGACGTACTACAGTAACGTTAGCTGTCATAATTTCACCAAGCTCTTTGTGTAATTTATAAGCGTTTTCTGTACCTTTCATATTCAGTAAAGCATCAAAACGTTTTTGTTCTTCTTCAACTTTGCGTGAATAGATTTCTTCAGGTAGGTCAGTGTATGATTTTTCAAGGCCTTTAACGTATTTAATTGCGTTTGGTCCTGCAACCATACCACCGTAAATTGCTGATAATAATGAGTTCGCCCCTAATCGGTTACCACCGTGTTGAGAGTAATCACATTCACCTGCAGCGAATAATCCAGGGATATTCGTCATTTGATCGTAATCTACCCAAATACCACCCATTGAGTAATGTACTGCTGGGAAGATTTTCATAGGTACTTTACGTGGGTCATCTCCAGTGAATTTTTCGTAAATTTCGATGATACCACCTAATTTAACGTCTAATTCATGTGCATCTTTATGACTCAAATCAAGGTATACCATGTTTTCACCATTAATACCTAATTTTTGGTTTACGCACACATCGAAGATTTCACGTGTTGCGATATCACGCGGTACTAAGTTACCGTAGTCTGGGTATTTCTCTTCTAAGAAGTACCAAGGTTTACCGTCTTTATATGTCCATACACGTCCACCTTCACCACGTGCAGACTCACTCATTAAACGTAATTTATCATCACCAGGAATAGCAGTCGGATGAATCTGGATAAATTCACCATTCGCATAGATTGCACCTTGTTGATACACTACTGATGCAGCAGAACCTGTATTGATCATTGAGTTTGTAGATTTTCCGAAGATAATACCAGGTCCACCTGTAGCCATAATAACGGCATCTGAACCGAATGATTTAATCTCAGAAGTTGTTAAGTTTTGAGCGACGATACCACGTGCTGCGCCTTCATCATCTAAGACAGCACCAAGGAATTCCCATCCTTCGTATTTCGTAACTAATCCTTCAACTTCAAACTTACGTACTTGTTCATCTAATGCATATAATAATTGTTGCCCTGTTGTAGCACCTGCGAATGCAGTACGGTGATATAGTGTTCCACCGAAACGACGGAAATCAAGTAATCCTTCTGGAGTACGGTTGAACATTACACCCATACGGTCTAATAAATGAATGATGCCTGGTGCAGCTGCTGTCATTGCTTTAACAGGTGGTTGATTCGCTAAGAAATCTCCCCCATATACAGTATCATCAAAGTGAATTAAAGGTGAGTCTCCTTCACCCTTTGTATTAACCGCACCATTAATACCGCCTTGAGCACACACTGAGTGAGAACGTTTAACTGGTACTAAAGAGAATAGATCAACACTTGTACCTGCTTCTGCTGCTTTAATCGTTGCCATTAAACCTGCTAAACCGCCGCCGACAACAATGATATTACTTTTTGCCATTATATTGTCACTCCCCTAAATTTCTTATCCTAAATAAATGCAAATAAAGCACGTAATCCGATAAAAGTAATCACTAAAAATGCTGCAAATGAAACATAAGCCATGATTTTTTGTGAACGATCAGATTGTGTAATACCCCAACTTACTGCAAATGACCATAATCCATTAGAAAAATGGAAGATAACACTTACAATACCGATTACATAACCAATTAAATTAATTGGATTCGTAAAAATGTCATGCATCATATCATAGTTAATATGATGACCTAATGCTGCCTGTACACGCGTTTGCCATACGTGGATTGCGATAAAGATAAACGCCACAATTCCCGTGAAACGTTGTAATAAGAACATCCAGTTTCTAAATGTTGAATAGTGCATGACGTTATTCTTAGACGTAAAAGCAATATACACACCATAAATCGCGTGGAATAAAATTGGTAAGTAGATCACGACTGTTTCCAAAACAATTTTAAACGGTAAATTCCACATGAAGTCACTCGCTTTATTAAAAGCTTCTGGACTGTTTACCGCAAAATGGTTAATCACTAAGTGCTGAATTAAGAAAACACCTAATGGAATTACCCCAAGTAAAGAATGTAACCTACGTAGTGCAAATGATTTTTCTGAGCTTGCCAATCGAAGTCCCCCCTAGATTCTTTTAAGTAAATTCACAAATTCAATAATACGCCTGTTCATACGGTAAATCAAGAAACCGATTACATTTTAGTATAAAAAAAAGTTTGTGAAATTTAATTTTCATCATCATTGTACCACTCTTTAACCTGCTGTGGCATATGAAAATGATTCTCAATTAAATTATTTCACAAACATTATTTATCATTTTATTGATTCGCTTTTGTGCTGACTTTCTCCATTTAAAGTATTATGAATTTCTGTGGCTAATTTAATCGGTACACCTATTTGATTTATCTCTTCGATCGTTGCCTCTTTAATCCTTTTAACCGAACCAAAATGTTTCATAAGCATTAATTTACGTTTTGGACCAATGCCTTCAATACTGTCGAGCTGCGACGATAACCCCGTCTTTCTTCGTGTATTGCGATGAAATGTAATTGCAAACCTATGCACCTCATCCTGAATACGCTGTAGTAAATAGAAACTTTGACTCTTTTTGTTGAGCGGGATAACATCAAAATCTTCCCCGTATAATAACTCTGCAGTCATATGTTTATCATTTTTCTTAAGTCCTGCTACAGGAATATCCAGATTGAGTTCATTCACCAATACATCAATAACACTACTCATATGACCTTTACCTCCATCTACAACGATGAGATCAGGTAAGGGTAAGTTTTCTTTTAAGACCCGAGCATATCTCCTTCTCACTACTTCTCGCATACTTTCATAATCGTCGGGTCCTGTGACAGTTTTTATTTTATATTTTCGGTAATCACGCTTACTTGGCTTTCCGTCAATAAAGCATACCATAGCAGCAACCGGGTCCACCCCTTGTATATTTGAGTTATCGAAAGCTTCTATTCTTACTGGTGTTTCAATCCCCATTGCATTGCCGAGTTCTTCAATCGCTTTAATGGTACGTTCTTCATCACGTTCAATTATTTCAAATTTATTGGAAAGCGCAATTTGTGCATTTTTTACAGCAAGATCAACCATCTCTTTTTTCTTACCACGTTGAGGTTGAATTACTTTTGTTTCAACAACTGATTGAATCATCTCAAGATTCAATCCTGTAGGCACATGTACTTCTGCTGGCAAAATATTTTCTGCAAGGCCGTAAAATTGACCGATAAAATTGTAAAAATGTGACTTAGAATCATCAATTAATGGAATCATCGTTACTTTGCGTTCAATAAGATTACCTTGTCTGACGAAAAATACCTGAATACACATCCACCCTTTATCGACAGCATAGCCAAATATATCTCTTGTAGTCATATCGCTAGTCATCATCTTTTGCTTAAACATTAATGATTCAACATGTGCAATTAAATCACGATATTCCTTTGCTTCCTCAAACTGTAGATTTTCTGCGCGTTCGTGCATCTTTTCTCGCAGGTCATCTACTATTGCTGTATCCTGTCCGTTTAAAAAGTCTGTAACAATCTGTATATAACGACGATACTCTGCTTCTTCAACATTATATACACACGGTCCCAGACATTGACCGATATGATAGTACAGACATAATTTATCCGGAAGGTTTTTACACTTTCTAAATGGTATGATACGATCTAAAAGTTTTTTCGTTTCATGTGCAGCATATGCATTCGGATAGGGTCCAAAGTATTTCCCGCTATTCTTTTTTACTGTACGTGTTACTAATAACTTTGGGTGTTTTTCATTTGTAATTTTTATAAACGGATAACTTTTATCATCTTTCAGCATTATATTGAATCTAGGATAATATTTTTTTATCAGCGTTAATTCAAGCAGCAAAGATTCTATTTCTGTATTGGTTACTATAAACTCAAAATCACGTATTTCAAGTACAAGACGTGTCGTTTTTTCATCATGCGCACCTGTAAAATATGATCTGACCCGATTACGTAGGTTCTTCGCTTTACCAACATAGATAATTTGATTATTTTTATCTTTCATTTGATAACAACCCGGTTCATTGGGTAAGACAGCTAGTTTTCTTTTAATCTTCAATTCATAATCTTCCATACGATTCACCACTCTTTATATTTCAAAAATTATAACCATAAAAAAAGAGCAAAATCAAAAGATTTCACTCTTAAAAAATTTTATTTTCAGCTACATCTTAGTAATGTTTTTCTAAAACAGCTTGTAATTGTTCTTTAGGTTGGAAACCAACAACTTTATCAACTGCTTGTCCATCTTTAAATACGATTAAAGTAGGAATACTCATAACTTCAAATTTAGCAGCAGTCGCTTGGTTTTCATCAACGTCAACTTTTACGATGTTAGCTTTGCCTTCTACGTCTTTTGCTAAATCTTCTAATACAGGTGCAATCATCTTACAAGGTCCACACCAAGGTGCCCAAAAATCAACTAAAGTAACACCTTCTTTAATATTTTCTTCAAAATTTGTATCTGTTCCAGTAATAATAGCCATATTTATAATCCTCCTAGTAATTAGCTTATGCGATATAAATGGAGTATAGCAAAATTAGTTGTATAGGTCACACATTTTGCTCACCCGACTTACAAAGCAACAAATAAATAAACCATTCCTGCAAGTAACATCAGTACTGACACTACAATAAGTACTTTTGCAAGCTTATACATATCAAAATTATCCAATTCATCACTACCTTTTTATTTTAATTCAACAACCGTTACACCAAATCCGCCTTCAGAAGGCATGCCACCTCTAAATGAATTAACTGCTTTTGATTTTCTTAAAAACTGTTGAACACCTTTTTGCAGTGCACCCGTTCCTTTTCCGTGAATGATGGTTACCTGACTATAATTAGACAATATTGCCTGATCTAAATATTGTTCAACTTTATATAAAGCATCTTCATAACGTTCTCCGCGTATATCAAGTTCCATTTTAATCGTTTGACGATTGGCACGAGGTACAACACGTACTTTTTCTTGTTTTGGTGCTTTCTCTTTTTCTAATTCATTCAAAGGTAATTTCATTTTTATAATGCCCATCTGAACAACCGCTTCGTCTCCATCAACTTCCAGGATAACTCCCTTTTGACCATAACTTAACACTTTAACGTGGTCACCTTTTTCAATAATCTCATCTTTCTGTGACTTCTTATTTTCTTTAATCTTTGTTTCATGATACATTCCTGAAAGTTTTGAACGTTGTTCAATAAGCTCATTTTCTTTAATATCTGCGTTTGACTTTAATTCACGTAGCTGTTTTAATAATTCGTCAGCTTCTTTCTCTGCTTTCTTTACAATATCATTTGCTTGTTGCTTAGCATTTTCAATTAAATTTTCTTTCTGTTTCTCATAACTTGTAAATGCTTTATTCAAATCTTTATGTAAAGACTGTGCTTCAAGCTTAAGATTTTCAGTAAGCACACGGTCATCTTCTATTTGTTTCGCATTTTTTTCAAGTGATGCAATCATATTATCTATTTCTTTGTTATCCATATTAATCATCTGACGCGCTTCTTTAATAATAGATAAATCCAGTCCTAGTTTTTTAGCGATATCAAAGGCATTACTTTTACCAGGGATACCCATGAGCAATCGATATGTTGGACTGAGTGACTCAACATCAAATTCAACACTGGCATTCATCACATGTTCACGGTTATAGCTGTACGCCTTAAGTTCAGGATAATGAGTCGTTGCCATCGTCATCACTCCACGATTTAAGCAGCGATCAAGAATGCTCATGGCAAGTGCCGCACCTTCAGCAGGATCAGTACCGGCACCAAGCTCATCAAACATCACAAAGCTGTTTTCAGTCATATTTTCTAAAATTGATACAATATTTGTCATATGACTAGAAAATGTTGAAAGTGACTGTTCAATTGACTGTTCATCTCCGATATCACAAAATACTTCATCAAATACACTTATGGTAGCTCCTTCAAATGCGGGAATCATCATGCCACTTTGAGCCATTAAAATGATTAAGCCTGTTGTTTTTAGTGTTACAGTTTTACCACCGGTATTTGGTCCGGTAATAATCACCGAATGAATGTCCGGATAGAAGACAATATTATTCTTTACAACCGTCTCTTTTGGCAACATAGGATGCCAGGCTTTCGGTAAATCAATCGTACGTTCCTCAGCAATATTTGGCATCACCATTTTATTTCGATTGCCATACTTTGCTTTCGCAAGCAGTACATCAAAATCAGCAAGTACTTTTGTTGAGTACGTTAAAGCATTATCGTATTCTGCGACTTCATTCGTTAATTCATACAGGATTCGTTCAACTTCCTCCTGTTCTCTATGTGTAACACTGCTGAGTTCAGTTGATAATTGAACAATACTATTTGGTTCAATATAAAATGTCTGTCCACTCGATGAAGTATCGTGAACGATACCCGGAAAATCCTGCTTATACTCACTTCGCACAGGAATAACCTGACGGCCATTACGCACTGTAACGATTGCATCAGATAATTTTTTCTGATTATTAGAGCTTCGAACTATTTGTTCAAGTTTTTCTTTAATCTTACGATTGATTCGGTTCATTTCCTGACGAATTTGAGCAAGTTCAGCTGAAGCATTATCATACAAACTTGTTTCATCACATTTTGACTGAATAGATTCTGCAAGCTCAGTAATTGTCGGTAAGTTTTTTAGCTGATGATAAATAATGGGAATTTCTAGTTCTCTTTCTTCAAATTGATTGAAGATATAAGTCTTGTATCGATTAATGACTTTGATATTATGTTTAATTTTATTGAGCTCGATAACCGATAATACTGATCCAATAACCGCACGTCGCACAAGACCATCAATATCTGATAACATACTCATGCCCGGTTCACTTTGTCCCATTTCAATCAACCGTGCTTCTTCAAGCCTTTCAAACATTTCGTTGATTTCATTAATATCTGATGTGGGGTGCGTTGTGTTTAAGATGCGCTCTGATAATTCATTTTGAGCATATTCCATAACATTTTTTATGATTTTGTCATATTCTAATATACTTAATGCTTTTTTATTCATTATATTTACTTCCCTTTTGTTACCCATTGTTTAAATGCTTCGCGGTCCATCGTATTAATGACCTGATTTCGTTTTACCCTACCTTTTATGGCAGTTCCTACGCCATAAGTCATCAAATCAAGCTGATTTATCGCATGTGCATCTGTATTAATGGTTAGTTGTATACCTGGATATTGTCTTAATATATCTGATGATAAATCTAAACGCATTGGATGTGCGTTGATTTCAAGCGCTGTATTCGTTTCTTTTGCAACATTTATTAAAGTTTCAATATCAACAGCATATCCATTTCTTCTGCCAATCAAACGTCCAGTTGGATGTGCAATATGTCTAACATGAGGATTATGACAGGCATTGATCAGTCTTTTCATGATATCCTCTTCAGACTGTGTAAGTGCCTGATGTATTGCCCCTATAACATAATCAAGTTCTTTTAATACATCATCACTATAATCCATCGAACCATCAGGTAAAATATCCATTTCTATCCCTGAATAGATGTCAATCTCATTATATTGTTTATTTAACGACTTTATCAAAGCATTTTGCTCAAGTAAACGTTCTTCTGAAAGTCCGTTTGCTACATATAAACTTTTAGAGTGATCTGTAATTGCGATATATTCATATCCTTTGTCAATCGCTGCTTCGACCATCTGTTCAATCGTATGCGCACCATCACTGTAAGTAGTATGCATATGGATATCACCTTTTATATCATGTATTGTAATAATTTCATCCATACACTCTAACTCAAATTCTGAACCGTCCGTTCTCATCTCTGGCGGTATAAAATTAACATTAAAATGATTGTATATTTCTTTTTCTGATGCGTATTGAATCAGTGTACCATCTTCTTTTGTAATGCCATATTCACTGATTTTTTCATGCTTCTTTTTGGCGAGCTGGCGAATACGAATATTATGTTCTTTACTACCTGTAAAATGTTGAAGCATGTGTGCATATCCTGCCTGATCAGTAAATCTGAAATCTGCAGTAGTGATCAAGTCATCTCTTTCAACCTGCACTGTTATCTTTTCATTTCCTTGTAACTCAACTTCCTTAATAAAAGGAGCCTGACTTATATAATGACTAACAGCCGCTCTATCTTCAGTCTGAATGATATAATCAATGTCACCAGAGAACTCATTCTTACGTCTAAAACTTCCTGTTGCTTGAAATTTATTAATATCATTAGATTGTGATAGATAACGATCAATCATTGCAGTAAAAAGATGCATCTGATGAATACTTAAACGTTCAGTCATCGAAAGCATTTCTTCAATCGCTTTATAGATATTCTCTTCACTCTTTTTCCCAAAACCAGGAAGTGCGCTTATTTTATGATTCAGACATGCTTGCTTTAAGTCCTCAACATTATCAATGCCTAATGCCGCATTGATCTTTACTATTTTTTTAGCACCCAAATTTCTTATTTTAAGCATCTGAATGAGACCGGGCGGAGTTGCTTCTTTTAGTGTTAATAAAAGAGAGGATTCCCCGTTTGCTTTTATATCCTCAAGTACCTCAGCCACACCTTTTCCGACACCTTTAATTTCAGTAAATTTATCTAATGTATTAATATCTCCTTGATATGTTTCAATATTTGCAGCAGCTTTGCGATAAGCAGAAATTTTAAAAGGATTTTCGCCTGCTAATTCCAGATAAGTTGCAATCGTTTCTAAATATTTAATATATTCCTTTTTATTTATCAAATTATTTCCCTCCATAATAAAAGTCATAGACACATTTTGCCTATGACTTTATTTGAATATGTGAATCATACCGATATTTTCCCACCATGATTTTGCGATACCGCTTATAACAGGCGTATAATTTACGATGATGTTAGAGATAAAACTTCCTTCTAAATGGTCTTGTATCCATCCATTAGGCATCATCGCAAACAAAAAAAGTACGATGAAAAGTAATAAATAGCATTCAATAAAACCAAGTAGTGCGCCTAATGCAGCATTCATCTGTTTAAGTATGGGTAACTGTGCGATGTAATCGAATACTGTTGCCACCATCTGTAGCAGTACCTTACTGACAAAAAAGATAATGATGAAGCTGACAACATTATAAAACGTCATCTCATTAGTAACCATATTTAAAAAATGAGACTGATAATGTCCTTCGGCTGAAGGAAAAGGTATGATCAGTACAAGATGCTTAGCAAGAGCTGCATAGTACATACGCGCGATAATGAACGCGCCAATTGTACCGATTAAATGTAGTGACTGCAGAATAAATCCTCTTCTTAATCCTATAACAGTCCCCAGAATTAAGAAAAACAATAATATTACATTAATCATTTTGTTCGCCTGTTCTTTCTATAGAAATTAGCTTTTGTTTTAATAACTCATATTCTTCTTGTAACTTCACATAATCATCCATTATATTAACTGCAGCAAGTACTGCCTTACGAGAAGTGTCCAGCCCTGCACTCATCCGAGCAATTTCATTTATTCGATCATCTACAAGACTTGCTACGTGTCTGATATGACTCGGCTCATCCTCACCTATAATAGTATAATGTTGGTCATATATTGTTACAGTGATACGATTTTTAAATTCTCCCATAAAATCACTCCAACATCGTCTTTTATTAATGTTTATGTTACCATTTTTAGAGGATGTTATACAATAAAAACATACAACTGACCAAAATTTACGGAGTGAAACAATAATGAGTTCAAAAGTTCAGCAATTGGATAAAGACAGTGTATTAAAATTAATCAGTATATTACCCGAAAGTGAGTCAACTTTACCCCCCGGTTCAAAATACCGCAAGAAAATAGAAGGACATACCGTTACAATATATAACTCAAACAAATTTATGGTCCAAGGTGGTAATAGTGAAGCGCTAGCTCAAAGCCTACTTATGAAAGCAAACATAAAAATATCCGGGAGTAGTCCTACGAAGAAAAAGTCTGTAAGTATGACTGCTTATGACATCTTCAATTGTATCGGTAGTGACGAAGCAGGATCAGGTGATTACTTTGGTCCTATGACTGTTGTTGCTAGTTATGTCTCTAAAAGAAATGCAGAAATATTAAAAATATTAGGTGTGATGGATTCTAAAAATCTGAAAGATGAAAAAATCGTTGAACTTGCAGAACAAATTATA